>SVLW01000046.1 GCA_015067705.1 Oscillospiraceae bacterium
GCGGGGACGGATATTTTCATATGCCACATCGTCCACCACGTCCATGTGGGCGATAAAGCCGATGGTGACGCCCTGCCAGTCGGGGATATTGGCGGGAATCGTGCCGAATACATAGCCGTTTTCGTCCACATTGGCATCCGCAATACCGAGGCTCTTCATCTCCTCCACCAATACCTTTGCAAAGTCCATCTGGGCGGGCGTGGAGGGACAGCACTCGTTTGCCTCATTGGAGGCCGTGGGATACGCCGTATAGCGGATCAATCTTTCATAGGCTCTCATGGGATCTTCTCCTTTCCGAAAGGACGCCTTATTCCGTGGCGTCGGTGAGATACACGCCGCCCTCGACGAGCTTCTGGCGCAGCACGCGATAGTTGAGGCCGCGGGTGGTGGTATCATTCATGGCGCACAGTGCCGCCGCGGTGCCCGCGGCCTGGCCCTGGGCCATGCAGGAAACGGTGTTGCGGGTGGACATATGGGCATGGTGATTCGAGGTGACCATCATGCCGGTGGCAAAGAGGTTCTGGATGCCCACGGGCAGCATGGCGCGGTACGGGAAGCCATAGGAGCCGCCCTCCGCAATATTATAGCGCGGGGCCTCATCGTGGAAACCGTATTCAAACACGTTATCCACGAAGTGGCGGCCGGAAGTGACATCCTCATTCGTGAGGTCATAGTCGCAGACGATACAGCGGCCGCGGCGAATGCAGGCGGCAGGCGTGGAACGGGCGATATAGGCATTTTCACAGCCGGGGATATACTTGCGGATCAGCTCGATGGCCTTCACCTGACGGCGGCGCAGCTCCAGCTCCGCGGCGGACATGGCATCCCGATCCGTGGGGCTCACCGGCAGCTTATAGTCCAGCTTCACAAACATGAAGTAATCCTTATGGGTAGAGGTGATCTGCAGGGACATACCGATGGCGGCGCGCTCTCTGGCGAAGTCCTCGGGCATTTTGTCATTGTGGGCGCAGACGCGGACGATGCCGTCGGTCTCGCCATCGCGCAGACCCCTTGCCACGTCGGCGCGGGCGCCGCAGTCCAGCACATACTGGGCGTACTTGTCCATATCAACGCCTGCCACACCGATGGGGGCAGAGATGGCCATATCATTGGGCTCGGTATATTCCGCACCGGCGGCGGCGCAGAGATTGCCGTAGGCCGTGGCGTCCACGAAGCACTTGGCGCGGATGGCGCTGATGCCGGCGTGGTTGGAGATGGTGACGGCCTGTACCACGCCGTCCTCCACGATGGCGCCGGTCATGACCGTATTCAGATAAAGCGTGACGCCGGCCTCCGTCACCATTTCATTGGCGGCCAGCTTATAGGTCTCCACGTCGATGGCGGTGCATACCGCATCGTACTGGTAATACTCGCTCATTTCACAGTGGCCGGTACAGCCGCCCATCTCCGTCACGCGGTCCACCAGCTCCGACGGAATGCCGCGCACCAACTGGACCTTTTCCTTGCCGAAGGTCTTCCAGTTATTAAAGAAGGAATGGAGTGCCGTGCCGCCCTCCACGACGGTGCCGCCCAGGTATCCCTTGCTCTCAATAAGCACCGTTTTTGCGCCGGTGCGGGCCGCGGCAATGGCCGCGATGACGCCGCCGGTACCGCCGCCTACCACTGCAACATCAAAATACTGTACCGGCACTTCTTTGGCCGGAATAATGATCTTCTGAGACATAGATGCTTCCCCCTGTATCTTTCATTGGTTTCTTGCCACCAGTATACAATATGCGCCCGGCCTTTGCAACCGAATTGGGGCAAAATGCCAAAATGTGCCGGATGGAAGCGCGGGCTTCCCGCGCCACTTGCTTTTGCCGGAGACTCGTGCTATACTGCTATTCGTTGCAATTTGACAGAAAAACAAGGAGAAATACAAAAAATGGAAGTCTTTACCCCAATGCTGAACCAGATGGCGCTTCTGCTGCTTTTCATGCTGGCGGGCTTTGTCCTCTGCCGCATGAAGCTGACGCCGGATAACACCGCCGTGGTGCTCTCAAAGCTTGAGACCTATATCTTCCTGCCCGCGCTGAACATCAATAACTTTATGGTGCACTTCACCTGGGAGAACATTGCCTCCCGCTGGTCGTCCGTGGTGATCGGCATCGTGCTGATGTTCGCGGCGGTGGGACTGGCCTATCTGCTGGCGCCCCGCTTTACAAAAGAACCCTATGCCAAGCGCATTTATCTCTATTCCTTCGTCATCGCCAACATCGGCTATATGGGCAACGCCATCATCCAGGGCGTCTACGGCGATGAGATGCTCTTCAATTATCTGATCTACACGCTGCCGCTGGTCACCTTCGTCTATACCATGGGCGTGGCCTGGCTGAAGCCGGGCAGCAGCAAGCTCACCTTCCGCACCATTCTCTCCCCCATGTTCATTTCTCTGGTGATCGGCGCGGCACTGGGTCTCTCCGGCCTCCGGATCCCCGCCTTCCTCTCCACCACGCTTTCCTCCGCGGCGGCCTGTATGTCTCCCTGTGCCATGATCCTGACGGGCTTTATCATCGGCACCTTTGACCTGAAGGCACTTCTCCGGAACAAGAAGATCTATCTCGCCACCTTTGTGCGCCTGGTGGTGATCCCGGCCATTATGACCGGCATTGTCAAGCTTTTCGGATGCAATGATATCATCGTGCTGTGCACGCTCTGTGCCTACTGCATGCCCATGGGCCTCAATTCCGTCATCTTCCCCGCCTCCTACGGCGGCGATACGAAGCTGGGCGCAGGCATGGCACTGATCTCCCACGTCTGTTCCGTCATCACGATCCCCGTGATGTTCATGCTCTTCACTTAATCCGCATATCCTGATACCCGGAGGCCGTTTGCGCCTCCGGGTATTTTTCTGCGCCGGGCCGGAACCCGCGGCGCCGATGAAGGAGGTGGAGCATTCTCCGTCAAAACCGCGCATTTGCCCGGATCCCCGGAAATCTGTAGAAAATATAGAAAAATCCCGAAAAGGAAACCGACATTTCTACATATTTTTCATGCAGAATTCTTGAAAATCCAAAAAGATTCGTGTATACTGTATCCACTAACAATTTACTTTAGTAAAGTAATTTGAAATTTTGTGGTCCCAAAAGACCAAACGGAGGTTATGATCATGGCATTAAAGAATCCCTATCTTCTGAGTGTTTATGAAAATACAGCTAAGAGAAACGCGGGTGAGCCCGAGTTCCTCCAGACCGTCGAAGAAGTCTTCGAGTCTCTGGAGCCTGTCGTCGAGAAGCGCCCGGACTTCGTCAAGGCCGGCATCTTTGAGCGTATGGTAGAGCCGGAGCGTATGATCTCCTTCCGCGTCAGCTGGGTGGACGATGCAGGCAACGTGCAGGTCAACCGCGGCTATCGTGTGCAGTTCAACTCCGCCATCGGCCCGTACAAGGGCGGTCTCCGCTTCCATCCCACGGTCAACGCTTCCATCATGAAGTTCCTGGGCTTTGAGCAGACCTTCAAGAACTCCCTCACCGGTCTCCCCATGGGCGGCGGTAAGGGCGGCTCCGACTTCAACCCGGCCGGCAAGTCCGACAACGAAATCATGCGTTTCTGCCAGAGCTTCATGACCGAGCTGGCCAAGCACATCGGCGCTGATACCGACGTTCCCGCCGGTGACATCGGCGTTGGTGCCCGCGAAGTCGGTTATCTCTTCGGCCAGTACAAGAGACTCCGCAACGAATTCACCGGCGTTCTCACCGGTAAGGGCTTCTCCTACGGCGGCTCCCGCATCCGTCCGGAAGCAACCGGCTACGGCGCTGTTTACTACACCCAGAACATGCTGGCTTCCTTCGGTGAAGAAGTCAAGGGCAAGACTTTCGCAGTTTCCGGCTTCGGCAACGTTGCATGGGGTACTGTCCAGAAGGTCACCGAGCTGGGCGGCAAGGTCGTCACCATCTCCGGTCCCGACGGCTACATCTACGACAAGGACGGCGTGAGCACCCAGGAAAAGATCGACTTCATGGTCGAGATGCGTGCTTCCAACCGCAACCGCGTTGAGGACTATGCCGAGAAGTTCGGTGTTCCGTTCTTCAAGGGCGAAAAGCCCTGGGGCGAGAAGGTTGACGTCATCATGCCCTGCGCCACCCAGAACGAAGTCAACATCGACGACGCCAAGAAGATGGTCGCAAACGGCCTGAAGTACTATGTCGAGGTTTCCAACATGCCCACCACCAACGAGGCTGTTGCATACCTGAAGGCCAACGGCGTGGTCGTCGCTCCCTCCAAGGCTGTTAACGCCGGCGGCGTTGCTGTTTCCGGTCTTGAGATGAGCCAGAACTCCATGCGCTACAGCTGGTCTGCCGAAGAAGTCGACGAGAAGCTGAAGGACATCATGAAGAACATCTACGAGGCATCCGTCTCCGCCGCTAAGGAATACGGCATGGAAGGCGACCTGGTTGCAGGCGCCAACATCGCAGGCTTCCTGAAGGTCGCCGAGGCCATGCTGGCCCAGGGTATCGCATACTAAGATATCCTCTATATCAGGCACTACATACCCCCGTGGGAATTCTCCCACGGGGGTTTCCTTGCATTTTCCCGCCTCCGGTGCTAAGATAAGGCATACGAGGTGACTTATGAACCGAACTTCTGCGCTGCTCTCCCGTCTGCTGGTGCTGACGCTGGGTTTTTTTCTATTGACCATACTGCCCACCGATCTGGTGGAGCGGGGCAGTCTCTGCCTGATCTATCACATCACCGGGCTCCGCTGTCCCATGTGCGGCATGACCCGGGCGTTTTCCAATGTCCTCCACGGCAATTTCGCACGGGCGATGGACTTTAATCCCCTGGTCGTAGTGATGTTCCCCCTGCTGGCGTTGCAGCTTTTGGACGATCTGGCGGCGCTATTGTCCCTGATGCGCGGCGGGAACTACCGAAGCGTGCTGGAACGAATCTGGTATCGGATCGAAAAACCCCCGAGACGGAAATGAATCCCGTCCCGGGGGTTTTATCATTTCTCCATCTTCCCCAAAACCGCATTCCATTCTGCGCCCATGATGAGCACCACGGCGGTGAGATACAGCCACAAAAGCAGCACCACCACCGCGCCGATAGAGCCATAGAGCACGGAATAGCGGCCCATGTGCTCCACATAATAGGAAAACGCCGCCGAGCCCACCAGCCAGGAGAGCGCCGCGGCCAGCGCACCGGGCATCACCCGGCGGAGCGTCATCCGCCGCCCGGGGATCCACCGATAGATCCCCAAAAGAAATCCGAACAGCAGCAGAAAAAGCAGGGCCGGGCGCAGCATCCGGAAGAGCAGCAATCTCCGGATTTCCAGATGAAGATACCGCCCCAGCACCGCAAGCGTGCGGGGCCCCAAGAGGATCAGCACCGCCGACAGGAGAAAGGCCGCCAGAAACACCGATGCAGCCCCCACACTTTTCAAAAATGCCAGCACGCCGCCGTGACGTTCCTCCGCCCGGTACGCCAGATTCACCGCCCCGGACAGACTGCGCATGGCCCGGGCGGCGGACCAGATCGCCATCAATAGTCCCGCCGCGCGGAGGCCGGACGCCGGGACCCCCTGAATATGCGCCAGATAATGGAGCAGGATCTCCAGCACCTCCCTTGGCACCACGCCCCGGAGAAGCGTCTCCCACTCCTGCACATCCGTCTGAAAACTGCCCAAAAGCCGGGACAGAAAGATCACCGGCGGAAACAGGGAAAACAGCAGAAAATACGCCAGTTCCGCCGCATTGCGGCTGACGCCGTCCTGAAAATAACGGCGAACCAGCTCCCGCGCAAGACGGCCGCCCCGCCATGATCTCGCTCTTTCCATCCATTTCATCCGCGCTGTCCTCCCCTTTTCCATGGATTTCCCTCCGCGCCGCATCATTCTTTCGCGATTCATTGACAATATTCTGTCGGGAGGGTACAATATAGAATAGGAAGATAGGAGGAATCTTATGCGAAAACGTGCGCTTTGCTTTCTCATCATTGCTTTGCTCCTGATGCAGACGGCGTTTGCCTCCGGCATCGGCGCTTTTGATCGGGTCGGCAGCTATGAAACCGCCGACGGACTTTATTATGCCGCGTATGACCGTACTTATAATATTGACGCCCACGGCAGCGAGCCGCCGCTTTTCACGGAAGAGCTGGCTCCGGTCAGTCTCAGCGGGCTCTGGGGCTATGTGAACACCAGCGGTGTGGTGGTGATCGATCTGGTCTACACCTCCGCCACCCAATTCTCCGAGGGGCGTGCCTTTGTGGGCACTGCCGCGGGCATCGTCTGCATCGACCCGGAGAACCAGACGCTCTTTGCCCTGGACTGCACCCGGGCATTCCCCTATGTAAACGGCCTTGCCAAGTTTGAAAAGGACGGCAAGTACGGCTTTGTGGATCTGGACGGCACCGTGGTGGTGCCTGCCATGTGGGACGATGCGGGCTATGCCGCAGAGGGCTATATCGTGGTGCGGAAGGATGGCCGCTATGGCTATGTGGACTATTCCGGCAATATCTTTATCACGCCGCAGTATGATTCCGCCGCGGCCTTCTCCGGCGGCGCCGCCTATGTCCAAGCAGACGGGATCGGAATGCTCCTCAATCCTGAGGGGGATGTGATCTGTGAAAATGTCTATTCCGGCATCATCGAGGGCCTGGCCCTGACGGAAGGCGAGGACGGATGGGGCTTTGTGGACGCCTCCGGCGCGGTGGTCATCGACTGCGTCTGGGAGGACGCCGATCTCCCCTCCGAGGGCTGTATTGCTGTGCGGAAGGACGGCAAATGGGGCTATATCAATCTCGAAGGCGACACCGTCATCGACTTCCTCTGGGACTACGCCTGGCCTTATTCCGACGGCATCGCCATGGTGGCTCTGTCGCAGAACGGCTATGATATCGACGGCTTTGGCTATATCAATTCCTTGGGCGAGGAGATCGTGCCCTGCAGCTATGAGGATGCCAAGTCCTTCTCCGACGGCCGCGCCGCGGTCTGTCAGGACGGGAAATGGGGCTATATCGACGTACTGGGCACCCAGGTCGTTCCCTGTGAGTACGAATACGCCGCGGATTTCCATGAGAATTTCGCCGTGGTGGGCCAGAACGGGGTCTTTTCCGTGATCGGCTCTCTGGGCAATGCCTTCACCTTCTACCGGCAGGAGGAAATCCCCGCAGAGCCCGTCCCCGAGGAGACGCCGGAGGACGAACCCGCGGAATCTCTGCCCGAAATACTCCCCGGCCCGGAGCCGCAGGAGCCCGAAAAACCCAAAACCTCTCCCGGCAGCATCATTGCCATCATCATTGCGGTGCTGGGCATCTCCGCCCTGGCGGCCGTCGTGCTGATCCGGGAGATCAACATCCGCCGCCGCAGACGCCGCCACCTGGCCACCCGCGGCGGAAAGAGAGCGAAATAAGAAACACCCCTGTGCAGATGCGCAGGGGTGTTTTTTGCATCTAAAAACAAATGTAACGCAGCCGCTTATGACAAAAAACTCGTAATAAAGCGAATCCTCCCGATGTTTGCAGACACAGGGAGGATTTTTTGGGCATGACAAAAGCCTTTATACGGTAACCCCGCTCCGGCAGCGAATCAACCGCAAACGCGCCATTGATGACCACCAGGATAGAGTATATCGAGTTTTTGAGAAAACCATTCTTTTTGTTCGTCGCTCATGTGTGGATAGATCTGTTCAAAATCAGAATAAGATTCTCCTCTTTCCACCTGTGATGACTTATAAAGCAAGGCGATTTCAGGCGCCAAATAAGGAATGTCTCCATTGAACAAAATGGCCTTGGACAAATCTCTGCGGATATCCTTCTCCTCATCAAACACGAACTGGTTCTTTCCTTTTTTACTAAAGAGAAATTCCAGATAATGGAATGACCTGATCCCTATATGAAAAAATTCATGATACAACACTCCGGCATCTTCAGAAGGATAAAATTTTACGAGATCACATTCGCCCTTTACACACATAATATTCCGACCGGCATCACTGGCGGATGCATCATCCAACGGACGTACTTTTCCTTGTCCGCGGAACTCATAAACGCGCCAGTTGTTTTGCAGCATATACCGCAATATGGTATCTCTGTCGTTTTCAAATACACAAATATCAATATCGCCATGGATGCGCATCGTTCTGTCAAGAAACAAATCAAGTGCGTAACCGCCGCAAAAAGCCCAGCGAAATGGCGCGCCGCTCAGAAATTTGCTTGCTTCTGTTATCAGTCGATCCATTTTCTTCACTTCCATAACAGGGATATTACAGTTTTATCAGTAGCTTCGTTTGAACTTATCACTCAACAGACGGTGTCGTATAAATAATCGTATTCTCCTCCCGGACCAAATCATAGTCCGTCACGTCGCCGTTTTCCAGGGCGTCCAGCACCAGGGAATAGAGCAGGTCGGCGGCGCGGTCACCGGTGCACGCCATGTATTCCGTGCTGGCGGTGGTGCCGTCGGTGGCGGTCTCCACATAGATGTAATGGCGGCTCACCACGGGACTGCGGGAATAGGTATACTGGGTATATTTCAGTTCCAGATCCTCGTCCACATCGGAAAGATGCAGGGCATATGCCCCCTCGGGCAGTTCGCCCTCCCGGTCATCCATGCCCACATACCCCAAAAACGCGATGATCACGCAGATCGTCATAATGATGATGACGCCGATGACCTTGGAACCCTTTTTGAGACGGGGACGCAGTTTCTTCACGATCCACGCCACCACCGCCGCGATCACCAGGGGCGTGAGCATCATGAGCACGCGGGGATATCCGTTCAGCGCATCCAGCACGAAGGACGTCAGCACATAGAGAATAAAGAGCATCGTGGGCAGATAGATCAGAATACTGCGGGTTCTGGCGGCAAAAAGCCGGGTCTCCGGCAGGAGCCGCCCACGCTTCACACAGGCGCGGCCACGGAAATAGACAAAGGCCTGATAAAGAATCACCAGGCAGCACGGCACCACAAACACCACAAAGAGCGAGGTTTTGCAGAAGTCCGTATAGGTCAAAAGACTGCTGTAGGTGATGCGGGTCTGGTTGATGAGGCCAAAGGCCAGAATCAGGATCATGAAGAGCACGGCGTATAGCTCTCGGCGCCAGGCAGAGCTCTGCAGCTGCTTTTCCTCCTGCGGGCGCACGCCGGGCGGCGGGGTCTTGTCCGTGCCTTCCCGGCAGAAATAGTAAAGATAATCGGCGTTCGTACAGAATTCCCAGCCGTATTTCTCCCAGCGCTCCAGATACGCGGCGCGCTTTTTCTCGCCCTTGTCCTCAAATTCGCCGCCGAACACATCCGCGCGGTACACCACGCGCCGGGGCTCCGCCGGGGAAAACTCCGCCAGATACCCGGACACACTGTGAAGCCGCCAGCCCCGCTCTGCCATCCGTTCCAGATACTGCTCGCTGGCGCGATAATCAAAGGGCTGGAAGCCCCAAATCACTTTTTTATTTGCCATTTTTCCGGTATCCCTCCAATCATTCCGTATCATACCACGAAAACCCGCCGATTTCAACCGCATCCCCCGGAAAAGAGTTGCAAGTGACGGCATTCTTATGCTATACTGCAACTACCAAATTCATAATGGAGGCATATCCATGCTTTGTCCGAAATGCTCCCGGGAAATCAGCAGCGAGCGGAATCACTGCGATTTCTGCGGTTTTACCTTCCAGACCCCCAAGTCCGAATCCTATGCGGCGCCTTTTGCCGCCGTGCCCGCCTACCCGGCGACGTCCTATGAACCCGCCGCAGCGGTGCCGCCCGTTCAGCCGGCTGCCCCGGCACAGCCCGCCGCACCCGCACAGCCCGCTGCACCCTCCTATGAGGCGCCCCGCTCCGCCTATACCGCGCCCTATGCCCAGACGGCATTCAATCCCCCCGCTTACACCTCTCCCTATGCCGCTCAGGCACCCGCCTATGCTGCGCCGTCCTATGCCCGTCCCGCGCCCATGATGGAATCCCGGGACAACCTGAGCATGGGGCAGTATCTGGGCATGATGCTTTTGGGTCTTGTGCCGCTTGTGGGCCTGATTTTCTACATGATCTGGGCCTGTCGGAAAAAGGGGAACCCGAATCGCCGCCGCTTTGCCTCCGCCGCGCTGATCCTGCGAGCGGTAGGCCTGATGTTCCTGCTGGGCGCGGGCTTTATCGCGGTTTCCTACTATACGCCGCTGTTCTTCTATTTCTTCCGCTGATATGATCCTCTCTGCCTCACGCCGAACGGATATTCCCGGGCATTATGCGGAGTGGTTCCTGACCCGGATGCGGGAGGGATATGCCCTCACCCGCAACCCCATGAACCATGCCCAGCTTTACCGGGTGCCTCTGACGCCGGATCTTTTGGACGCCATCGTGTTCTGGACCAAGGATCCCGCGCCCATGCTGCCGCATCTTCCCCAGTTGGATCAATACGGCATCCCCTATCTCTTCCAGTTCACTCTGACGCCCTACGGCAAATCGCTGGAACCGGGTCTGCGGGAAAAGACAGCGATCCTCCGAACCTTTCAGGAACTGTCCCGCGAGATCGGGAAAGATCGCGTGCTCTGGCGCTATGACCCCATTATTCTGAATGATTCCATGGATATCCGCTGGCACCGGGAGGCATTCACCCGGTACTGCGACGCCCTGGCGGCATATACCGCCCGGGTGACGATCTCCTTCCTGGATCTCTATCCCAAGCTGCGCTCTCCCCTGCTGCGGGCGATCACCGCCGGAGAAATGACAGAGCTTTCCGGAATGCTCTCCGAAATCGCCGGGCAGTTCGATCTTCCCATTTATGCCTGCAGCGAGGCCATGGATCTGCGGCCCTATGGCATCGCGCCCGCCGCCTGTATCGACCGGCATGTGCTGGAGGCCCTCTGCGGCTGTCCCCTGCGGATCCCCCGGGATCCCGGCCAGCGCAAAGACTGCGGCTGTGCCGCCAGTGTGGACATCGGCGCCTATGACACCTGTACAAACGGCTGTGTCTACTGCTATGCCAATCACGGCAGCGCCGCGGCCGCCCGACGAAAGGCACAGCATGATCCCGCCTCTCCCCTGCTCTTCGGCAGCGTTCAATCCGGCGAGACCATCATTCCCCGCAAAGTGCAGTCGTTCCGGGAGGAACAGCTCACTTTATTCTGAAGAAAACCTGCGGCACAGGAGAAGCTTTTCCCCTGTGCCGCTTGCAGTTCTTCCCCCGGACGAGTATAATGGAGGCATCAATCAATTTCTTCTTTCTGAAAGGAGCATGAACCTCATGGCAGAAACCTTCCGTCCCTCTGATGCAAATCAGATTACCAGAAATTATTTGGATTCCATTCTCATTGAAGAGCGTCTCATTGACGCCGAGATCCCCTCCACCGCATTCGAACTCTACGGCGAGAAATTCGACACCCCCATCATGACCCCTGCCTTCTCCCATCTGAACGTCTTTGCACCTGAGCGCGAAAACGGCATGTGCGAGTATGCCCGCGCCGCGAAAAACGCCGGTGCCGTCAACTGGGTGGGCATGGGCGAGAACCCTCAGTTCGGCGAGATCATGGAAGTGGGCGCAAAGACCATCCGCATCGTAAAGCCCTATGCCGACCGCAATAAGGTCTATGACCAGATTGCCTACGCCGAAAAGACCAGCGCGCTGGCCGTGGGTATTGATATCGACCACATTTTCGGCAACGACGGCGGACACGACAACGTGTTCGGCGAGGAAATGACCACCCAGTCCCGGGACGAGATCAAGGACTTCGTCCGCTCCACGAAGCTGCCCTTTGTCATCAAGGGTGTGCTCAGCGTCCGTGACGCCGTGAAGTGCGTGGAGTGCGGTGTGCAGGGTATTGTGGTGAGCCATCATCACGGCCGTCTGCCCTTCGCCGTGCCGCCGCTGATGGTGCTGCCGGAGATCAAGAAGGTCGTGGGCGACAGCCTGAAGATCTTTGTGGACTGCCACATCGATACCGGCGCCGACGCCTATAAGGCCTTGGCTCTGGGCGCAGACGCCGTCTCCGTGGGCCGCGCTATGATGCAGCCCCTGGTCAAGGAAGGCGCCGAGGGCGTCGAGAAGCTCTTAAAGCAGATGCGGGACGAGCTTGCCCTGCTGATGGCCTTCACCGGCTGTAAGACGCTCTCGGATATCGAGCCCACTGCCCTCTGGATTAACGGCCGCCGCTGTGAAAAATAAACGCTTGGGAGTATATTCCATATGAATCAGGCACTTTTTGACTATATTGCTGCATCCCCTACGGCATTTCATGCCGTGTCCCACACCGGCGCACTGTTAGAAAAGGCGGGTTATCTGCCCCTTTCCGAGAGTGACGACTGGGCCCTTGCCCCCGGTCAGGGCTATTATGTGACCCGCAATCTCTCCTCCCTCATCGCCTTCCGCGTGCCGGAGGATGGTTTTACCGGATTTATGATGGCCGCCGCCCACGGCGACAGCCCCGCCTTTAAGATCAAGGAAAACGCGGCGCTCTCCGATCCCCACTATGTGCGCCTGTCCACCGAGAAATACGGCGGCATGCTGTGCGCCAGTTGGATGGATCGCCCGCTCTCCATTGCGGGCCGCGTGCTCCTGCGGACGGAGTCCGGCGTGGCCTCCCGTCTCGTGGATCTTCGGGAGATCACGGTGCTAATCCCGAACGTTGCCATCCACATGAACCGCAATGCCAACGACGGCATGAGCTATAATCCCGCGGTGGATATGCTGCCGCTCTATGGCCTGTCCGGCGCGGAATCCCTCCGCAGCCGCATTGCAGACAAGCTGGGCGTTTCCGAGGACGAGATCCTCACCACCGACCTCTTTGTCTATAACCCCGCGCCCGGCGTACAGTGGAACGAGCTGATCTCCGCACCGCGTCTTGACGACCTCCAGTGCGCCTTCGGTGCGCTGCAGGGCTTCCTGCAGGCAAAGAACGGCAAGGCCTGCCCGGTTTACTGCCTCTTTGATAATGAAGAAGTGGGCAGCCAGACCAAGCAGGGCGCCGCCTCCACCTTCCTCCGGGATGTGCTGTGCCGCATTTCCCATGCGCTGGGCCAGACGGATACCGACCTGCGCCGGAAGCTCTCGGCCAGCTTCCTGGTGTCCTGCGACAACGCCCACGGCGTCCATCCCAACCACCCGGAACATCAGGACAAAAACCACGCGGTCTATCCCGGCGCCGGCATCGTCATCAAATATAACGCCAACCAGCGCTATACTTCCGACGCGGTCTCTGCCGCCCTCTTCCAGCTCGTCTGTGACCGCGCCGATGTGCCGTATCAGCGCTACGCCAATCGCGCCGATATGCCCGGCGGCTCCACCCTGGGCAACATCGCAAACACCCAGGTATCGCTGAACACCGTGGATATCGGTCTGGCGCAGTTTGCCATGCATTCGGCCTATGAGACCGCCGGTGCCGCAGACACCACCTATCTGGTACGCGCCCTCACCGCCTTCTACGAGGCCTCCATCACCACCGCCGCAGACGGCGTGTACACGCTGGAGTAATCCGGAATCAAAGAAAAGCCCATCCGATTTTCGTCGGATGGGCTTTTGATATATTCCTCAATCAAGCTTTGCAAAATCCTTCAGATACTGCACGGCCAGTTCGTCATGCTCGCCGTGGAAGCCGTGACCGGCGCCGGGGATGATGAAGAGCGTGGCCGCGTCGCCATAAACTTCCTTGGCGCGCACGCCATAGGACACCGGCACGCAGTCGTCGATCTCACCATGCACCACTAAAACCGGGCCCTGGTAAGCCGGGATCACCTCATAGGGATCCAGATCCAGCACATCTCTGGGGAAACAGCCGCCGATGATCCAGGGGCCGCAGGGCAGAATGTCCGGGATATTGGCCGGGTCAAAGGTAGCGTAGGAATTAAAGCCGTTGCGGGCATCATCCGGGATGCAGAAGGCCGGATAGAAGAGCACCAGCTTCGTCACCACTTCCGGGATGCGGGCCGCCACCAATGCACTGACGATACCGCCCTGGGAACAACCGCCGATAAGGAGTTCTTTCCCCACCTGGGGCAGGCCGCGCACATAGTCGATCACCGCCAGAAGATCCTCCACCTCGGTCATGACAGACATCTTCGTGTTGTCGCCGTCGCTCTCGCCCACGGCACAGCCGCCGGGGAAGTCAAAGCAGAAAGCGTCATAGCCCAGCTCCGCCAGAGTCTTGGTATAAAGCCGCACAGAGTCCTGATTGGCCATAAAGCCGTGGCACATGATGGCCACCGGCAGATTCTCGCCCTCCGGGCGATACTCCGTACCGCGAATGGTCAGATCGCCATTCCTGCAGGAGAATTTCAATTCCTGATAAGACATGAGAAGCAGTTCCTTTCTAAAATAATGAGAAGACTCAGAGACTTTTCGCCTTTTGATCAATATCCTCCATCCGCAGGCGTACCATCTCCCGTAAAAACGGCAGTTCTGCCGTCCCGGCATCATCCACCCGGAAGGTACAGCCACAGACCTCGTCAAAGCGTCTACCAAAGACCGTTCTGGGACGTCCGCCGCCGCAGGAGCCGCAATAGCGGCAAAAATCCACATACCGCCATCCGGTCTCCCGCACCGCATCCGTCACCTCCGCCGACGCATAAGACGGCGAATTCACGGAATAAACGGTCCAGGCATGGTCGGGATCGTCCGGATCCGCGATACTGAGATAGCAGACAAAGGCATCCCGGTAGGTCACATGATAATACTGTTTCTCCCGCCAGAAAAGACTCTGGTCTTTCGAAAGCCGCAGACCCCGTTCTTCCAGATACGCGGCAAACTGCAGCGCCGCATCGAGATGCTCTCCCGCAAGCCGCGTCTCCAGCACATTTTTGAGTGCATTCATCCCCCATACCTCCTCTCCGCCCGGGTGATGGACAAAGCCCGCCGTCTGTGGGGAAACACAGACAGCGGGCGGAAAACACAGATCATTACAGCAGGCTCTTGTAAAGTGCGGTAATCTCTTCCACGCTGGTGTCGCGGGGATTGCCGGGACGGCAGGCATCGTCATAGGCGGACTGAGCCAGGAATGCCACATCCTCGGGCTTTACGATCTCACGAAGATCCTGCGGAATCCCCACATCCACGGAGAGCTGGCGCACGGCGTCAATGGCGGCCTTGCGGTATTCTTCCACGCTCATGTTCTCGGTACCCTTCACGCCCATGGCGGCGGCGATGGCGCGATACTTCTCGCCGGTGGCGGGAGCATTATACTCCATCACAGTGGGCAGAATG
Organism: Oscillospiraceae bacterium; assembly: GCA_015067705.1. Classification (GTDB taxonomy): domain Bacteria; phylum Bacillota; class Clostridia; order Oscillospirales; family QAMX01; genus Allobutyricicoccus. The sequence goes on from SVLW01000046.1 coordinate 15,123, forward strand.
ATGGCGTTGGCAACGCCGTGGGGGGTGTCATACAGAGCGCCCAGCGGGTGTGCCATGGAATGCACGATGCCCAGGCCCACATTGGAGAAGCCCATACCGGCAATATACTGGCCAAGGGCCATGTCCTCGCGGCCCTCGGGGGTGTTGTCCACTGCACCGCGGAGGGAACGGGCGATCACTTCGATAGCCTTCAGATGGAACATATCGGATAGCTCCCAGGCGCCCTTGGTGATATAGCCTTCGATGGCATGGGTCAGGGCATCCATACCGGTGGCGGCAGTGAGGCCCCTCGGCATGGTGGACATCATGTCGGGGTCAACCACTGCAACAACAGGGATGTCATGCACGTCCACACAGACCATCTTGCGGTTGTTCTGCACATCGGTGATGACGTAGTTGATGGTCACTTCTGCGGCAGTACCGGCAGTGGTGGGAACAGCGATGATAGGCACACACTTCTTCGTGGTGGGTGCAACGCCTTCCAGAGAACGCACATCGGCAAATTCCGGATTTTCGATGATAATACCCACGGCCTTGGCAGTATCCATGGAGGAACCGCCGCCGATGGCCACGATGCAGTCTGCG
>SVLW01000047.1 GCA_015067705.1 Oscillospiraceae bacterium
GGACACGCGGATGACCTTGTTGATGGTCTCCACCATATGCACGGGGATGCGGATGGTGCGGGCCTGGTCGGCGATGGCGCGGGTGATGGCCTGACGGATCCACCAGGTGGCGTAGGTGGAGAACTTATAGCCCTTGGTGTAGTCAAACTTCTCGACGGCCTTCAGAAGGCCGAAGTTACCCTCCTGGATGAGATCCAGGAACTGCATGCCGCGGCCCACATAGCGCTTGGCAATGGAGACCACGAGACGGAGGTTTGCGTCGGCAAGGCGCATCCGGGCGGCCTCGTCGCCCTCCTTCATGCGCTTGGCAAGCTCGATCTCCTCGTCGGGATCCAGCAGATCCACCTTACCGATCTCCTTCAGATACATTCTGACCGGATCGTCCAGGGCGTAGTTATCCGCCATGGCGGCGGTTTCGGCCAGCTCTTCCTGAGAGACCTCCTCCACGTCGTCATAGAAGGCGGGGGCTTCCTCTACGGGCGCCTCGGCGGTGTAGTCATCGGTGATGACCTCGATGCCCAGGCTTTCGAAGGTGTCGTACAGTTTATCGATCTGAGCAGAGTCCAGCTCCAGTTCTTCGAGAACGTCCATCAATTCCTTGTAATTGATCTTCTCTTTCTTTTTGCCGTATTCGACTAAATCACGAATACCCTGCTTCTTCTGTTCAATGGTCATTTTGTTCCTCCGTAAGACTTTTTTTCTTTATGTAAATCACGCATGGCAAGGAGCGGGTCGGCTCCGTCTGCCGGTTGGTGCTTTGCACGGCTTTCTTTTAAGATGCGGATATAATCCCGTCCGGCGGATGCGGAGTCGCCCTGGTCGGGCGCGGACAGGATGCGGCCCAGCTCTGACATTTCTCCCGGCTCCAGACACTGGGACAGGGCCGCGGAAGTGACGGAATTACCGGCGCGGTACTGATCCAGGAAGAAGCGGCAGATTTTTTGCAGGAAGGGCGAAGTGAAATCCCCGTCGGAGAGTCCCGCGGCGGCAAGGGCCCCGGCAAACTCCGGTTCCCGATAAAGAAGGGCGATGATCCCCTCCTCCGCACGGGCGGTCTTCACGTCGGTATAGCGGAGCGCCCGGCTTGCGGGCTGGGCGTTTTTCTCGGGAGAGAGCAGCTTTCGGGTCTCCTCATTTTTTGCCCGCCGCTGATAGGCACGGCGATTGCGCTCGATCTCTGAGAGCAGGGCGTCCTTGCTGACGCTGCCGGAGGCGGCGGCCCGGGAGGCATAGATCTCCCGCTCAATGGGGCTAGATAACCTGGCCAGGGTCTTGGCGGCCTCCTTTAAGAAGTTGACGCGGCCCTCGTCGGTCTCAAGATCGCATTTTGCCCGGATGCGGTCCAGGACGAATTCCATGTGATCCTCGCTGCGCTCGAGAAGCGCCGAGAAGGCTTCCCTGCCGTGTTCTCTGATAAATTCGTCCGGGTCTTTGGCGCCGGGAATCCGGAGAATCCGTACCTTCAGATCCTCGGGCTTTAAGATCTCCATGGCCCGGGAGGTGGCCTTCTGCCCTGCCTCGTCGGCGTCATAGGAGATCACCACCTCATCCGCAAAGCGCTTGATGAGCTTGGCCTGGTCGGGGGTGAGTGCGGTGCCCAGGGAGGCCACCGCCTCCGTAAAGCCCGCCTGGTGCAGGGCGATGACGTCCATATACCCCTCCGCCAGAATCAGGCGGCGGCCGGTGGTCTTTTTGGCGTAGTTTAGGGCAAAGAGATTGCGGCTTTTTGAGAAAAGCTGATGCTCGGGAGAGTTCAGGTATTTGGGCTTGCTGTCATCCATGACGCGGCCGCCGAAGGCGATGACATTGCCGCGGACATCGATGATGGGAAACATGATGCGGTTGCGGAACTGGTCATAAAAGCCGCCCTTCTGGTTGGCCTTGATGAGGCCCAGCTCCCGCATTTCGGATTTCGTATAGCCCTTTGCGGCCAGATGGTTCATGAGCTTGTCCCAGGAATCCGGGGCGAAGCCCAGGCCGAAATGCCGGATGGTGCCGGGACGAAGGCCCCGGCGGATCAGATAGTCATAGCCGATCTTCCCCTCCGGGGAATGGAGCACCTGGAAGAAAAAGCGGGCGGCGTCCCGGCTGCATTCGAGCAGCCGCTTGCGGTTATCCCGCTCCCGGGTGTCCTCCTGGGGCAGCGGGACGCCGGCAAGATTGGCCAGGAATTCCACCGCCTCCGGGAAGGAGAGGTTTTCGATCTGCATAATGAAGTTATAGACACTGCCCCCGGCGCCGCAGCCGAAGCAGTGATAGATCTGCTTTTCGGTATTCACCGAGAAGGAACCGGTTTTCTCCGAATGGAAGGGACAGAGCCCGAACCAGTTGGAGCCGGATTTCTTTAAGGTGACGTAGCGGGAGACAATATCATAAATATCGCTGCGGGCCGCCAGGTCGTCGAGGAAACTTTCGGGAAATGCCAAGGGCCTCTGCCTCCTTTCTTCTTTCGGATGGGATCATCTATATAGTCTTTCTAAAATGCGGAAATCCATACGGTTTTACATTTTGTTCCATCCTTTTGGAATAAAATGTTCCTGATAAACGGCGACGGCGTAGTTATCGGACATGCCGGCGATATAGTCGCACACTGCCCGGTCCACGTCCTCGCGGAAGGCGGTCTCGATATACTGCATGGGCATCATATCGGGGTGGTCGCGGAAGAATTCATAGAGCGCGGCGATCATGCCGTCGGCCTTGGATTCCTCGCCCTTTACCACGGGGTTGGTATAAACGCTGGCGAAGAGGAAGGTCCTCAGCTCGTCCATGGCGTCTGCCACTTCCTCGCTCATGCGGAGTTCTGCAGAATAGACGCTGTTATGCACGATATCTGTTACAAGGGTGTTGATTCTCTCGGAGTGGGTATCGCCCAGCACCTCCCGGATGGGGCGGGGAATGTCCTCGCCGCGGAGCACGCCGGCGTGCACGGCGTCGTCGATATCGTGATTGATATAGGCGATGCGATCGGAGATCTGGACGATGCGGCCTTCCAAGGTGGCCGCGGGGGTGCCGGTATGGTGCAGGATGCCGTCCCGCACTTCCCAGGTCAGATTGAGGCCTGAGCCGCCCTTTTCGATATGCTCCACCACCCGAAGGCTCTGCTCGTTATGCTCAAAGCCCGTGGGCGACAGCCGCCGCAGGGTGCGCTCTCCCGCGTGGCCGAAGGGCGGATGGCCCAGATCATGGCCCACGGCGATGGCCTCGGTAAGGTCCTCGTTGAGGGAAAGCGCCCGGGCAATGGTGCGGGCGATCTGGGAGACCTCCAGCGTGTGGGTCAGGCGGGTGCGGTAATGGTCGCCGTCGGGAGAAAGAAATACCTGGGTCTTGTGCTTCAGCCGCCGGAAGCTGGCGCAGTGGATCACGCGGCCGATATCCCGCTGGAACATGGTGCGAAGCTCGCACTGGGGCTCATAAACTGCCCTGCCGCGGGAGCGGGAGGAGCGTACGGCATATTGGGAGAGACGGGATGCTTCCGCCTCTTCATAAAGTTCGCGGATATTCATATATATCACCCAATATACTATTCGCAGGAAAAAGAGAAAATCCTTTTTTCTTTTCAAAGTTTTTTGAAAATTATCAAAAAATCCTGCCGTCAGGAAGGGAAAAACCCCGCCGGAATTTTTTTCGATTTTTTTGAAAAAACCTCTTGCATTTTCCATGACCCTGTGGTAATATAACCATTGTGTGTTATCAAGTTTCCCGTGGAAAGAGGTGTAAACGATGAAGGAAGGTATCCACCCCAACTACAATAAGACGACGATCCGTTGTGCATGCGGCGAGGTCATTGAGACTGGTTCCACGAAGAGCGATATTCGTGTTGAAATCTGTTCCAAGTGCCATCCGTTTTTCACGGGCAAGCAGAAGCTCGTGGACTCCGGCGGACGTGTTGACCGCTTCAAGAAGAAGTTCGGCCTGTAAGAAAAAGTATGTCGCTTGAAGCGCTTTTTGCGCGTCAAGCGACTCTTTTTTTACCCCTTCCCTTTTCCCATACATTCTTTGACCGATCCATATGAGGTAAGTAAACTTGCAGACGACTGAAAATTTTACTAAAAAAGATGTGGCGATTCTGGCGGGTCTGGCGTCGCCGGTGCTGCCGATTGATGAGAATGCATCGGACGATACCCTGGACGAACTGGAAGAGCTCTTAAAGACCGCGGGCGGCGTGTGTGCCGCCAAGGTGCTGCAGCGCCGCCCCACGCCGGAGCCCCGGACGCTGCTGGGCGCCGGTAAGCTCATGGAGATCGCGGAGCTGGCAGAGCTTCATGAGGCCAATCTGATCATTATTGATAACGAACTCTCCCCTGCCCAGTCCACGGCCATTGAAAAGCTGACGGGACTGCGGGTGATGGACAGAGCCTCTTTGATTCTGGATATTTTTGCCCATCGCGCCCGCTCGGCGGAGGGTAAATTACAGGTGGAGCTGGCGCAGTATCGCTATCTCCTGCCCCGACTCACCGGTATGTGGACCCATCTGGTGCGGCAGACCGCCTCCGGCGGTTCCAGCCCCATCGGCACCCGCGGCCCCGGTGAGACCCAGTTGGAGACCGACCGCCGGCACATCCGCCGCCGGATCCAGAAGCTGGAGTCAGAGCTTGAAAATGTGCGCCGGGAGCGCGCGGTGCGCCGTCACCGAAGAGAGAACACGGAGATCCCCGTGGCGGCCCTGGTGGGCTATACCAATGCGGGCAAATCCACCCTGCTCAACGCCCTGACGGACGCGGGCATCCAGGCGCAGAACCGCCTGTTTGATACCCTGGACCCCACCATCCGGAAACTAAAGGTTTCGGATACTCTGGAGATCCTCATCTCCGATACTGTTGGATTCATTCATAAGCTGCCCCATAACCTGATCGACGCATTCCGCGCCACGCTGGAAGAACTGGAGTACGCCGACGTGCTTTTGCACGTCATCGATCTCTCCAATCCTCACTGGATGGAGCAGGCGGAGGTGGTGCGGCGGCAGATCCGGGATCTGGGCATCGAGACCACGCCGGTGATCGAGGTGTTCAATAAGGCGGATTTAGTGGACGCGGAACTGATGCCCCATGGTAACGACATGGTGGTGATCTCCGCCCGCACGAAGGCGGGACTTTCCGATCTGTGCGCGCTGATTGCCAAGCACCTGGGCGCCGGGCGCAGAAGAGTGCTGATCGAACTGCCCTATGGGGAATCCCGGCGCATTGATATTTTATATAAGGACGCGCGGGTGGAAAACGTGGAATACCTGCCGGAGAGCATTCAGGTGTTGGCGGTTTGTGAGCCGAGAACCCTGGGCTGGATCCGGAATTATATCAAGGAAGATCGGGGCGCTGTGACATGAGTGTGAAAATGCCGTTTCAGAACAGTGAAATCGAGTTTATCGAGCGCAAGTCCCGCTTTATCGGGAATGTGTTCACGGTGTATTCCGAGCGGGAAGCCCGGGAGATGATCGAAATGGTGGGCGAGATGCATAACGGCGCCAGCCATGTGGTGTATGCCTATGACATCTCCTCGGAAAACGCCACCCGCTTCTCAGACGCCGGAGAGCCCAAGGGCACGGCGGGGATGCCGGTCTACGAGATCTTCCGCAGAGAGGGGCTCACCTGCTATTGCTGCACCGTGACCCGGTATTTCGGCGGGATTCTCTTGGGTGCCGGCGGCCTGATCCGCGCCTATGCCAATACGGCAAAGCTGGCGCTGGAGGCGGCGGGCATTGCCCAGCTCATGCCCTATGAGGCGGTGCGGATTTCCTGTGAATATCCCCATTATGATATCATTCGCAATTACCTGAAAAGTTATGAGCATACCGTGGAAAACACGGAGTTTCTGCAGAATATCAGCATGGACATTCTGATTCCCGGCGCGATCCTGCAGGAGCTTACGGCCGGGATCATCAATCTCACGGCGGGGCGCGCCGTGGTGCAGCACCTGGAAACCCGGATGCGGCCCCAGCGCATTGTGCGGGAATAGGAGACTGTTTATGAAAATCAAACATCTGGCAAAGCTATTTGTGATTTTATCAGTCATCCTTGTGCTGGTCTTTGTGGTATCCACTGTAGTCAGCGCGATCCAATACCGTACTGCACTGAATTCCGCACCGTTTTGGGTGTTTATTCTGGTTCATGCCGCAACGTATCTCTTCCCTGCTCTGCTTTTACTGATTGCGGCATTTTTCTTCAGAAAGAAAGGCGATAAGAAATGAAACATTTATATTTCATCGGCGGCCCCATGGGCGTGGGCAAGACCACGGTGTCGCAGATTTTGAAAAAGCGGCTGCCGAAGGCCGTGATGCTGGACGGTGACTGGTGCTGGGACGCGGATCCCTTCGTGGTAACGGACGAGACGAAAAAGATGGTGATCGAGAACATCGTGTTCCTTCTCAATCAGTTTATACATTCCTCGGCCTATGAGCATATCATCTTCTGCTGGGTGATGCATCAGCAGGAGATCATCACTGATATTTTGTCCCGACTTGATCGGAAAGACGTGGAGCTTCATAACTTCTCCCTCATCTGCTCTCAGGAGAATCTGGCCATTCGTCTGGGTAAGGATGTGGTGGACGGTGTCCGGGAAGAGAGCGTGATCGTGCGCGCCATGGCCCGTCTGCCGCTCTATGACAAGCTTTTCACCATGAAGGTGAATACCGACGGCATGACGGCAGAGGACGCGGCGGAGCGGATCCTGCTCATGAGCGGGACGCTGTGAGACATTTCGAGATCGTACGGGTTACGGCGGAGAACTATCCCTTGTTTGATGCCATGGTGCGCTGGCGCATGAGCGGTGTGGAACAGGAGCCAACGCTTACGACGATACCTGATGAGGTGCTGCGGGAGCTTGGAACGCCGGGGTTTACGGTATATGCGGCCTGTACAGACGGACGGTATGTGGGCTGGATCGCGCTGTGCTATCTTCCGAAGATCGGCAAGTGGAAGCGCGGACATCTTTATGTAGATGAGCTGTGGGTGGCAGAGGCTTACCGGCGGCAGGGCATCGGCCGTGCGCTGATGGAGCGGGCCGAGGAACTGGCGCGCGAGATGGCGGTTACCGGACTGCGGCTCTATGTGAATGTGGAAAATCCCGGTGCCGGGCGGCTTTATGAGTCTTGCGGATATCGAAAAAACGGCACGGCGGAGTTTATGGAAAAGGAACTTTTATGAACATCCTGGTTTTACTAGGCAGTCCGAATCCTGCCGGGAATACGGCGGCACTATGCGGGCCTTTCTGTGAGGAACTGCGCGCCCAGGGATGCGCGGTGCGGTATGTGGTGCTTGGTGAGCTGACGATCCTCCCCTGTCAGGGGTGTTATGCCTGTCAGGACGTGGAGGGTGAATATGGCTGCGTCCTGGAGGACGATATGCAGGAGATCGCGGAGGCCATTCTCTGGGCGGACTGTATCGTGCTGGCCTGCCCGATTTATTCCTGGTATTGTCCGGCGCAGATGAAGGCGGTCTTGGATCGTCATTATGGCTTTAATAAGTTTTACGGCACGGCCTCGGGCTCTCTCTGGGCGGGAAAGGCTGTGGCGCTCTTACTGACCCACGGGTATGAGCGGGCGTATGCCACGGAGCCCTTTGTCATGGGTATCGAGCGGCTCGCAGAGCACTCGGGGCTGCGGTATCTTGGGATGCACTCCGTACAGCATACGGAGGGGCCGGAGGTGTTCCGCACGACAGAGGCCGTGGCGGGCACAAAAGCCTTTGCACGGGAGATCGTGGAGAAAATATAAAAGAATCGTCGTGTTCGACCAGGTCGGGCACGGCGATTTTTTTTTCTAAAAATCCCTTAACCCTATTGCATCCGCTATACTATGCGTGGTATAGTATTATGCGAAGGGAGGTATTGGATGGATATACAGTTAAAGCGGGGGCTTTTGGAAGTGGCGGTGCTGGCGGCCATCAAGAACGAGCCCTCTTACGGATACCAGATCATCAAGGATCTGAAGCCCTATGTGGATATTTCGGAGTCCACCCTCTATCCGATCCTGCGGCGATTGGAGTCGTCGTCCTGTCTGACGGTGGAGAGTGCGGCCTATAACGGCAGACTGCGGAAATATTATCACATCACCCCCCTGGGGCGGCAGAAAATCCAGGAATTTCGGGAGGAATGGGGACAGATTCTCTCCATCTTCGATTATATTGTAAAGGAGGATGCCCGTGGATAAAAGGACTTTTTTAACGGAACTGGCGCGGGAACTTTCTATGCTGCCGGAAGAGGATGTGCGGCGGACGGTGGCCTATTACGAGGAACTGATTGACGACCGCATGGAGGACGGCATGGCCGAGGCGGAGGCCGTGGCGGCCATGGGGACGCCGGCGGAGGTGGCAAGGCAGTATTTATTGGAGCTGCCCCTGCCCGCTCTGATGCAGGAGAAGATGAAAACAAGGAAGCGGATGGGCGGTATCAGCATTCTGATGATTCTTCTGGGATTCCCTCTTTGGTTTCCGGTGCTGATTTCGATCTTTGCGGTGGTGTTCTCCGTGTATCTCACGCTGTGGGCGGTGGTGTTGTCGTTCTTTGCGGTGGTGCTGGCGCTGGCGGTGGGGGCCGCGGGGTGTGTACTGGCTGCGGTGGTGCTGCCGTTCGCCGGAAGATTTGCCCTGATGCTGACTTCTCTGGGCACAGGATTTGGCTTGGCGGGATTTACGATCCTCTTCTGGTTTGTGAGTGTGTGGAGCGCGAAAGGCGTGCTGTGGCTTAGTAAGGTTACGGTGCGGGGCTTGAAAAAGTTTCTCATCAGACGGGAGGCGGCATGATGAAAAAGGGTACGAAAATTGCGCTGCTGGTGGCGGCGATGTTGATTCTTTGCGGTGGGCTCATTAGCGGACTGGGGATGCTTGCCGAACGGGACAGACGGGGCGAAGCACCCGTTATGGAATTCACTGAGGAAAGCCGGGAAATATCGGACAAATTCACTCGGATTGCATTGGATACCGGGATGTATGATGTGACGCTTGAGCGGGCGTCCGACGGCGTTGGCCGGGTTGTTTACTTGGAAAGTAAAAAACTTTCCTGCACAATTTCGGTGAAGAATGGCGTATTGCTGATTGAAGAACAGGACAAACGGGGCGTGATGGATCAATTCAATTTCTTCACCTCCCCTGCCCTGACGATCTATCTGCCAGAGACGGCCTTTGATTCCCTCCACGTGGAATCCACCACCGGCGATCTGGAGGTGCCGGCGGCGTTTTCTTTTGGGGATCTCTCCTATGAGGGCGATACGGGTGACGTGAGCGTGATGGCGGAGATTGCGGATTCTCTGGAACTTTCCACGGATACCGGCATGATTACGGTGGCGGATGTGACCGTGGGGCGCATGGAGATCGAGACCGACACGGGAGACATCAGTCTGCGGAAGCTTACTGTGCAGGACGAGGTGGAGATCTCCGGCGACACCTGCGGCGTGCGGATGGAGGACGTGACGGCGAGGACTTTGGAACTGGAGCTCTCCACCGGCGACGTGTATTGCGATGGACTGAACGTGGAGCACAAGCTCGACATGGAATCCAGTACCGGGCATAAGGAACTCTCCTCGGTGCGCTGTTATAATCTGGTGCTCTCTGCCACCACCGGCAAAACGGTGCTGCAGGATGTGGTGGCCGAGGGCAGCGCGGTGCTCACCGCCGATACCGGCGATATCGAGCTTGAGGGCTTCGACGCGGCGGAGATCGGCATCGTCACTTCTACCGGCGACGTGAGCGGGTGGTTCCTCTCGGACAAGGTGATCTTCGCAGAGAGCGACACCGGCGATATCGACATCGCGGAATCCCTCTCAGGCGGCAAATGCCGCGTGACCACGGATACGGGCGATATCAGTTTGCAGATTGGGAAATGAAAAAGAAGCCTGCCAAAGCGGCAGGCTTCTTTTCTTATGTTTTGGACTTCATTACAGCACAAATTCAAAGCTTTCGCCCTCGCCCAGTTCGAAGGGGCCGGGGGTGACATCTTTTTCGGGGCGGGAGTTACCGAAGAAGTCGCGGCCGAAGCGGTACGGGGTGCCGTCGGGGTTTTCAAACTTCATCTCGGCGTGATAGGTCTTGCCCAGAAGGTCGGTGGTGATCACGTCCGGGGACTTGCCGCGGATGGCGTCCGGCGCGGTGATTTTGATCTTCACCTTGCCCTCACGGTTGCAGCATTCGTACTCGATGCCGACCTCGTCCGTGACGGTGGCGTTCTTCTCCCAGGGGGTGGGAACGGCGTTATTCAGGTAGAGATTGCCGGCGATATGGCTCGGCAGATGAGCCTCCCGCATACCGGGGCCAAAGGGCTTTTCCCAGAACTTATCCTCGGGGCCTGGATAGTCACGATAGCTGCCAAGGCCCACGGGATAGAGCATGGCGTTATTCTTGGTGGGCAGACCGTCCATCTTGGCCTTCTTCTCGGCCTCCTCTTCCTCTGCCGTACGGGGCTTCAGGGGCAAATGCTCGAAGAAGCCCATGGGAACGGGTTCGTTATTCTGGTCGTCGTCCCGGAGGAAGATGTTATTATAGAAGCGGTCGTCGCCGCCCATCACGATGGTCCAGCCGGCAACGGCGGTCTCGTGGGGGAAGTGATACGGGGTCTGGCGGCCGCGGTCGGGATTGATGACCATGCGTCCGGCGAAGAGATTATGGGCAAAGGCACAGCCCTGTGCCACATTGCGGAAGTTCATCTTCGACAGGAACAGGTTATGATCCACCATGCAGGGGCCGTGGCACACCTCGATGAAGAGGTCCTCGGACTGGCTGTCCATCATGACGTTGCGATAGAGATGGGTGCCCTGGGCCTGCCAGTCGAACCAGACGGCGCGATAGTTCGAGTAGAAGATATTATCGTGGATCTCCACGTCGATGGAGGCGTGGAGCTTGATGCCCGCCACTTCTGCGCCGTGATAGGTCTGCTTGTGGTGGTTATTGAAGATGCGGTTGCCGTAGATCTCGCTGAACACACAGCCCAGGTGACCCACGATGCCCGCCTGCTCGCACTCGGAGATCTCGTTATAGCGGACGATGTGGCTGCCGATGTGATCCTTATGCCAATTGTTGTGCAGGGCGCGGAAGATGACCTCCTGCTCGCGCTGGGTGCCGAACTTGAACTTCAGATTGGACCATTCGTTGTCGCCGGTGGAGATGTCCTTACCAAGGCTCACGCCGGAGCACTTGGAGTCGGAGATCTTGTTATTCTCGATGATCCAGCCCTTGCTCCAGTGGGGGCCGATGAGGCCCTCCTGCAGGGCGGTGGGCGGCGCCCACTGGGTGGCGGCCTGCTTCAGGGTGAAGCCGCGGACGGTGATATAGTCCCGGCCGGTCTTTTCCGGCCAGAAGACGAAGGGACGCACGGTGATCTCGGCAAGATTTTCGTTGGGATTGGCGCCGCCGAAGTTGGCCCAGAGGGTCACTTTATTGTCGTCGGACTCACAGTACCAGCAAAGGAGGGAATCCTCCGGGTACTTGGCCTGTGCCCAGGGCGTGGGATGGCGCACTTCGTCTAAAGACTGGCGCTCATAGAGGCCCTTGCCGTTTAAGTACACGTCGCCCAGATGGTTGCCGGTGAGCTCGCCAAAGAGCCAGTCGCCGTAGACCAGTTCCTTGTAGGGATTACGATAAGTGAAAAGGGTATTCGGCACTTCTGCACGCCAGACGCCGTCGCCCTCATCCGTCCAGTTTGCCACGGGCTCCGCACCGGTGATGACGACCTCGCCGTCGCCGGCGGATTCATAGACGATGCGATGCTCGGCGGTGCCGCCGTTTGCGGGATTGACCCACTCGCGGTAGACACCGGCATGGACGCAGACGGTATCGCCGGGCTGGGCGATGGCGGCGGCCTTTTGAATGGTCAGAAACGGAGCGGACTCTGCACCGGGATTCCGGTCACAGCCCCACTTTGCTACATGAAATACCATGGACTCTCCTCCTTATGTGTTTTCTTTTGGATTTAAGTCCATTATAATACAGGGCCAGCGGCTTGTCCATCCTATGCGGCAGAATCTTTTTTTAGCTGCTGTAGTCCTCGAGAAAGCGCACCACGGCCTCCATAGAGGGAAGCGTCACGCCGGCGGTCAGGGCATCCCGGTCGGCGCTGCGGAGCGTGCGGGGATCGATGCCGGAGAGCACCGTATAGCGGTCCGGCGTCCCGGGATGAGAAAGCTGCAGCTCTCCGCCCCGGAGACGGATGGTATAGACCGGGAGCGGGTCAGTCTCCGGCAGGACGGCGGCGGCCTCGATGGGCGGGGAGCTCTCTTCCCGGGGCATGGCGGCCTCGGCGCGGCCAAAGAGAATGCCGATTACAAGCAGGAGAAACAGGATGGATCCCGCGGCGAAGAAAATGGTAAAGGCCGGCAGGATGCGGCGAAGACTTTTCATAAAATTCCCTCCATTCTGCTGGGAAGTATGCCCGGGGGCGGCGGAAAGAATACCCGGGAAGAGAAATTTTTCCCGTCGGGCGAAGTATTTACAATATGATGCTATGTTTTTCCCGAAAAACATGGTATACTAAACTGGTTAAAACAGTGCTTTCTTCCCGCTTTGCATAGGAAAGGAGATATCCGCTTTGAAATACAGTTCTCTGAAACGAACCTCCTGGTATTTTTCCGGCGCGCTGGGCTGGATCGTGAAGATCATTGCCACGGTGCTGGTGATCGGCGTGATCACCACGGCCATCTGCGCCACAGTATTTGCGCTCTATATCGATAACTACATCCGGCCCTTTATCGATAATCTCTCCCTGGCCGATCTGACCCTGAATGAGACCAGCTTCGTCTATGCCACGGACACCAAGACGGGCGAGTATATTGAGCTGGAGCAGCTTTACAGTGAAGAGAACCGCATCTGGGTGGATTATGAGGACATCAGTCCCAATATGATCAATGCCCTGGTGGCGGTGGAGGACTCCCGCTTCTTCTCCCATAAGGGCGTGGACTGGATCCGCACCATCGGCGCCATGATCAATATGGTGGTGCCCCTCCGGGATAACTACGGCGGCGGCTCCACCATCACCCAGCAGCTCATCAAGAACATCACCGGCGATGACGACGTGACCGTGGAACGCAAGATCCAGGAGATCATGCGCGCACTGGAATTTGAGAAGAACTATACCAAGGAAGAAATTTTGGAGTATTACCTGAACACGGTATACTTCGGTCACGGCTGTTTCGGCGTGGAGACGGCGGCCAATACCTATTTCGGCGTATCGGCAAAGGATCTCACCGTGGCCCAGGCGGCCAGTATCGCCGGCATCACCCGCTCCCCCACTTATTACGATCCCCTGCGGAATCCCGATCACAATAAGTCCCGTCAGGAACTGATCCTCAGGATGATGTACGATCAGGGATATTTTGAGACGGAGGCGGAATATCTCATCGCCCTGAAGGAGCCCATGAACTACGGCGGCGGCGAGGAGAACGAGAATCAGAGTTCCCGGATGCAGAGCTATTACGTGGATCAGGTGATCAATGACGTGATCGCGGATCTTCAGGAGGAATACGGCTATTCCGAAAAGGCGGCGACTCAGCTGGTGTATTCCGGCGGCTACCGCATTTATGCCAATGTGGATTTAGAGGTCCAGGCCGTGATGGACGAGATCTATCAGAATCCTGACAGCTTCCCGGATACGGAGAGCGCCCAGATCCTGCAGTCCGCCATGACCATTATGGATCCCTATACGGGCCGCGTCCTGGGTATGGTGGGCGGCGTGGGCGAAAAGACCGTCAATCGTGCCTGGAACCGCGCCACCATGACGAAGCGTTCCCCGGGTTCGTCCATCAAGCCCCTGACCGTGTATGCGCCGGGTATTGAGTACGGACTCATCACCTCGGCGTCGGTCTATGACGATTCGCCTTTTGACGAGGAGACCATGTGGCCGAAGAACCAGTCCCGCGGCTATACGGGACGCATGACCGTGAAAACCGCCGTGCAGAAGTCCACCAATACCGTGGCGGTAAAGGTTCTGGACGATGTGACGCCGGAGCGCTCCTTCACCTTTGCCACGGTGAATCTGGGGCTTGACCTGGTGCGGTCGCAGGAGATCAACGGCACCGTGTTCTCCGATGTGGACTATGCGCCGCTGGCGCTGGGCGGCCTGACCAAGGGCGTCTCGGTTCTCGAAATGACGGCGGCATACTGCACCTTCCCCAACCAGGGCATTTATGTGGAGCCCACCACCTATTCCCGGGTGGAGGATGCAAACGGCAAGGTGATCCTCTCCAATGAGCCGGAGTATACCGTGGCTATGAAGGAAAAGACCGCCTATTATATGAATAATCTCTTGAAAAACGTGGTGGATAACGGCACCGGCCGTCTGGCCCAGATCGGCGGCATCGCCGTGGGCGGCAAGACCGGTACCACCACCAATGACTACGACCGCTGGTTCGTGGGCTATACCCCCTATTACTGCGCGGCCGTGTGGGTGGGCTATGACAATCAGGCGGAGATCAAGCTGGATACCAGCGTGAACCCTGCGGTGCAGGCGTGGAAACTGGTGATGGAGCGTCTGCACGAGGACAAGGAGCCCGCCACCTTCTTCACCATGGAGACGGCACAGGTGCAGTACTGTCTGGACAGCGGCCTTCTTGCCACGGATGCCTGCCGGGAGGATTCCCGCGGTTCCCGCGTGACCACCGGCACCTTCCTGCCGGAGGATGCGCCCACCCGCCGCTGTGACGTGCATACCACGGTGCGGATCTGCCGGGATTCCGGCCAGCGCGCCTGTGACAACTGCCGCAGCACCTATGAGGTGTCCCTCATGGATGTGGAGCGCACCGGCGAGGTCAGTATGTCGGACGACGCCTATCTCTATAAAAAAGCAGTCTATGCCGATCTTTTCGGCAACAGCGAGGAATCGGATTATAACACCTACTGCACCTTCCACTCCGGATCCAGTCCCTACGATCCCGACCACCAGCCGGAATTCCCGGAGGATCCCGAGGATGACGGCAGCGGAATTGATAACGGAGACAGCGGCGTGATCAGCACGCCGCCCTGGTGGGACAGCAATGATCCGGACGGCGGCGCGGAGGAAACGGAATGAGATCGCCCGCGGTGAAGCTTTTGGCGCTGATCTCCGCCCTGCTTTTCGTGCTTGGTGCCTGTGCGGCAGAGCCGGAGGCGGTGGTGATCCCGGGCACGCCGGTGCGGGAGGGCGCGGAGTCTGTCCCGGCGCCGGTCTCTCCTGTTCTGCCGGACGCCGCGGCCCATGGCGCGGTCAGCGTGGATGCGGGAACACTCCCGCCCATTCGCATTCACCTGGCGGCCATTGGAGATATCATGGCCCACGAGGGTACCTATCAGGCGGCACAGGTGGGCGATACCTATGACTTCCGCTATATGTTTGCGGATATCGCCCCCTATGTGGCGGAGGCGGATTATCTCGTGGGGAATCTCGAGACCACCTTCGCGGGACGGGAGCGGGGATACTCCACCTATCCCAATTTCAACACGCCGGAGCAGATGGGCCAGGCACTTCGGGAAGTGCTGGGCCTGGATTTAGTGTCGCTGGCAAACAATCACACCATGGACAAGGGCTTTGCGGGACTGCAGTCCACCATTGCCTTCCTGGACGAATACGGCATTGCCCACACCGGGGCATATGACAGCGAAGAGGCGGAGGAAGAACTGTTTCTCGAGGAGATCGGCGGGGCGAAGGTGGCGTTCCTTGCCTATACCTATGGCTCCAACGGCGGCAAGCCGAAGCCTTATGCCATCCATATTACGAAAAAGGAA
>SVLW01000048.1 GCA_015067705.1 Oscillospiraceae bacterium
CAAAGTGCTGACTTTACAAAACCTTTATGGTTTGTGATGCTTCGTTGTTCAATTTACAAGGTACAATCTGCCGTCGCTCATCGCGGCGACTTGTTTATCTTACCACAGCTTCATCGACTTGTCAAGATCTTTTTTCGAATTTTTTCAAATTCTTTTTGATCTCTCAGTCTCTGCTCCGGCCGCTCTCTCGAGCGCTTGAATATCTTACCACACGTTCTGAGCTTTGTCAAGCTTTTTCTTGAATTTCTTTCAAGTTTCCGCCAAACCCGTTCCGTACGTCCGCTCTCTCGAGCGCTTGATTAGTATACCCAATGAAACGACAAAAGTCAACACCATTTTCGCCTGTATTTTCACCAAAGAACCACTCTTTCACCGCCTTCTTTCATAGGTACTATTCCCTTTCCTCTCCACAGGCGCCTCTATTTCCTCCTTTTTCCGCACTTTTTCCATTTCTCGCCTTTTCCCTTTTCAATTTCCGCTTCCCGTGCTATAATCCTAATTGAGAGAACCATTTCCCTACCTATATCGAACAGGAGGATCATTCATGAATAACTTCGTATATCATTCCCCCACAAAGGTCTATTTCGGACAGGGCTATGAATCCCAGATCGGCGCACTTCTGAAAGAGCATGGTTTCCGGAAACCGCTCATGGTCTATGGCGGCGGCAGCATCAAGCGTTCCGGCCTTTATGACACCGTCACCGCATCCTTAAAGGATGCCGGTCTCACCTGGGCCGAACTCCCCGGCGTCCAGCCCAACCCGCTCCTGGGTCTTGCCAAGCAGGGCATTGCGCTTTTCCGCGCCGAACAGTGCGACGTGCTTCTGGCCGTGGGCGGCGGTAGCACCATTGACACCGCCAAGGTCATCGGCCTGGGCGTCCCCTATGACGGCGACGTCTGGGACTTCTGGTGCGGCAAGGCCGACCCCAAAACCGGCATCCCCACCGTAGCCATCCTCACCATCGCCGCCGCCGGCAGCGAGACCTCTGAGTCCGCCGTTATCACCAATGAAGACGGCATGCAGAAGAAGGGCCGCAACTCCATCTTCAATCGCCCCCTCTTCTCTATCCTCAATCCCGCCCTCACCGCCACCCTCCCCGCTTACCAGACCGCCTGCGGCGCCGTGGATATCATGATGCACACCCTGGAGCGCTATCTCACCCTCCCCGGCGAAGTGGAGCTCACCGACCGCATCGCAGAGTCCGTCCTGCTCACCGTCCGTCATTGGGCGCCCGTCGCCATCGCCGAGCCCGACAATTACGAGGCCCGCGCCCAGCTCATGTGGGCCGGCAGCCTGTCCCATAACGACCTCACCGGCTGCGGCCACGCCTCCGTCTTCATCAATCATAAGATCGGCCACGAGCTCTCCGCCACCCACGACACCGCTCATGGCGCCAGTCTCGCCATCGCCTTCCCCGCCTGGGCCAAGTATTCCTATTTATATAATGTACCCCGCTTCGCTCAGTACGCCGTCCGCGTCTGGGGCTGCGAGATGGATTACCAGCATCCTGAGAACACCGCCCTCGCCGGTATCCAGGCCACCGAGGACTTCTTCCGTTCTCTCGGCATGCCCGTCCGCCTCTCCTACATCGACGTGCCGGAATCCGAGATCGACCTGCTGGCAAACCGCATCACCGCAAACGGCAAACTTTCCTTCAAGAGCTACGTCGACTGCGGCACCAAAGAATTCACCGAAATCCTGAAACTCGCCAAGTAAGCAAACCAAAAAGCCCCGACGTTCCCACCCGGAACCGTCGGGGCTTTTACGTCCTATTCCAGCGGACACAAAAAGTCCGGCAGAGATTCTCTCTGCCGGACTCCACAATTTTCAATGATCAATTATCCATTTTCCATTCAATCTCACACGGGGAGATTGATGTTCTGCCGCTTCAGCTGCTCCTGCAGTGCGCGCACATCCACATCCTTCGGTGCGATGTGTGCCTTCACGCTCATGGCTGCGGCCACGCCTGCGGCCTCGCCGGTCATGCAGCACAGGGAGATGGCGCGGGTGCCGCTCTCCGCCACATGGTCTGCGGAAATGCAGCGGCCTGCCGCCAGCAGGTTCGAAATATTCACCGGCACCATGGTGCGGTACGGGATCTGGAAGCTGCGGCCATCCACAACCGGCTCATAGATGTGACCCTTATAGCCCTTGCCTTCCACCTTGCCGTCGCCGTCCATCTCTGCGTCCGGTGCCAGCATGTCATAGAAGCGCGGGAACACCGCGATCACGTCCTCGAACTGACGGTTTGCCTCCATGTCATCGATGGTCAGATAATACTGACCCATGATACGGCGGCTGTCGCGGAAGCCGATCTCCGGCGCAATGGATGCGATCTCAATGTTACGCAGCTCTTCATAGTTCTCTCTTAAATAATGATAGAGATCCATAATGTATCCGCGGCACTCCAGCTCGCCACGGGTCAGATCCCGCACATCCGTGGGATCGAGGCCGTAGGCACAGGCATAGTTTGCATAGGAGATCTGTCCGCCGGGAGTCAGACGGCCAAAGGGCAGATCCTGACGCTTGCACGGCAGACCCGTCTCGCCCGCACGATAGCGGCGCTTGAAGTCCGCGCCGATCTCGCCCAGACGGTCGGGCTCCAGCGTCAGCTTCTCAACATCCGCACCGGCAAAGCGCACGGACACGGTACCCGGCTGGCACAGGCCGTCCAGCTCGCGGCCCTGCTCAAAGGGCACGCCGGAGGCAAAGGCCACGTCTGCATCGCCGGTGGTATCAATAATGATCTCCGCCGCCACGGCCATGGGGCCCTTCTTGGTCTGAATGATAACGGCGTCAATATGGTCGTCGGTGGTGATGACTTCGTTGACAAAGGAGTGGAACCACACCTCTGCCCCGCTCTCCTGCACAAAGCGGTCTAAGAACACCTTCAGATACTCGCTGCAGAAGGCGTTGGGGTTACGAAGACGAATGTTGTCGCTGCCGAATTCTTCCTTACAGCGGCGCTCGATCTCCGCATAAATGCCTTCGGAATGGAAGGGCGTTCCCTTCAGGAAATAATTGCAGTTCTCTACGAAACAGGCGGTAATGTTGCCGCCCAGGAATGCGCGCTTTTCCAGCAGCAGGGTCTTTGCGCCGTTTCTGGCCGCAGACACCGCCGCACCCACGCCGGCAGGGCCACCGCCCACAACCAGCACATCCACTGTTTTCTCAATTTCCAGTTCCACTGCTTTCCGCAAAACTTTCATGGTGATCCTCTCCTTCTCTTTCAGGCCTTCGCCCATATGTTCTATTCCATATCCTACCATATTCCGCCCGGATTCGCAATCCCAAAGCGCACGCTTACGAAAGACTCTCCAGCCACGCGGCATATTCCGCCCCGTTATTCCGGTTTCTCACGCAGCCTTCCCGGATCACCGCACCAGGACAACTGTCTTTCATGGCCTCCACGGTCTTGCCAAAGCCCTCGCTGCCCGCCGTACCGAACAGTACAATGGTCTTACCCGCAAAGTCATACGCCTCCAGGAAGGTGTTGATCACCGTGGGCGCCACATGCCACCAGATGGGGAAGCCCAGATAAATCGTATCATACGCCGCGAGTTCTGCATCCTTCGCCGCCAACTCCGGCCGGAACGCGGGATCCCGCATTTCCACGCTGCTGCGGGACTCCGGATCTCTCCAGTCCAGATCCGCCTCCGTATAAGGAACCGCCGGACGGATCTCATACAGCTCCGCGCCCAGCTTCTCTGCCACAGCCTTCGCCGCCTCCGCCGTCACACCGCTTGCCGAAAAATACGCCACCAAAGTTTTCTTCATCATTCCATCCTCCCGTTCTCCGGATTTCCCACTTTCTCAAAAATAGGGAAGTCTTTTCCCTTTCAGTATACCGCGCCCACGCCCATCCCGCAAGTGCTTTTCCGCCCCGCCGCCGGGCAAAACCCCATTGCCTTTCCCCGCATCCTGTGCTACACTTGAGAAAACCATTTGAAAAAGGATCTCGACCCTATGGAAATTTCCGGTTACCCTCTCTGGACGGTGCTCCTCATCGGCTGCGGCGTCTTTCTGGCCTCCTTTATTGACGCCATCGGCGGAGGCGGCGGACTGATCTCCGTGCCCGCCTATCTGCTGGCCGGTCTCCCCGCCCACTATGCCCTCGGCACCAACAAGCTCTCCGCCTGCCTCGGCACCATGGTCTCCACCTTCCGCTATCTGAAAAAAGGCTATGTGGACTGGGCGCTGGCCATCCCCTCCATCCTGCTGGCCCTCCTGGGCTCCCATTTCGGCACCCGCCTGCAGCTGATGCTGGACGAGCGCTGGCTCAAATATCTGCTCCTCCTGATCCTCCCTCTGGCCGCCGTCATCATGCTGCGGAAGAAATCCCTGCCGGAGGTCCGCGGCGAGATCGCGCCCCGGCGCCAGCGCATCATTGTCTGGTCCGCCGCCCTGGCAGTCGGCGCCTACGACGGCTTCTATGGCCCCGGCACCGGCACTTTCCTCCTCCTGATCTTCTGCCACCTGGCAAAGCTTGATGTCCGCACCGCCTCCGGCAATACCAAGCTCGTGAACCTCTCCTCCAATATCGGCGCGGTGCTCACCTCTCTGGCCGCCGGAAAGGTTCTCGTTCCCATCGGCCTCATTGCCGCCGCCTTCTCCATCGTCGGCAACTATCTGGGCGCCGGCCTCACCATCAAAAACGGCTCCCGGGCCGTTCGCCCGGTGATCATTCTGGTGCTCCTGCTTCTGGCCGCCCGCGTCCTTCTGGAGCTCTTTGGCATCCTGTAACGGAAAAACCCCACACAGACGCAAAAATCTGTGTGGGGGTTTCTTTATTGCCCGGCCATCCGGGATAATCGTTTCAGAAGCTCCGCAAGCGGCAGCACCAGCAGTCCCGTCGCCAGATTGCCCAGTCCGTGAAGCACGTCAAAGGGCAGCCCCGCCGCGATCCACGCCAGCATCTGCCGAAAATCCAGCCCAAACATCAGCGCCTGCGCCGGAGAATACAGGATCCCATAAAGGAATCCATGCAGCGCACACACCGCCGGATACACCACGCACGCCGCCTTTTTCGACATCCCCCGTGGCAGCAGCATCGTCACGCCCCAGAGAATCGTCCAGATGTAGAGATACGGCACCCACCACGCCGAAAACCCGGCATAGAGTCCGTTCATCACCACATACAGGTAAATGGGGATCAGCGCCTTCTTCCGAAAGACGATGGTGTACACCATGGTGAACATCCCGAGCAGGTGGATGTTCGGCAATACCTCCATCAGAATCTTCGAGCAGAACATCAGCGCCCCCAGCATGGCAAAGAGCGCCGTCTCCCGAATGCTGAGTCCCGGCCGTTTCCGTGTATCCATCATTCTTTGGTATACACCAGCTGATACGACGCGGCCTCGTCGATCTCCGTGGCGTCAATGCCGCTCATGGCATATTCGCCGTCCACATAAAAGGCCCAATAGCTGGCGTTCACATCATAATCGGCCGTGATCCCGTTGACCACCTTGATATAAAGGCCGTACGTACTCTCGTCACCGTCGATCAACTCATGCTCCAACAGCGCTTCGCCCACCGTATCCGCGTCCGTGTGAACCGTGAACACCACGCGCTTTTCTTCCACGACCACCTCGACCGTCACGGTCTTGCCGCCCTCGCCGAATTCCTCATCGGAGAGGTACACCGCATCCGCCCAGAGTCCCTCCGCGTCCACTTCTTCCGCGCCGCAGCCCGTCAGAGCAAATACGCAGACAAGCGCCATCACCAGCGTCAGAGCCTTCATCACATTCGTTTTCATTTTCGTCCTATCCTTTCATTCTTTCGCAAAAGGATAAAAAAGAGAGCATTCCCCAAAGGAGATGCTCCCGTCGTTTCCTGCGTCCTGCCACGCAAAATAAGCCCGGGGCATTTCGCCCCAAGCCATCCGACACGTCGCTTCCCCATTTGCCCGGGAATCTTTCTTTGTGTCACAGACCGATCAGCATTCCGACTTGACGCCATGCATTTCTGCCGCGAGTTACGGTAATGGCTGTTGCCGCGGATTCTCACCGCAATTTCCTGATCCCCGGGGCGTCTTTTCGCCCCGACAACGGATGCCGCTGCACCCGATGATCTGCGTTTATTCTTTTGTGTGATTGCAGTATAGCACACACCGCCCATTCTGACAAGCAGGAATTCCCACGGCTGAATCCCGCCGCCGCCCGCCATACTAATGCCGACAGAATACGAGGTGATAATATGGCAATCAACCGAAAACAGTATGACCAAATCGTCCGTGAAAAATCCCCGTCCTCCCCGCTTGGCAAAGATCTCCTGCGCGCCTTCCTCATCGGCGGCGCCATCTGCGCCCTGGGCCAGGCGCTCCTCTGCCTCTGGGGCAAGGCAGGCCTTTCCCAGATGGAGGCCGCCTCCGCCGCCAGCGGTACGCTGATCTTCCTGGGCGCGCTCTTCACCGGCCTCGGCCTCTTTGACAAACTGGCGAAAATCGCCGGAGCCGGCACCATCGTGCCCATCACCGGCTTTTCAAACGCCATCGTCTCCGCCGCTCTGGAATTCAAGAGCGAGGGCTTCATCCTGGGCATGGCCGCCAAGATGTTCACGGTGGCGGGCCCCGTCCTGGTGTTCGGCATCTCCGGCAGCGTCCTCTACGGCCTGCTCTACGTCCTTCTGGGAGGTGCCGCATGACCAAACGCATCGGACAGCGCACCATAGAGTTCGCCTCCCCGCCCGTCCTCATCGGCCACGCCGCCGTGGCGGGCAAAAAGGAGGGCGAAGGCCCCCTGGGCAGCCGCTTTGACCGTATCGAGCAAGATACCACCCTGCAGGAAAAAAGCTGGGAACGGGCGGAAAGCCGCCTCCAGCGGGAGGCGCTGGATCTGGCCCTCCGGAAATCCGGTCTCACTCCCGCCGCGCTCCATTATCTCTTCGCCGGCGACCTCATCAACCAGTGCATCATCTCCGCCTATGGCGTCCGCGGCATGGACGTGCCCTTCCTGGGTCTCTATGGCGCCTGCTCCACCATGGCGGAGGGCCTGCTCCTGGCCGCCCATATGATCGACGGCGGCTTTGCCGACGCTGCCGCGGCGGTCACGTCTTCCCACTTCGCCACGGCGGAGCGGCAGTACCGCTTCCCCCTGGAATACGGCGGCCAGCGGCCGCCCACGGCCCAGTGGACGGTCACCGGCGCCGGTGCCGCCGTCCTCGCCGCCTCCGGCCGCGGCCCCATCATCACCCGCGCCTGCCCCGGCAAAATCGTGGACTACGGCGTCCGCGACGCCAACAACATGGGGGCCGCAATGGCACCTGCCACACCGTGCAAAACACAATGTGTTTTGCAAATGATAAATGAAGAATGCACCATGCAGAATTGCGGTGCTGCTGGCGCGGCGGATAAAAACCCACCGGCGGATTGCTCCGCCGGTGGGTTCATTTGATTCAATTACTTGCAGAATGCGTAGAGGAATCCGGCCAGCTCGGCGCGGGTGGCGGGAGCAGTCAGGTCGTCAAGATCGGTGCCGATCTCAAGCACGCCGTTCAGATAAGCCCAAACAACACCATTTTCGGCCCAGGTGCTGTACTCATAGGGAGCGATCATCGGAACGGTGATCTCATCAATGCCCTTGTACTCTGCATAACGCTGCAGGATCAGGAGCGCCTGCTCCAGAGTGATCTCGTCCTCGGGCATGAACGCACCGTCATAACCCAGCACGATCTCGTTCTCAGCGGCCCACAGAACAGCATCGGTGTACCACTCGTCAGCCTCCACATCGGAGAACGGGTTCGCGGAACCGACCACCGGCTCGCCCTCGAGACGATACAGGATCGTCACGATCATGGCGCGGGAAGTGGTGGTGTAGGGGGCGAACTTGTTGTCGCCAATGCCCTGCATCAGGCCGTTTTCAAGGACGTAGTCCACGGCGTCGTGGTACCATGCGCTGCTGTCGAGGTCAGCGAAAGTGGCCGCGGCGCAGCCGGAGCTCAAGAGACCGTCGCAGGAGTCGTCGTCAACCTCGGGCTCAGACGGCACCACGGGGGTGACAGGCGTAATCGGCTTCACCGGGGTGTCGATCTGGAAGTAGGTCTGACGCCAGGTGGCGGTCAAAGTGATGTCCTCAGCGGGCATCTTGCCGTCTGCGGGAATGCCAAGCCATTCGATGAACTCATAGCCCTGACGGAAGGGAATGGGGAGAGTGGGGATTTCGTCCAGATAATCAACCTCAATAGGTGCAACATAAGCATTGCACATAGTGTTGAAGTAGATCGTAAATGCTGCCGGCCCAAACTCAGCCTCAACTTCCACGTTACCAACAGGCATAGTAAAGGTGTTACCAGTTACTTCAACACTTTCCGTTCCTTCGTTTGTGGTGACCGTCAGCGTATCCAACTGATAGCCGGTATCCGGAGTAATTGTCAGAGTGACAGTAGTACCGTAGAGAACGCCGGTCATCTTATCAGCAGACAC
This sequence comes from Oscillospiraceae bacterium, assembly GCA_015067705.1. Lineage (GTDB taxonomy): Bacteria > Bacillota > Clostridia > Oscillospirales > QAMX01 > Allobutyricicoccus. The sequence continues at coordinate 8,421 of SVLW01000048.1, forward strand.
ACTACCGTTTACTGTGGGTTTAATAGTTACACTGTAGCCTTCAGAATCCGCAGGAGTCGTAGACTCAGGAGTAGGCAGATAAGTATCCACTTTGATAGCTACGTCGTTTTCTCCAACAACAGGAGCAGGCTCACCGTCCCAGTAGTTTTTGTCAACGTTTAGCGTATTATTATCGCCACTTTCGTTACCGTCGATATGCACTTCGCCAGAAACGATATTTTGTTCCATAGTGATGGTCATATTTTTTGCACTGGAGCGAAGAACAATAACGGCATCACCCTCGGAGTCGTCAGTTTTGAGCGTATTATCTTCCAATACATACGTTTTCGTTTCGTCCGGATTACCGCCCGTCTTTACACCGGCGCGCACAGCATAACCAGAAACTTCAAATGTACAACCAGTCACTTCTACATTGGTACAACTATTCAAATTGATACCATTTTTTGAGTACACTTTGCAGTTTTCTACCGTTAATTTTCCTTCAACATTATTGACCTGCAACAAACTATGCATATTTTCGTCAACAGTACAGCCAATCACAGACCAATTCTTATCGCCGCCATCCTCATGGCGAATAGCCGCAGCTATTAGAGGAGTCGTCGCATTACCCTTAAAAATACAATTTTGAACCGTTACATTGTGGGAATATGAATATCTTGCCGGGTCCTGTTGCAATCTATCAGGACTCACAATGCACGACTCGGCACTAGAAACAGCTTGGAAAATAAAATTCTGAATTATCAAAGTCTCAGCATGATCTTGTCTGGCATCACCAAAAACAGTCATCACGCCAGTAAAAGTATGGTTACCACCATCGATTACAAGATTAACATTAGCTTTCTGCGTAATTTTGACATTTCCAGTAATATCGGACAGAATAACAATCTTTGTATCAGAAGTCGCTACATCCACAGCCTTCTGAATCGTTGCAAACGGAGCAGCCTCAGTGCCAGCAGCAGCATCATCGCCGGTCGAAGAAACGTAATACGTTACCTCCCCTTCCGCCATCGCAACGCCGGTCATCATTGACAACACCATCATCACAGACAGCAGAAGCGCAAAAAATTTTTTGCTCATGCAAAAATCCCTCTTTTCCAAAATTTTCATCTATATCATCAGCATGACGCATCATACTGTATTTTCCCTCCGCCCGATCCGGGGAATCCGGCGAAAACGCAGAAAAATCGCCGCTTTCCAGAACCTGTCCCCGGGGGACGAGTGAAATCGTGATACATAGATATTTATATCACACGTCCTGCCGCCATGCAAGGCTTTCCTGCAAAATTATGTAAAAAGCACCCCCGCCGAGTCACATCGGCGGGGGTGTTCCGAAAATTCTTACTTCTTGAACTTAAACACGTTCCAGGACATGGGCTTCACGTTGGCGGAGAGCTTGCCGCCCTCGAACTTGGCGTTCGGGTTGACCACGGACTTGATGGCGTCCGGGGTCTCCCAGGTGTTGGCTGCCGCCAGGTCGTCGGTGTGCATCTCAAGCATCTCGACAAACTCGAGGCCCTCAAAGCCCGTGAGATCCAGTTCGATGTCGTTGGATGCCTCCCAGTTACGGTTCAGCACAAAGACGTTCACTTCGCCGCTGGCCTTGTCATATGCGGCGGCGGTGTCGATGAAGTCCACGCCTTCCTGCTCGTAATACTGGTTGGTGTCGTCCACGATATAGCTGGGGATGTCATAGGTGTCACAGTCCACGCTGGTACGCAGAGAGGTGCCGCGGGCATAGCGCATGAGCTGCGTATACGGGATGGCGGAAGCGGTGCTCCACACATGGTCGCGGTCGGTAGAGGCCAGAACACCCAGACCACCGGTCATACAGCCGATCTTCACGCGGTCTGCATGGCGGATGAAGGCCAGAAGCGTGGAGGCATTGGACAGCGCGCCCAGCATATCGCTGCCAAAGCGGCGGCGGGACGGCATATTGTCCGGATCATGGCGCACATGCTGGCGCTCCGGATCAAAGATGTAATGTGCCTTATAGTGCAGGTATTCGCCGCGGCCATAGTGCAGTTCGCCGGCGGGACGCATCATGGTGGCATACTCATCGAAGGAGAGCATCATCTTCTTCGGGCTCTTCAGCTTTGCCGCCACATAGTCGCACATGGCGACCTCGGTGTTGATATAATCCTCAAAGTAACGGGATGCACCCAGGAAGGTGGGGATATCATCCGCCAGAACGGACTGATAATGATGCATGGAGATATAGTCCACGCTGTGATAGCACTGCTTCATCACTTCAAGATCCCAGTCCGGATAGTGCAGCATATTGGGGGAGCAGGACACCGCTGCAATGGTCTCAATGCGCGGGTCGGTCCACTTCATGAGCTTGGAGATCTCTTCGGTCAGCTTGCCGTAGCCCGCCGGGTCCTTGCCCCAGGAGCCGATCTGCCAATAACCGTCCGGCTCGTTGCCGATGTACCAGGTCTTTACATGATAAGGAGCCTCGTGGCCGTTTGCCTTACGCAGGTCGGACCAGTAGGTGCCGCCCTCGTGGTTGGTGTATTCCACGATATCCACGGCGTCCTGAATGCCGCCGGTGCCGGTATTAATGGTATAGAGTGCCTCGGTGCCGGCCTTCTCTGCCCACTGCAGATACTCGTCATGGCCCACCTGATTGTCAATGTACTGCTTCCACGCCAGGTCGAGATGTACCTTGCGCTGATCCTTCGGGCCGATAGAATCCTTCCACTGCCAGCCGGAGACGAAGTTGCCGCCGGGCAGACGCACTGCCGGCAGGTCGGTGGCCTTCAGTGCCTCATAAAAGTCACGGCGCAGACCGCTCTCGTCGGCGGTGGGGTGCTTGGGGTTATACATACTGCCGTTGACCATGTTGCCGATGGGCTCCAGGAATGCGGAATAGAGTCGCGGATCGATCTCACCGATCTCATACGCGGGATGGATGACTACTTTTGCTTTCTTCGGCATAACGTTTCCCTCCGTAGTGGTAATAAATTTGATTTCATTATAACAGCTGCACGAAAACTCCGCAATCTCTCCATCTGCATTTGGTGAAATATTCCTTGTTTTTTCGCCGCGCGCGCTCCCGTTCGACGCCGTTCGACAGATTTCACAACATCGTCCCTGTAATCACCGCGAATGCGGATACTTTCAAAATTTTATTCGATTTTGGCAAAATATTCAGACATCTTCGTTTTACAATTATTTCCAGGTTTATTTCTTTTGCCAAATTCCGCCCTTTGTTTTTTAGCATATGCAACAATTTGTGAATAACAAGTCGTATAATGCGGTCAAATTCTTACGTCCCGTCGCCAAAAAAATTGTTGACATTCACCAGTTCCCTCCCTATAATATAGGCATACCACCTGTATATACAGGTCAACACATCACGCTCCCCCGTGCAGCATTGAAAGGAGAGAGAACAAATGACCAAGAAGATCCTCGCATTGCTCCTGGCAGTCCTCATGCTGATGACGCTCTTCACCGCCTGCGCCGAAGACAAGAAAGACGACGCAGATGACAAGAGCTCCACTGCCACGGATGACAAGAAGCCCGCGGAGGATTCGTCCAAGGAAGATGACGCCGAAGACGAGGCACCCGTGGAAGCAGAAATGAAGACCATCTCCTGGTTCGGTTATGAGGCCAACCAGTGGGACTACACCATGGTCGAAGCACAGCACTTCGCCACATGGAAAGAATTCATGCGCATTGCCAACGAAGACTACGGCATTGAAGTGGACTGGAGCACCACTGACCAGACCGCTTATCTGACCACTCTGAATGGTTACATTGCCGCCAACACCCTGCCCAACTCCTTCTATGCATGGGGCCAGCTGCCGGATGACAGCTATATTGAAATGATTAATAACAATCGTTTCGCTCCCATGGATGACATTTTGGAGTACGCCACCGAGTCCGCTCCGCTCTTTGAGCCGGACGGCAAGCTGGGCTATCTGCGTGCCTGGGCCATGACCGAAAATGGCAACTGGTACAGCATCAAGGTCGGTAACAACACCGCAAACTCCATTGACCTTTCTAACTCCACCACGAAGCAGCGTGTTCCGGTTCAGGTTCACGGCCCCTACGGCGTCAGCATTCGTCAGGACTGGCTGAACAAGCTGGGTCTTGCGCTTCCCACCACGCTGGATGAATACTACGATGCTCTGAAGGCATTCCAGGATAACGATATCAACGGCAACGGCGCCGCAGATGAACGTCATATCGAGCATCTGGGCACTGCCAGTGTCTATCGTGGTATCGGCCAGTGGTTCGGTCTCCCGGGCGGCACGTTCGTTGAGAACCCCGGCTCCGGCGTTGTGGAAGTCCCGCATCTGATGGACGGCTACAAGCCCTGGCTGTCCTTCATGAACAAGCTTTATAATGACACCCTCATTCTCAATAACGACGGCGGCTCCCAGTGGAGCTACAGCGTCTATTGCGGCGGTAACTACTGCTCCTCCTACACCGTCATGCACGACTACCTCTGGCGTACCGAGACCGGCGATCCTGATGCCGACTATGAACCTCTGCCTCTGATCCAGGGCGTTGAGGGCATCGTCCCGCGTTTCACCGCTCAGGAAGCCGTGGCCGGTGGTTCCGGCATCACCTTCGCTGCTGACGTCGATCTCGACGCAGCCGGCCGCTTCGTGGACTTCCTCCACAGCCAGGCCTTCGCTCTGGTCTTCGAACGTGGTATTGAAGGCGTTGCATGGGATTGGGCCGATGACGGCACGATCGTTTCCTATCCGCTCACCGAAGAGCAGGATGAATTCGCTTCCCCGCGTACCACTTACCTGGACTACTCCGGTCTGCCCTCCGTTCATATTGATAACGTCTGGGGCGTCAAGTGCACCGCTTATGACTCCGTTGAGGAAGCTCTGAATGCCGGCGAGTGCTACACCGAAGAATTCATGACTCAGGAAGAGTGGAAGGAAAACTATAACTACAATGGCGAAGGCGATTCCCCCGCCACCAAGTTCCTGAAGTACATCAACGAATTCGGTGAGGAGAATTTCAACCCCGCCATCGTTTACTCCTTCATGACTCCGCCTACCGCCGATGAGGCTAAGGTCGTTGCTCAGTATAAGACCGAGCTGGTCGATACTTACCTCCTGGAGCTCACCACCAACACCATCGTTGGTCAGTTCTCCATCGACGAAGTGGACGAGAAGATCCAGTATGCCTACGACAATCTGGGTCTGCAGGAATACTACGACGTCATGCAGGCACGTTATAACCGCTTCCTCGACGCCATGGGCCTCGAAGTTGTCGGCTAATGCAATGAATCAAAAGATGCGGTGCTTTTGCACCGCATCTTTTCTTGCTGCACGCGCCGGCCCCTCCGGCGCAAAAAAGGTGCAGCCGGTTCTCTTCCCGGCTGCACCGCTTTTTCTTGTACTCAGTCCTTCAGCGGGATGCCCTTCCTGTCCACCTGCACATTGCCGCAGAGCAGCATAATGCCCTCCACCAGCGCCCAGATCTCTATGGCCACGCCGCCGATGCCGCAGGTACACAGCGTGATCAGCAGCTGCGTCAGCGCCCGGCCCGTATACCCCAGATAGAAATTGTGGATGCCCAGCGCGCCCAGCAGGATCCCCAGCACGCCCGCCACGATGCGGGACTTCTGCTCCGGATACGCTACAGGATACGCCGTCTGTCCCGCACCGGGATCGCCGTTCACCGCCGTGCCGCAGTGGCTGCAAAACGCCGCGCCATGTGCAAGCGGCTGTCCGCAATTCTTGCAATACATCGTCATCATTCCTCCAAGACAGTTCATTCCCCTCTATCATATCGGTTCCCGCCCATCCCGTCAAGTGCCCACAGCAAAATCAAAAACATCCATTTTTTCCGTCTTTTTCCACGCAAACCGGAAGCATTTTCCAGCATTTCTTCCCGCACTTCCGCATAAACTATCCTCGCACGAAGGAAGGAAAGGAAGCGATTCATTATGACGAATCTGGAATGCACGGCACAGCAGTGTGTCAATAACCACAGTCGGCTCTGCGCCCTCAAGGAAATCCACGTCAACGGCCGGGATGCCTGCCGCTGTCAGGACACCTGCTGCGGCAGCTTTATGGCGGAAAACGCCGCCTATTCCAATGTCCGCGACACCCGTGACGCCGCCCCCGGCACCCGCATCGGCTGTCAGGTCAAGCAGTGCGTCTATAACCTGGACGGCGTCTGTGACGCAGAGGAAGTCCTCATCGACGGCTCCTACGCCCAGCACCCCGACGGCACCCGCTGCGACACCTTTGTGGCCAGAGGCTGACGTGCCTCCCCGCGGTTTTTCCGCGGGACTACATACCAACTGGAAAAATTTTCAGGAAGGCCTTGACAACCGGCCTCCGGTATGGTATTCTATATAAGCAATCAGGAACACGTGCCGGAATGGCGGAATTGGCAGACGCCCGAGACTTAAAATCTCGTGGGAGCAATCCCGTACCGGTTCGAGCCCGGTTTCCGGCACCATTTTCCCGAAACCGCCCTGATCCTTCTATATCGCGGAGTGGAGCAGTCCGGCAGCTCGTTGGGCTCATAACCCAAAGGTCGTAGGTTCAAATCCTGCCTCCGCAACCACATTGAGGGGTACAAATAGATACCACCTTGGAAACCCAGAAGCCACAACGGTTTCTGGGTTTTTTCGTCCCTGAATTTTCAAGTGGGAAAAATAGATACCTATCCCAGTCCGAGGGGTGTTCGACCGGACTTGAACTTAATTACAGAGCGTTTTAGGCAGATTTTTCGAGGTTTTCTCGAGAGATCTGCCCATTTTATTCCCTTAATTGTGGATTTTTTTGTAAACAACTAGGTTTTTACTAAAATGTAGTAAAAACCTAGTTCGTTGTCTCTCGAGAAAAGGAGGTGCGTAATCTAACCTGGGTGTTTACATCAATCCCATACACCATATGACAACC
>SVLW01000049.1 GCA_015067705.1 Oscillospiraceae bacterium
AACACGCAGATCTCCGGCGAAAAGCCATAGACCGCAGGCGGAAGGGCGCGGGCGGTATAATGATCCCCCGCGGCGATGCAGTCGAGCGTTTCCAGAGGGAGATGGGCGAGGAAATACCCCACGGTCTCCGGCATGAGATGTCCTAATGTGAGAACGCTGTAGCCGCCCGCGGACAAAACCGGCATCAGATATCCCCGGTCGCTCCCCTCCTCCGTCTGTTCCATAATCAGCACGTCGATCCGGTCCAGATACCGCCCGGTTAAGGTGTCCGGCGTGAGCACCGTGGTGCCTTTGGCCTCGGCGGCGGAGAGAATGGCGTCGCGACGGAGAAGATCCGCCTCCTCATACGCATCCGGCAGCAGCAGATATTCCACGCGATAGTCGGTCAAAAGCGCTTCCGCGTTGCCTGCGGAGGAATTGCGGTAATCCGTCAGAATGAAAAGGCTCACCTCCTGCCCGCTCATGCGCTCCACCTCCGGGAAAACGGCGGACGCCGCATAGGCATAACTGCCGCCGCAGTTCACCACCACGGTTTCCTCCCGGTGGTGCAGGAGCACGCTTTGTCCGGACACGGTGCTGACCAGAGAGACCTGGGCGGTGAAGCGCCCCTCCAGGAGGGAGAAAAATACCGTGACCGCCAGGAGCAGCACCGCCGCCACGCCTGCCCGGGCGCGCAGGGAGCGCCGCCACAGCGCCAGCGCCAACAGCGGATAGGCGGCAAACAGGAAGAGCCGCAGATAGATCTGATCCGCCGAAATGTAGGACAGCGGCAGCATCGCCAGCCGCGGCACCAGATGAAGCGGCAGCTTGACGAGTAAACCCGGGATCACCGCCGCCAGTCGTCCCAGCGGCATCCATACCCAGGAGAGAAGCAGCGCCGTCACGCCGCCCGTAAAGGCATATTCCGTAAGGGGCACGATGAGAAGATTGGAGAGCGGGGCGATGAGGGAAAGCTCCCGGAATACGGCGATCTGGATGGGGATGACAAAGACCTGTGCCGCAATGGTGGCGGCGAGGGTTCCCGCCAGCACATCGATCCCCCGGCGCAGCAGACGGTTTTTCACCGGGATGCGCTGCATGATCCCCCGATGCATGGGAATGCCCAGCAGCAATAGGCCCAGCGTCGCGGCAAAGGACAGCCAAAGACCCACATCCGCAACGGCATAGGGATTCCCCAAAAGAATCAGGCCGCAGGCCAGGAAAAGGGAATTCTTCGTATCCGCCTCCCGGTGGATCAGAGAGGCCGTCAGCCAGAGAAGCTGCATGATCCCAGCCCGCAGAATGGATGCGCTGCCGCCGGTCATCAGCACAAAGAAGAGCACCGCGGGGATCGAGAGGATCGTACCCCACTTCCGACGAAACAGCAAAAGCAGCAGTCCCACCAGAAAGGAGACGTTCATGCCGGACACCGCCGTGAGATGGGAAAGTCCCGTGCGGCGCAGCGCCGTGACATAGTCTTCTGTCAGTCCCCGCTCGTCACCGAATATCAGGGCATTCAGCACCCCGGCCTCCTCTGCCGGGAAGAGTTCGCCGATCCGCCGGGTACAGGCCGCCGCGGCCCGCAGGGGAAATTCCCGCAGAGATTCCACGCGCGCCCAGGTGATTTCCGTTTCCTCCACGATTTCCGCAAGGAGATAGATACCGCGGGCACGGTCACTCCGGAAACGGTCATAATTCCAGCGGCTTTCCGGCAGTTCCAGAGATACGGTAAGCGTGAGCTGATCCCCGGGCGCCAGTTCCGCCGGGACGGATTTCAGATAAAGCCGGAGCTTGCAGGACGGGAACGCCTCTCCGTCCCACGTTTCGCCCCGCACCACCAAGGAGGCGTACTCCTCATAAATCGCAGGGTATTCTGTCATAGTGCAGGTCAGTACACCGGATTCCCCGTCATACCGGGCAGCAGGGCGATAGAAAAACTGCTCATGGATTTCCCAGGAAAGGAGCCCCAACGCCGCACCGATCAGAACCGGCAGCAATACCCGCCGCCAGCTTCTGCATCGATACAGAAAATAAGAGCACCCCACGCCGAGAAGCAGCAGAGAAAAGAGCAGCAAAAGAAACACCGCCTGCAGCCAGCAGGCGGTGAACAGCACGAGAATGATTCCCAGAACCAGAAGGATCGCAGGACGCAGTTTCATAGTCTCTCCATACTTTCCGCCATGTACTGGATCCAGTATACCACAGTTTATGGGAAAACGAAAAGCTTTCCTGCGTTTTCTGCGGCTTATGCCGCAGGGGAATCCGCTCCGGCGCGGGTCTTCAGCCACTTGCCCCGGAGATAATAGATGATGAACATGCCCGACGTGATGACCCAGGTGATGGGATAGCTCAGCATCACCATCTCGAGGGTGTGATGGATCTGCACCACGGTGAAGATCCAGACCACACGCAGGATGCAGGTGCCGAACATAGTGAGCATCATGGGGCGCATGGTCTCGCCGGTGCCGCGGATGGCGCCGGAGAGGATATCGCTGCCGATATAGGTGATAAAGAAGGGCGCCCAGAAACGCACGATATAGGTGCCGAGCTCCAAAACCTCGGGATCGTCGGTGAAGAGCATTCCGAAATAGGGCGAGATGAAGTAGAGCATGGCGCTGATGGAGACGATGGTGATGCTGCCCATGAGGAGACAGACCCGCACGCTCTTATGCACGCGGTCGATCTTGCCGGCGCCGTAGTTCTGGGCCGAGAAGGTGGTGACGGCGATGCCGAAGGTGTCCATCACCATCCAGACAATGGCGTCCATTCTGCCGCTGACCGCCCAGGCGGCAATGACCACCGTACCAAAGGTGTTCACGGCGGCGCGGATGATCATGTTGGAGATGGAATACATGGAGCTCTGAAGGCCCATGGGAATGCCCACCCGGAGAATGGAGAAGAGCATATCCCGGTGGAAGCGCACCTTTTTCAGCACCAGCTGGAAGGTGTCCTCCGCCCGCATCAAGGTATAGAGCACCAGAATCAGACTGATGACCTGGGAAAGCACCGTGGCAATGGCCGCACCGGCCACGCCCAGGCGGAATACCACCACAAAAAGAAGATCCAGGAATACATTGGCGATACAGCCCACAATGAGGAAGTAAAGCGGACGGCGGGAATCGCCCACCGCGCGCAGAATGCCCGCGCCCACGTTATAGGCAAACTGGGCCACCGTGCCTAGGAAGAAAATGCGGATATAGGTCAGGGCGTCCCCCATGATCTCCTCCGGCACGGAAATCAGCCGGAAACAGGCGGGAGCCGCCAGAATACCCAGAAGCATCACCACAATGCCGCCCGCCACGGAGAAAGCCATGCCGGTGTGCACCGCCCGGGAAACCTGCAGATCCTCGCGGGCGCCGTAGTGTTGGGACACGATGACGGAGGTACCGGACGCGGCGCCTACAAAGAAATTGATCAGAAGGCTCGTAAAGCTTGAGGTGGTGTCCACGGCGGCCAGCGCCTCCGTACCCACAAAGCGGCCCACGATCATGGCGTCCACCATATTATAAAGCTGCTGGAACAGCGATCCCAGAAGGATCGGCACAAAGAAAAAGAGGAGCTGTTTCCAGATCACGCCCTCTGTAATATCGCTAACATATCTCCGTTTCATAAAATAGATGCCTCCCATCCGGTCAGGATGTATGTGATGTATCGATTTTTTCCGAGTATGCACCGGGGACGCACACAGGAAAATCAAACAATTTACCGATGAAAAATCGCTTTTATTCCAAGAGATTCCCTGCCCGGAACAATTGAGCGTATCATATCAGATTTCACCAAAAACGTCAATAGGTTGCAGATATAAGTAAAATGTTAATATTTTAAATTTTTAATGACAAATCCAAAAAAATGAGTTACAATAACAATTGAAAGAGGAGGTGTTCTCAATGATTTTAGATTCTGCTGATGGATTCCGCGTGGACAACATTTGTGTTTTTGTCTCTGAGGCGGGTCCCGGCGATGTGATCGATTTTCACGGCAGTTCCAGTGATTCTGTGGACAAGTTTATATATATGAAATCCGGGTCTGCATCTCTGCGCTATGACAGCGCCCCGATTCTGGATATCAAGAGTACCGGATACATCCCCCGGGGCCCCGAATATGCGGTGGTTTTCCCGGAAAAGAGCGAGTATGTTCTCGTCTCCTTCAAGCTGTTCCGGAATGAGCGCCGCATCAATCTGCCTCACGAGATGGCCTTTACCGCCGATCTCTCCGCAGAGTTTGCGGAGCTTGAAAAGACTATCTCCCTGGCCGGCCTGTTTGGCGACCTGTCAAGACGCCAGGCCTTCTGGAGCATGCTGACCAAGGCGGGTGCGGAGCTTCTGGCCTTCTTTGTGCCGGGTCTGGCGCGGATCGCACCGGGCGTTGCGGCACTGCAGCAGGAATTTCTGGAGAACAAGCCCATTGCGGAATATGCCGAGCTGTGCGATCTGCGGGAAAACCGCTTCCGCATGCTCTTTACCGATTATTTCAAGATTTCCCCGGTGGAATACCGCAACACCATGCGGATGCGCTATGCGCAGAAGCTTCTGACCAATCTCCACTGCTCGGTGTCCGACGCGGCAAAGGCCGCGGGCTTTGCCAGCACCAGCTATTTCTGCCGCCTCCACCGCAAGATGTACGGCGTGAGCCCTGCGGAAATGGAGAACGATCATGCAAAGATGGTCTGAGTACCGGGATCGGGCAGAGATCCGCGCACTCTGGAAGCTGCGCTTTGGCGATCATGACCGCTTTCTCGACTGGTTTTTCCAGGAGCGCTTCTCCCCTGCCACCTCCGCCGTCACGGAAGAGGACGGACGGATCCTGACCTCGATCCAGAGCTTTCCCTTCCCGGTGAAGATCCGGGATGCGGTGCTGCCCGGCGCAGTGATCGCCGGCGTGTCCACCCTGCCGGAGGCAGAGGGCCGCGGGCACATGGGCCGCACCATGCGCTTTTATATGAACGGCATCGCCGCGCGCGGCGCGGTGGTGATCCCCTATCGCCCGGAGATTCTCGCCATGTACGCCGGTTTCGGGCATTATCCCGTGACGGATACGGTGTATTTCCGCGTGGACGCGCCTGTTGGCGGCGTGTCGCCCGCTGTGGTACCGCTGGACTTCCGGCGGGACGAGAGCCTGATCTGGGACTGTTACCGGCGGGCCGCCGGGCGCTATAGTGGTATCATTGCCCGCTCTCTGGCAGATATGCGGCTGAAGCTGCATGATTATGCCGCCGATGACGGCAGAGCGCTTGGCATTTTTGAAGATTCCGGCAGACTTTCCGCCTATGCCATTTTTTTTGAGCGGGAAGAACGCTATGTGGAAGAATTCCTGGCAAACGACCCCGGCGCAGAAACTGCGCTGTTTTCCGCCCTCTCCGCGGTGCCGGACGGCCGGGCGCTGCGCGGGAAGCTGCCGCCGGATACGACCTTACATGCCGCGGGACTTCTCACGGAGCGCCGTCCCATGAATGTCATGGGCGTGGCGGATGTGTCCGCACTGCTCTCCGCGGTGTGCCATCTGCCGGACTATACCGTGGAGGTGCAGGACCGCACGGTTTCTGCCAATCACGGCGTCTTTACCTTCTCCGGCAAGCCCACGGAAAAAGCGCCGCAGATCCGTCTGGAGGCGGGACGGCTGACGCAGTTTGTCTGCGGCTATCGCAGCCTTTCCGAGCTTGCGGCACGGGGCGAGGCGGAGATCCTGGACGCAGGCGCCGCAAGGGAGCTGGACGCGGCGCTGCCCCCCATGACCTGTTACTCCCTGGACGAATATTGAGTTCCTTTGGCGAAACGGAAAAACCGTTTCGCCATTTTGTTTTTTCTGCCATTTTTTTGCCCCTCCCGCTTGACTTTTTTGGCGAAATCCGTCATGATAGAGATAGTAATATGAGGGAGAATTCGTATGGAAAAATATGTAATCGGCGTGGATTTCGGCACGCTGTCCGGCCGTGCGGCGGTGGTTTCCGTCCGGGACGGCAGAGAGCTGGCCCATGCCGTATATGACTATCCCCACGGCGTCATGGATCGCGCCATTCCCACGGGCCGCACCCTGCCGCCGGACTGGGCCTTACAGCATCCCGCCGACTGGCTGGAGGTTTTGCAGCACGTCATCCCCGAGGCCATCCGTCTTTCCGGCGTCGCGCCGGAGGATCTCATCGGCATCGGCGTGGACGCCACGGCCTGTACCGTGCTGCCGGTGAAGGCGGACGGTACGCCGCTTTGCTTCCTGCCGGAATACCGGGACGTACCGCATGCCTATGCAAAGCTCTGGAAGCACCACGGCGCGCAGGAAGAGGCGGAGCGATTGAACCGCATTGCCGCGGAGCGCGGCGAGGCCTTCCTCCCCCGCTACGGCGGCAAGCTTTCCTCGGAATCCATGATCCCGAAGATCTGGCACACGCTGAACGAAGCGCCGGAGATCTACGAAACCGCCGATTATTTCATCGAGGCCGCCGACTGGATCGTGTGGCAGCTCACCGGGGTTTTGTCCCGCAATGCCTGTGCCGCCGGATATAAGTCCATGTGGAGCAAAAAAGACGGCTATCCCGATCCCTCGTTTTTCCGGGCGCTGGATCCCCGGCTGGAACGGGTGGCGGCGGACAAACTTGCGGGGCCTGTGGTGCCCATCGCCTCCCGGGTGGGCGGCGTGACGAAAGAGGCCGCCGCGCTCACCGGACTGCCGGAGGGGATCGCTGTTGCCGCGGGCACGGTGGATGCCCATGTGGCGGTACCTACTGCCAACATTGATGGGCCGGGAAAGCTGCTGGCCATTATCGGCACGTCTACCTGTCATATGATTTTAAGCCAGGACGAGCCGCGGGTGCCCGGTATCTGCGGGTATTCGGAGGACGGACTGATGCCGGGATACTTCGGCTATGAGGCCGGCCAGACCTGCGTGGGCGATCACTTCGCCTGGTTCGTGGAGAATGGGGTCCCGGCAGCGTATAAAACCGCCGCCGAGGCGGAGGGCCTGTCCATTCATCAGTATCTCACCAAACTGGCGGAAGCCTATTCTCCCGGCCAGAGCGGCCTTCTGGCTCTGGACTGGTGGAACGGCAACCGCTCCATCTTAGTGGATATGGATCTCACCGGGATGTTTCTCGGCATGACGCTCCAGACCAAACCGGAGGAGCTTTACCGGGCGCTCATCGAGGCCACTGCCTACGGCACCCGCATGATCGTGGAAAACTACCGCGCCCACGGAGTCGCGGTGAAGGAATGCTATGCCACCGGCGGCATCTCCCGCAAGAATCCCATGATGATGCAGATTTACGCCGACGTGCTGAACATGCCGGTATACCTCACGGAGACCACCCAGTGCGGCGCCCTGGGCTCCGCCATTATGGCCAGTGTTGCCGCGGGCAGCAAGGCCGGGGGTTATCCGGATCTCTTCGCGGCCTCCGCCGCCATGGGTAAGGTCAGTCCCACGCCCTATCTGCCGGACGCCGGACGCGCCGCGATCTATGACGCGCTTTATCAGGAATACGCCCGTCTCCACGAGTATTTCGGCCGGGACAACCATGTGATGAAGCGCTTGAAACAGCTCAAATACAGACAACTGACGGAATAAGGAGGGAACACCAGCTATGGCAGCCACACCGTATTTTCGGGTATCCGCCCATCGGGGGCTTTCCGGCGTGATGCCGGAGAACACCCTGCCGTCCTTTGCCGCCGCCATAGCACTGGGGGCGGACGAGATCGAATTCGACGTGCGCCTGACCCGCGACCTTCAGATGATCGTCTGTCACGACGCGGAGGTGAACCGTGTCTCGGAGCGCAAGGGCAGCCTGCGGGACTATGACCTGGACACCCTGCTCCATTCCAATGCCGGGTCCTATAAAAACTGGTACGTCCCCTTCTGTACGCCGGAACAGGTAATCGCGCAGTTCGGCGGACGGGTGATCATGAACATCCACATTGCGGAGTTCCATCCGGATATTGACGTGCCGGGAGAGCTCAGGCGGCTTTTATACCGCTATGACGCATCGGACAACGCCTATTTCTCTGCCCGGGGCGAAGAGCTGCGGCAGTGCCGCCTGTCCGCGCCGGATATCCCCCGCTGTTCCCTGCAGCCGGGAGAGCCGGACGGGCCGGACATCGTGGATTACGCCATCCGCTATGCCTGCAGCCGGGTGCAGTTCCAGAAGCCCTATTTCAACCGCAGTCTCATCCGCCGCGCCCAGGACTACGGCATGCGCTGCAGCGCCTGCTGGGCCGATGACCGCTATGAGACCAAGCGCCTTCTGGACGCGGGCATTGACACCGTCCTGACAAACCGCGCCGACGTGCTCCTCGCCATGCGAAATGAATAAAAATGGCCTCTGCCCTCCCTTTTTTCGGGAAGGCAGAGGCTTTTTCCTGTCTGAAATTGCAAGCTGCCAGCGGGAACTTTGGTAAATTACCAATATTTTGGCATTGAATTGTAACCGTTTTGTCATTTATACTGGTTCCAGTCACGAAAGAAAGGAGTCAATGTAATGACGATTCGATCAAGAATTGCCGCGGGCGTGTCGGCCTTCCTCTTCGCCGGTCTTCTGACCGTGGGCAGCGCCGCCTATGACGCGCCGGGGCTTCGCATCGGCGGCGACCCCTATACCGGCAGTTATCATGTCTCAGGCGGACGCATTTATGTCCCGCTCCGCCGGGTCCTGGAAAGTATGGGCTATCAGGTGAGCTGGGACGCCGCCCGCTCCGCCGCGGTGGCCAAACGGGACGGAGAAACCAGTCACTTCCCGGTGGGACGCGATGCCTATCTCAGCGGTTCCTCCGTCTATGTCCACATCCGGAAGCTGGCGGATACTCTGGGCGGAACGGTGAGCTGGAACGGGAAGCATGCCGAGCTGACGCTGCCCGGGAAGAACCAGGCCGCCTATACCTCCGATGAGCTCTACTGGCTGGCCCGCATCGTGTATGCGGAGGCCCGGGGCGAGAGCATGGAGGGCAAAATCGCCGTGGCGAACACGGTGCTCTCCCGGGTGGCGTCCCCGAACTTCCCAAACACCATCTACGGCGTGATCTTTGACACCAAGTATGCCGTACAGTACGAGCCGGTGGCAAACGGTACCATCTACAACACCCCGGACGCCGACAGCTATGAGGCGGCCCGCCGGGCCCTTTCCGGCGAAAATGTGGTGCCGGGCAGTCTCTATTTCTTCAATCCCAGAAAGGCCGAGAGCAACTGGATCGCCAAAAACCGCACCTATCTCAAGACCATTGGGAATCACGAGTTTTATCTGTAAACGCCTCTTTCAAACGGTCGATCTGACCCATCACCTGCCGATCCACCGCTCGGAAATCCACGGCGGGACGGTAAAGCGCCTCCAGTTCATCATGGAGGCGCTTTGCTTTTCCCAGGCTGCCGGAGGAAAGCTCCATGAGTCTGCGGCAAAGCTCCCGCAGTTCGCGCTCCCGGCCGGGGGCGGTATCGACGCCGTCCTTTTTCATGAGATCCAGACGGATCCGCCGGGCACCGGTGTGGGCCGCGCCGAAGAGTCCGCCGGAGGTGAGGAGGACCCAGTGAAGCTCCGGGATCACCAGATGGAGAGGCGCTCCATGAGGCAAAAGCGGATCATGGGCGGCATAGACGGTATAGCCCGCGGCCCGGGCCGCCGAAAGCACCGGGCCGGTGACGGTACCGGAAAGCCCCTCCGGGTCATAGAGCTCCGTCACGGTCCAGTCCGAAAAGTCCCCCAGAGAAAGGGGCCCCGCCGGCGTGAGGGCATCCAGAAAGATGCGGATCACCCGCCCTTCCGCCGCGCCCCGGCGGTGCGGAATCCGGGACTCGGCGATTCGGGCGGCGCGGCGGAGAAGCTTCTCCCCGTCCGCCGTCTCCATGGCCTGCTGCCGCCGTTCTTCCATCACTTCCCCCAGGGCCCGGAGGAAGCGATAGGCCGCAGTATAGGCGCGGCTGATCTCCCGGGAGAGGGCTTCGATCTCCCCGCGGCGGGCCTCCAGCATGCCCTGATCCCAGCATTCCCCCAGATTCCAGATCTGCTCTCTTGCCCCGGGATAGCTGGGCTCGATCACATGGGGCGCGGTGCCGTCCACATAGAGGGTATCAAGTGCGGGGAGATATACCCCGTCCAAAGAGGCGGGATCGGAAGAACAGCGGATGCGCTCCACCGGCATCCCCCAGGACTCGCATGCCTCCGCAATGCGCCGCATGGCGGTGGATTTCCCGCATCCCGGACCGCCTTTGATGATCACCAGATGCTCTGCCCGCTGGGTCAGATCCGAAAACGTGGGAACAAATCCCAATGGCGTGTTTGCGCCGAGAAAATAGTCGAAACTCATGGGCCGACCTCCGTTTTTCCAAAATCACTCCATCTTATGCAGGATCCCGGAGAATGGGCATTGCTTTTTCTCCGGTTTTTCTCTGCCCAGAGGAACACTTCACCGTTTTGTCACAGATTTTTTTCAAAAGATTCCAATTACCCCCTTTGCAAAGCGGGCATTTTGCGGTAAAATAGATACGGTATTGCGGAGTTCGTTTCCGCGCCCCGAATCTAATCAAATGATGAGGTGTATTTGACATGAGCACTCCTACTTATCGGCGCGTCCTGATTAAGATCAGCGGCGAAGCACTTGCCGGTGCCCAGGGCACGGGTCTTGATTTTGATATACTGAACAAACTCTCTGCAATCATCAAGCGCAGCGTGGACGAAGGCGTCCAGGTCAGCATCGTGGTGGGCGCCGGTAATATCTGGCGCGGCGTGAAGAACGGCTCCGGCAGAATCGACCGCACCCGTTCCGACCACATGGGGATGCTGGGCACCGCCATCAATGCACTGGCTCTGGCCGACGTGCTGGAACAGCACGGCCTGGAGGTGCGGGTGCAGACCGCCGTTGAGATGCGCCAGTTTGCGGAGCCCTATATCCGTCTGCGCGCCATCCATCATCTGGAGCGGGGCCGCGTGGTGGTCTTTGGCTGCGGCACGGGCAATCCCTTCTGCTCCACCGACACCGCCGCCATCCTGCGCGCCATTGAGACCGATTCCGACATCGCGCTGCTGGCCAAGAATATCGACGGCGTATATGACAAGGATCCCCGCAAGTATGACGACGCCGTGAAGTACGAGACCGTGTCCTTTGACTCTATTCTCGAGGGTCATCTGGGCGTTATCGACTCCACCGCGGCCACCATGGCCTATGATAACGATCTCCCCGTCCTGCTCTTCGGTATCGATGATCCCGAGAACATCTACCGCGCAGTTATGGGCGAGCACGTGGGCACCATTGTAAGAAAGTAATTCCTATTTCTGATCAATCGAAAGGAGACTATACCATGGCAAACGAATATAAGGTTCATGAGGACAAAATGAAAAAGACCCTCGAGGTGATGCGCGAGGAGTTCGGTACCCTGCGTGCAGGCCGCGCCAATGCAAGCGTTTTAGACCGCATTACCATCGACTATTACGGCACCCAGACCCCCATCAATCAGGTGGCATCCATCTCCGCACCGGAGCCCCGCCTCCTGGCCATCCAGCCCTGGGACGCCAGCACCCTGAAGGCCATTGAGAAGGCCATCATCGCCTCCGACCTGGGCATCAATCCCCAGAACGACGGCCGTATCATCCGTCTGCTCTTCCCGTCCCTCACCGAGGAGCGCCGCCGCGAGCTCGTGAAGCAGGTGCATAAGCTCTGCGAAGAGTCCAAGGTCGCCATCCGCAACGTCCGCCGTGACGCCATGGATCTGTATAAGGCCCAGAAGAAGAAGTCCGAGATCACCGAGGACGATCTGGCCGACATCGAGAAGGATATCCAGACCCTGACCGACCGTTACATCAAGGAAGTGGATGCAATGGGCGCCGCCAAGGAAAAGGAACTCATCGAGGTTTAAGAAATCGTGAAACTGAAAAACCTGCGCTTTTTTGGCAGACGAGAAAAGTCCGTTACACCGGACTTTTCTCGTCTTCCTCAGCATATTGCTATCATTATGGACGGCAACGGCCGATGGGCCACGTCCCGGGCCCTGCCCCGCACCGCCGGACACCGGGCCGGCAGCGAGAATTTCCGCCGGATCGCCACGCTCTGCAACGATATCGGCGTGCGTTATCTGACGGTCTATGCCTTCTCCACAGAGAACTGGTCCCGCCCCAGGGCAGAGGTGGAGGCCATCATGGGTCTTTTCCGGGAATATCTCCTGGAGGCCTGTGAGGAACTGACGAAGAAGAACATCTCCCTGCGGATCGTGGGAGACACGTCTCCCCTGTCCGACGAGATCAAGAGCCTGATCCGGGAGACGGATCGCCTGTCCCAGGGCAATACCGGCCTTCATGTGAATGTCTGCTTAAACTACGGCGGCCGCGCGGAGATCGTACATGCCGCGCAGGCGCTTTCCCGCGAGGTACAGGAAGGCCGACTGCGTCCGGAGGACATCACCGCCGCGCACATCGACGCCCATCTGGACACCGCCGGTGTGCCGGATCCGGATCTCATCATCCGCCCGTCGGGAGAACTGCGCACTTCCAATTTCCTCCTGTGGCAGTCCGCCTATGCGGAGTATTATTTCACCCCCGTGCTCTGGCCGGACTTTGACGAGACAGAGCTCTATCGTGCGATCGCTGATTTCCAGGGTCGCTCCCGCCGCTTTGGCGGCATTGAAAAGAAGAAGTAAGGAGAGGCTTTTATGCTGACCAGAATCCTCGCGGCTCTTGCGGCGCTGCCGCTTTTTTTCCTGGCTGTTTATTTCACGCCCCCATGGGTTCTGCCTGTGGCGCTGGCGCTGTTATCCGGTCTGGCCGCATATGAAATGCTCCATAATACCGGTATGGTGAAGTGTCCCGTGCTGCTGACGGCCTCTGTTCTGCTGGCCGCGGCCGCGGTGCTTCTCGATTATTTCCTGACACTGCCTCTCATTGCCTTTGTGATGCCGGCGGCGGCGGTCATTTTCACCATCGGGATTTTCTCAAAGGGCGAGATCCCGTGGCAGGCCCTCTTCGGCGCCTTCTTCTCTGCGGTATTTCTCCCTCTGGCCTTTGGCGCCATCGGCCGCATCCAGCGGATGGACGGCGGCGACGCCCTGATCCTGGTGCCGTTTATTGCCGCCTGGGGTACGGATACCTGCGCCTATTTCGCGGGCCGATTCTTCGGGAAGCATAAGCTGGCGCCCATTGTCAGTCCGAAAAAAACCGTGGAGGGCGCCATCGGCGGCGTCATCGGCTGTATCCTCCTGATGATCGCCTATGCGTTTGCCGCAGAGGCCATCTGGGATGTGACGCTGTCTTTACCGGCGCTGGCCGTTCTGGCATTGGTGGGCTCCGTGATCTCCCAGATCGGCGATCTCTCCATGTCCTATATCAAGCGGGGCCTGGGCATCAAGGATTACGGGAAGATCATGCCCGGCCACGGCGGCATTCTGGATCGGTTTGACAGCGTGCTGTTCACCGCGCCCTTTACCGAACTGTTACTGATGTATATCACGGTGGTATTATGAAAACAATTTCCGTATTAGGCTCGACCGGCTCCATCGGCACTCAGACACTGGATGTGGCCGCCCGGCTGGGCATCCCCATCGCCGCGTTATCCGCCCACAGCAGCATCGAGCTTCTCGAAGAGCAGGCGCGGCAGTTTCATCCGGGCTTTGTGGCGGTCTCGGACTGTGAGGCCGGGCGCACGCTGCGGCTGCGGCTCTCTGACACCGATATCCGGGTGGGCATCGGGGCGGAGGCCGTGGAGGAAGCAGCCTGTCTCGGCGACACGGCGGTCACCGCCATGGTGGGCATCGCGGGATTAAAGCCTACGCTGGCCGCGATCTCCGCAGGGCGGGACATTGCCCTGGCCAATAAGGAGACCCTGGTCTGTGCCGGGGAACTGGTGATGCCGGCGGCCCGGGAACGCGGCGTTTCCATCCTGCCCGTTGACAGCGAGCACTGCGCCATTTTCCAGTGCTTAAACGGCGAGGACCGGAAAACCGTGGAGAAGATCATTCTCACCGCCTCCGGCGGCCCCTTCTACGGCATGAGCCGGGAGAAATCGTATTCCCTCACCCGCGCCGACGCCCTGCGCCATCCCAACTGGGCCATGGGCGCCAAGATCACCGTGGATTCCGCATCCCTGATGAACAAGGGCTTTGAATTTTTGGAAGCCATGCACTTATATGATCTCTCCCCCGACCAGATCGAGATCGTGATCCAGCGGGAGAGCGTCATCCACTCCGCCGTAGAGTTCTCCGACGGCTCCGTTATGGCACAGATGGGCTCTCCCGATATGCGTCTGCCCATTCAGTATGCCCTCACCTATCCCGCACGTCTCCCCTGTCCCGCGCCGCGGCTTGATTTCCGCGCGCTGACAGCGCTGCATTTCGGCCGCCCGGATCCCGTGGCCTTCCCCTGCCTGCAGTATGCCATCGACGCTGCCCGCGCCGGGGGCAACCGCGCCGCCGTGGTAAACGGTGCCAACGAAGTGGCGGTGGCCCGCTTCCTGCGGGATGAGATCCCCTTCGGCAGGATCCCGGAGCTGGTGGCACACGCGCTGGAGGTCGTGCCCGCATCCCCCATTTGCACATTATCCGACGTACTCGCGGCCGACCGCGCCGCGCGTGAAGCCGTATGGCAGTTCTGATCGGATCCTGCACCGGTTTTTATCTGAAAGAGGTTGATTCCCATTACCATTGTCTACGCAATTCTCATTTTTGTTCTCCTGATCTTCGTACACGAGCTGGGGCATTTCCTGGCGGCAAAGGCCTGCGGCGTGCAGGTGAATGAATTTGCCATCGGCCTGGGCCCCGCTATTTTCAAAAAACAGCTTGGCGAGACCACCTATGCCATCCGCGCCCTGCCCTTTGGCGGCCAGTGCGTCATGGAGGGCGAGGATGACGACTCCCCCAATCCCCGGGCCTTTAACCGTGCGGCAAAGTGGAAGCGTTTCCTCATTCTCATCGCCGGCGTCACCATGAATTTCCTCATGGGTCTCGTGATTTTCCTCTGCCTCTATGCGCCCGTCGAACAGCGGGCGGTGCCGGTGGTGGAGGAACTGATGGAGAAATTCACCGGCGGCGGTGAATCCGGCATCCAGGAGGGCGACCGTATCCTCCAGGTGGACGGATACCGCATTTTCTTTACCAAGGACATTTCCATGGCCTTCGCCCGTTCGGAGGACTATGACTTTGACGTGGTGGTGCGCCGCGACGGAAAGCGAATCGAGCTGTCCGACGTGCACATCGAGCCACAGGAATACATCGAAAACGGCAAGCCCGTGATGTACTACG
>SVLW01000004.1 GCA_015067705.1 Oscillospiraceae bacterium
CCCCGCCCCGGTTTCATCCCGGGTATAGAAGGGCGTATCGTCCCAGTCCTGCTGGATCACGCGGCGGGGGCCCACCCAGGACTCCGGGTGCGCGGCGCGCGCCGCCAGCTCTGCCCAGTCCTCACCGCGGCGGAAACGATCCGGGAAGATCTGGTACACCAGTGCATTTTTATACCACGCCGGCACTTCCGCCGGGCGGTATACCGTGATCTGATAGGACGGGGGCTCGTGCCCGTAAAGACAGCCCTCGCCGCCCAGACCGTCCGCCTGATTGCCATAGCGATAGGTCTGGCCGTCCATGCCCTCGATGAGGAAATAATACCACAAAAGCCCCGCGTTCTCCGGGGTTTTGAAAGAAACTGTAAAAAGATCTCCCTCTTTTTCCATCGGGAGAAGGGTCTCGCCCTGGCCGTCATGCCACAGACGAAGGGTGGCAGACCGGGCATCCGTGGCGTCCAGACGCAGCCGGACGCAGGAGGAAACCTCCGCCGCCCCAAAGGGACGGCGGTAGGATTCATCATGGGAGTTATGATAGATCAGCATACATGCTCCGAAATATGTTTATTCATTCACAAGGTCGCAGTACATCTCGCGGTACTTCCGGGCAGAGGCGCGCCAGCTGAAGTCGGTCTCCATGGCGGTCTTCTGCATGACCTGGAACTGCTCATGATGCTTGTGCCAGACATCCAGTGCGGTGTCGATGGTGGCCATCATTTCATCGGCGTTGTAGTTCGTGAAGGTAAAGCCGTTGCCCTCGCCGGTGTACTGGTTATAGGGGGTAACGCTGTCCTTCAGGCCGCCGGTCTCGCGCACCAGGGGCAGACAGCCATAGCGCATGGACATCATCTGTGCCAGGCCGCAGGGCTCGAAGCGGGAGGGCATCAGGAGCACATCGCCGCAGGCGTAAAGCCGACGGGACAGGGGCTCGTCAAAGGTGATGCAGGCGGCGATCTTCTCGGGATGGAGGTTTGCGTACCAGCGGAAGGCCTCCTCATAATTGGGGGTACCCACGCCCAGCACCACGAGCTGCATCTTGCGCTCGCAGATCTGGGGCAGCACATGGGTGACCAGGTCAAAGCCCTTCTGCTCGGTCAGGCGGCTGACCACCACGAACATGGGGATATCGCCATCCACCTCAAGGCCCAGGTCGGCCTGGAGGGCTTCCTTGGCCACGCGCTTATTCTCCATATTCTCGGCGTCGAAGGGAGGATTCACGGACTTCGGATCGTACTTCTTATAGTCGATGCCGTTTAAGATGCCGTAAAGATGCTCTCTTCTTGCGTTGAAGAGCCAGTCCATGCCCTCGCCGTAATAGGGCGTGCAGATCTCCTCTGCATAGGTGGGGCTGACGGTGGAGAGGCGGTCGGAATAGCGGATAGCGCCCTGCATGAAGTTCACGGCGTCGCCGTACATGAGCTGGCCGGCGGCGGGGCAGTCATGGAGACCCAGCACATCGCCCAGCACGCTGCCGGCGAACACGCCCTGGAACTTCAGATTGTGGACGGTAAAGACGGTCTTCATCCGGTCAAAGCCCGGGATGTGACGGTAATGCTCACGCAGGTACACGGGAGTCAGCGCGGTGTGCCAGTCGTTGCAGTGCAGCACGTCCGGCATGAAGTCCGGAATGTGCAGAATGCTCTCGAGAATGGCCTTGGAGAAGAAGGCGATGCGCTCGCCGTCGTCGTACTCGCCATAGAGCTGGTCGCGCTTGAAGTAGTATTCGTTATCGATGAAGTAATAGGTGACGCCCTTGTACTTCATGGTCAGAAGACCGCAATACTGGCGGCGCCAGGAGAGCTGTACCTCAAAGCAGTCCAGGGGCTCCATCTTGGCCACGAATCTGGCGGGAATGGAGCTGAGCTTCGGCAGGATCACGCGGATGTCATAGCCCGCGCCCTGGATATAGCCGGGCAGGCTGCCCGCCACGTCGCCAAGACCGCCGGTTTTGGAGAAGGGTTCTGCCTCAAAGGAGGCAAAGAGAATCTGCATGGGCTTTTTTGCTTCTTTTTTCATAAGTAATGATTCCTCGTTTATTCAAGATAAACCGGAGTTTCCTCAAAGCTTTTCGTTCTTGCTGAGCACCAGGGGATGCTCGGGGCTGCCCTCGAGATGCACGCCTGCGCTCACCTCGACGTATTTATCGAAGATGACGTTACGGATCACGGCGCCTTCGCCGATGACGGCGTGCTGGGCCACGATGCAATTCTCGAGCTTTGCGCCCTTCTTGACGTGGGTGCTGCGGGAGAGGATGCAGTTCTCCACTTCGCCCTCGATGACGCAGCCGGAGGAGATCAGGGAGTTCTTGACACGGGAGCCGGGACGATAAAGGGCCGGGGCCTCGTCCTGGATCTTGGTGTAGATCTTGCGCTCGGTCTCAAAGAGCTCGGCACGCACAGAGGACTTCAGGGTGTCGAAATTCACCTGGAGATAATCTGCCATGGAATTGACAGCGCCCACATAGCCCGTAAACTCATAGGCGTCCACGCCGATCTCGCCCAGCTCGCCTGCCACGATCTCCATGATGTCCATGTAGTCGAGACGGTCGAACCAGTTCATAAAGCTGATCAGGAACTCACGGTCGATGACAAAGCAGTCTAAGAAATAGTTTGCTTCGCCCTCGGCAGTATAGTTGATGCCGGTGACATTCTGATGGTCGTCCAGATTGAAGAACAGACCCTCATACTTTTCGCCCTTCTCCACCTTCTTATAGGCCACGGTGATGGGATAGGCGTTGCGCTCGTGCTGTTCGATGAGCGCGGAGAAATCCATGTTAAAGACCTTATTGGTGCCGCAGAACAGCACATAGTCTGCGTCATCATGGTCGATATAGCGGCGGTTGGTGATGATATCCCGCAGGAGGAACTTGCTGCCCTCAGAGCGGATGCCGTAAATGGCGCCCGGCAGGATGAACATACCGCCCACCTTGCGGTTCAGGGCCCAGGCCTTGCCCTCGCCCACATGGTCCATCAGGGAACGATAGTTATAGGGGGTGATGATACCCACGTTCCGGATGCCGGTGTTCACCATGCTGGAAAGCGGGAAATCGATCATACGATAGCGGCCGCCGAAAGGCAGGCTGGCCGGCGTACGCTTGGCGGTCAGAGCGCCAAACTTATTACTGGTATAGTTGGCCGAAATCAGGCCGATGGTCTTTTTCATACGCTGTCACCTCCACTGAAACACTCAAAGGGCAAATTCGCTGGCGGCGCCGATGACGGCGATCTCGCCGTCCTTCTCGCCGATCACGCTCTCGGCCTTGATCGTGACGTCCTCGTTGACGATGGTGCGCACGATGCGGCTGCCGCGGCCGATGCGGACGCCGGGCAGGATGATGGAATCCTCAATGACGCAGCCCTCTTCGATGACCACGCCGGAACCCAGGATGGAGTGATTGACCTCGCCCTCCACCACACAGCCGTTGGACAGCAGGCTGTCGGACACGACGCCGTTTTCACCGATGAAGTGCGGCGGATAAATGTTGGAGTTCGAGAAGATGCGCATGGAGTTGTCATAGACATTGATGCCGGAATTTTCGTCCATCAGGTCGAACTGGGCATCATAGTAGCTGTCGATGGTACCGACATCCTTCCAATAGCCGTTGAAGTGATAGGTGAAGAGGTTGCGGCCCTCGGAGAGGAGGCGCGGGATGATGTTCTTGCCGAAGTCCTTATCGGAGTTCGGGTCCATATGGTCGTCAAGCAGTGCCTTGCGCAGCACGGGCCAAGAGAAGATATAGATACCCATGGAGGCCAGATTGCTGTCCGGGTTCTTGGGCTTCTCGGAGAACTTGACGATGCGGCCTTCCTCGTCCTCGGTCATGATGCCGAAGCGGCTGGCCTCTTCCCACGGCACCTCAATGACGGACACCGTCAGATCGGCATTCTTTGCCTTGTGCTCTTCAAGCATCAGGTCGTAGTTCATCTTATAAAGATGGTCGCCCGACAGGATGAGCACATACTCAGGATTGTAGGAATCGATGAAGTCGATGTTGTGATAGATCGCGTCGGCGGTGCCGGCATACCACTGGCCGCCGGTCTCCGTGGCGTAGGGCGGCAGAACATGGACGCCGCCGTCGGAGGAGTCCAGATCCCACGCCTCGCCGGTACCCAGATACCGGTTCAGCACCAGGGGGCGATACTGGATCAGCACGCCAACGGTGTCAATGCCGGAGTTGACGCAGTTCGAGAGAGAGAAGTCGATGATGCGGTACTTACCGCCGAACGAGACTGCAGGCTTGGCGTTACTCTTCGTCAAGACACCCAGTCTGCTGCCCTGGCCGCCGGCCAGAAGCATGGCAATACACTCTTTTTTCTGCATATGCGCAAAACCCACCTTCCAATTATTTTGTACTAATATGTCAAATTGAAATTGCGAACGATGGAACTCTCGAGGTACCCAACCGACCGATTCCCGCCCGGTCAAAGGAGAGGCTGGATCCTTATTTCTTAAAGTAGGGGGCGTGCCAGATCTCGTCGGCATACTCGCGGATGGTGCGGTCACTGGAGAAGAAGGAGGAACGGGCGATGTTCACCAAAGACATGCCGGTCCAGCGCTTTTCGTCGCTATAAATGCCGTCCAGTTCGTGCCAGGCCTTCATGTAGGCGTCAAAGTCGCGGAGGACGAAATACTCGTCGTTATGCTGCAGCAGTGCATCATAAATGCCCCAGAAGTCACAGCCGCTCTTGCGGAAGAAGCCGTTGATGAGCTGGTTGGTCATGCGCTCCAGACGGCTGTCCTTGCGGCACTCCTCATAGGCACTGTAGCCGCCGTTGATATAATAGCGCATGCACTCGTCGGCGGTCAGGCCGAAGATCTTCATGTTCTCGTCGCCCACGAGACCACGGATCTCCACGTTTGCGCCGTCCAGAGTGCCCAGGGTGATGGCGCCGTTCATCATGAACTTCATGTTGCCGGTGCCGCTGGCTTCCTTACCGGCGGTAGAGATCTGCTCACTGATATCCGCTGCCGGATAGACCAGCTGGGCATTGGACACGCAGAAGTTCTCCAGGAACACCACGCGGATCTTCTTGTTCACGTCGGGGTCATTGTTC
Organism: Oscillospiraceae bacterium; assembly: GCA_015067705.1. Taxonomy (GTDB): domain Bacteria; phylum Bacillota; class Clostridia; order Oscillospirales; family QAMX01; genus Allobutyricicoccus. Next base: position 5,052 of record SVLW01000004.1, read on the forward strand.
ACCACATCTGCCACGGAGTTAATGAACTTGATGACCTCCTTGGCAAAGGCATAGCCCTGTGCGGCCTTGCCGGCGAAGATAAAGGTATAGGGATGAATGTCAAGGTTCGGATTTTCCTTCAGGGTGTTATAGAGGTTTAAGCACTTGAAGGCATTGAGAAGCTGGCGCTTATAGGCATGGATGCGCTTCACCTGGATATCAAAGACAGAGTCCGGATCCACCATGATGCCGGAGGTGCGATAGAGATAGTCGGCCAGGCGCACCTTGTTCTGGTGCTTCACCTGACGCATCTGAGAAAGCACGCCCTCGTCATTCTTATAGTCCTCAAAGGCGGCGATCTTCGTCATGTCGCTCATCCATTCGTCGCCGATGCACTCGCAAATGAGCTTTGCCAGGCCCGGGTTCGACTGGATCATAAAGCGGCGCTGGCTGATGCCGTTGGTCTTATTATTGAACTGGGTGGGATTCAGCTTGAAGAAATCGTTAAAGACGGAGTCCTTCAGGATCTCGGTATGCAGGGCGGCAACGCCGTTGACGGAGTTGCTGCCGATGATGGACAGGTTTGCCATACGCACCTCGCCGTCCCAGAGGACCGCGGTGTTGCGCAGGACGCTGTTCCAGTTGACGAGCTGGCGGGACAGCTTTTCGCGCCAGCGGCGGTCGATCTCCTCGACGATCATATAAACGCGGGGCAGCAGGCTGCGGAACAGTTCAATGCTCCACTTTTCCAGTGCCTCGGGCAGAACGGTGTGGTTGGTGAAGGAGCAGGTGCGGCAGGTGATGTCCCAGGCGTCGTCCCACTCAAGACCCTCTTCGTCCACCAGGAGGCGCATCATTTCCGGCACGCACAGAGTGGGATGGGTGTCGTTGGTGTGGATGGAGATCCGCTCCGGGAATTTGTCCCAGGCCTTCGTGCCGTAAAGCTCCTTATACTCACGGAAGATGGACGCCATACCGGCGGCCACGAAGAAATATTCCTGCTTCAGACGCAGGGCGCGGCCTGCGCCCATGCTGTCATCCGGATAGAGGATGCAGGAGATGGCCTCGATCTCATTGCGCTCCCGCATGGCCTGGCAGTAATCGCCCCGGTTAAAGGCGGCCATATCCACGCGGTCATGCATGGGCTGGGCATACCACAGGCGCAGGACGTTCACGTCCCGGCCGCCGAAGCCCACCACAGGCACATCATAGGGCACGGCATTGATGCTCTGATAATCGCGGTGCTCAAAGCTCATCTTGCCGTTATCATACTGACGGTCCACATAACCGCCGAAGCGCACTTCCACGCTCTCGTCGGTGTTGACGTGCTCCCAGGGATAGGGGTTTTCGAGCCATGCGTCCGGCTCCTCGGTCTGATAGCCGTTCACGATCTTCTGGCGGAAGAGGCCGAAGCGATAGCGGATGCCCATGCCGGTGCCGTTGAGGCCGATGGCGGCCATAGAATCCAGGAAGCAGGCGGCCAGACGGCCGAGGCCGCCGTTGCCAAGGCCGGGATCCGGCTCTGCATTCAAAAGATCCTCCAGGCTCTCGCCCAGATCGGCAAGACCCTCTGCCACGATGTCACGGATGCCGAGATTCACGAGATAGTTCTCGAGCAATCGGCCGATCAAGAACTCCATGGAGAAGTAATAGACCTTCTTGAGATTCTCGCGCTCTACGCGCTCCTCGGTTTCCGTACGAATGGACGACGCGATATTCGTGACAAGATGCACCAGGTTCTCGTACTTCTCCTGACGGGAGCAGTGCGACAGGGGCTTTGCAAAATGCTCGATGAGTCCTCTCGTATATTCTAATTTGAAATCTTCTTTCCCTGCAAACATTGGGGGTTTTCCTCCTACTACTCTGAGTTGCTTTCCTTTATTTCATGCCGCCGATGGGCGGAACAATGATTCAATTTAAGGGCTGAATTCCGGCACTTTTCGCCGGATGCTATTTCAACTCAGTAATTATAGCACATCGAATGGCATAATGAAAGAGGAAAGCGCGTTTTTCTGCGCAGCTTTGTGAAATTTTGATGCTTTTTCTGAGAAACGTCGAAAATCGACGGAATTTTGCGCGTTTCTTCCAAAAAATGGACAGTGTTTTTTCATTTGCCGGGGAAAACCATGCGGATAATCTCCTACTTTTCCCATTTTTCTCCAATCCTTCTCCCCCGTCCCGGGCAAAAAAGAAAAACTGCCCCGCGCCGCATGGCGCAGGGCAGCGAGACAGCTTATGCGTAAAAGGCCGCAACGGCCCGGAAGAAGGCGTCGATATTCTCCCAGTGGGATGCCGGGGGAATGTCACAGCCGGAGGAGGGGACAAAGTTCCGCCGCGTGCCGCAGGCGGCCAAAAGCGCCTCCGTCGCCCGGCGCACGTCCTCGGGCGTGCCGTTTCGGAACAGTGCCGCGGGATCCAGATTGCCCATCACCAGGGTGTCCTCCGGGACCCCCGCAAGGACCTCCTCCATGGACACGGCATTGCCGAAGTGATAGGCCGCCGCACCCAGGCGCAGGATGGAGGGCAGCATCCGCACGGTATTGTTGCCGCAGTTATGATAGATCAGAAGGAACTCGTCGTCCTGCACGGCCTCCACGATCTCCCGGACATAGGGCTCTGAGAATTCCTCGGCCAGGGCCGGGGAGAGCAGGCCCGTCAGGGGCTCCGCCATCATCACGCCGTGGGCGCCCACCGCGCGATAGGCCCGGATATAATCAATCAAAAAGTCCGTGGCTTTCCGGAGCACGGTGTGCACCATCTCCGGCTCGTCATAGCAGTTCACCATGATCTCCGTCACGTCCATCAGTCGGCCCGCCAGAGAGAAGGGGCCGATCACCCCGGCAAACACCGGCCGGTCGGTAATGCGCTCTGCCGCCAGACGAATGGCCTCCACATAGCGGCCCGTGCGTCCGGCGCCCACCGCCGGCACGGAGAGTGCCTCCGCCGCCTCGGGGGTGTCCGCAATGGCGCCCACCACCGTGGGCACCTCATCATCGGAAATGTGAACCCGGGAGCCAAATGCCTCTGCCTCCACGGACAGATCCATCATGGACACCGCCGCCGCCGTATCACAGCGCGCGGCCACCTGCGCCATGCCCTCCGCGATCCGCTCCGGATCCGCGATGAGCTCCGCCACGGTACAGCCCAAAAGGCTCACCGCAGGGAAGGACAGGACCGGGAATGCTTTCTTCACAGGCTCTGCAGCGATCCGCTGCAGCCACGCTTTCATATCCATGGACATACGCTCCTTTTTCCGCTTTCTATCCACAGGATACCATAGACAGCAGGAAAAAGGATAGCACAAAATCCCGAACTTTTGGAAATTCTTCGCCAGTACCCGGCCTTAGAGATCGTCCTGATCCTGGATGGGCGGGCTGCCGTCGGGCGTGCGCCCGGTATAGCTGCCCTGGGGATCCGTTTCCGGTGCGGTCATCCGGGTCAGGGATAAGGCCCGCGCCATGGCCCGCCGGTTCCATCCTCCGCTGCGTACATTCTTTTTCATCCTGCTTCCTCCTTTCGCATGAAAAACCGCCTCACGAAAAGCATTTCCCGAAAGACGGACACATATTCCGGAAAATGCAGGAAAAAGCACTTGCAAAATGCCGGGCAATCCCGTATAATCTCAAAAAAGAATGCCGTTTACCCACGGCCACAGAACTGGAGGAACACCACGTGATGGGTCAACAGCCCGAATATGCATCCTCACTGCGGGAAAAACTGATCCTCTCCGGCATCCGGATCATCGAAGAGGCGGGAGTCAGCGGCTTTTCCCTGCGGCGCACCGCCGCCGAATGCGGCGTATCCTGCGCCGCGCCCTATCGCCATTTCAAGGATAAAGAAGATCTCATGACCGCCATCATCTTATATATCGGTGACTGCTGGCACGAAAAGCAGCAGGCGGTGCTTCGGGATTGTCCCGACGACACCAGAACCCAGCTTGTGGCGGTGTCGCTGGCGTATATCCGTTTTTTGATGGAGAATCCCCATTTCCGCTCCATTATCATGATCAAGGATCCCGGGATGCTGCCGGAGCAGGTGCGCCTGAAGTCAAAGCTCTCCGATGTCTCCATCGCCCTCATCGACCGCTACTGCGCGGAACAGGGCCTCTCCGAGGAGCGAAGACGCGTGAAAACCTTCGTCGTCCGCTCCCTCCTCTACGGCGCCGCCCTCATGTTCGATAACGGCGAGATCGACTATAACGAAGAAAACTTCGCCCTCATCGCCGCCGCCATCGAACGGGAGTTTGACCTGGCATGATGTCAGTTGACAGTGGAGAGTGGACAGTGGACAGTTGTGAATTGTGGAGTCGGGCAAAGCCCGACGAATTTTAGATGGGCAACAAAAAGGCTCCCCTTTCGCCAAAGGGGAGCTGTCGCCGATAGGCGACTGAGGGGATCGCGCGGCGCATTTCCTCATCCCGCGGCGTTTCGGTAGAATCGAACGTTTCAATCCCTTCAGTCTCGCTTCGCGAGCCAGCTCCCCTTTCCAAGGGGAGCCTTTTGATTGTTTTCCCAATTCCCGTCGGGCTTTGCCCGACTCCTTCCCTGTCCACTATCAACTCTCCACTGTCAACTAAAAAAGAGCCCTTTCGGGCTCTTTTTTGCGTTTACGTTCTTTCTCTGATCACCTTTGCGGCGGCTTCGTCGATGACGACCACGACGTCCTGGTGGAGCTGTAATGCGGAGGCGGGGACGGCGGGCGTGATGGGGCCGAAGAGGGCGCGGTAGACGATCTCTGCCTTGCCTTCGCCGTTTGCCACCAGCAGGAGCTTTTTGGCCTGCATGATGCTGCCGATGCCCATGGTGATGGCCCGGCGGGGCACGTCGGCCTCGCTTGCAAAGAAGCGGGCGTTGGCCTCGATGGTCATGGGATCCAGCTCTACGACGTTCGTGCCCTTCGTGAAGCACTCGCCCGGCTCGTTAAAACCGATGTGGCCGGTGTGGCCGATACCGAGAAGCTGTATGTCGATGCCGCCCATGGAGTCGATCACCGCGTCATAGCGCCGCACCTCGGCGTCCAGATCCGCCGCGTGACCGTCCGGCAGATGGGTGTTATTCTGGTCAATGGAAATGCGGTCGAATAAATGCTCTTTCATAAAGGAAATATAGCTCTGGTCGTGTTCTGCGCCCAGACCTACGTATTCATCCAGATTCACGCTGCGCACCTGGGAGAAGTCCAGTTCTCCCGCCTGTTCCATCCCGACCAGACAGTCATAAAGACCGATGGGGGAGGAGCCGGTGGCAAGACCCAGGGTACTGTTCGGCTTTTCCTTTACCTGGCGGGCAATGACCCCGGCGGCGCGTGCGGACAGTTCCTCGTAGTCTTTTGTGATGATGAGTTTGATTGACATAGGGATTCCTTCTTTCTATTCCCGGATGGGCCAAGAGTTTCGCGGGAATTCGCGGCTTTTTGCCCGGTTTTTATCTTATCACGCCGCCCGCCCCATCGTCAATGCCGGAGAACGCGGTTTTTACAGTTTCTTCATGCTTTTCTGATGGATCACCGAAAAGACGGAACTTCTACGCCCTATTTTTCAACCGGATACCGGAACCGGATTTCCCGGGTTTTCCCGTTTTTTCCCACGCGGCGCGGGGCATTTCCCCGTCCCATGGCGAAAATGTGCAATTTCGCCAACAAATTGGTGTATTTACAAAAAATACTTGCCTAATTTCACCCGGTATGATATATTTGTGGTATTGATAAAGTATTCCGGACGGTACCGGAACCGCAGAGTAAGGAGGACGAACATGATCAAAGTTGCCATGATAGGTGTCGGTGCGATCAGCGGCATCTACCTCAAGAATCTGACCCTGACTTTCAAGGAAGTGGAGCTCATCGGCGTCTGCGACCTGATTCCCGAGCGCGCTGAGAAGGGCGTGCAGTATGTAAAGGACGAGATCGAAAAGGGCGCAAAGGTGTGCGTGCCGAAGATCTATAAGGATATGCACGAGGCATTTGCCGATCCCGAAGTGGATGTGATCCTGAACCTCACCCGTCCTTATGAGCACTATGAAGTGACGAAGGCTGCTCTCCTGGCCGGTAAGCACGTCTTCTCCGAAAAGCCCCTGGCCGTTGACATGGAAGAGGCCGACGAGCTGGTGGAGCTTGCAAAGAAGACCGGTCTCTGCATGGGCGGCGCACCGGATACCTTCATGGGCGCCGGCATCCAGACCTGCCGTCAGATCATCGACAGCGGCATGATCGGCGACGTCATCGGCGCCAACTGCGCCATGGTCTGCCACGGCCACGAGACCTGGCATCCGGATCCCGAGTTCTATTATAAGCGCGGCGGCGGCCCCATGATGGATATGGGTCCCTACTACGTCACCGCTCTCGTCCAGCTCATTGGCGAAGCCAAGGGCGTTATGGGCATGACCAAGAAGAGCTTTGACCAGCGCATCATCACCTCCCAGCCCCATTACGGCGAAGTCGTCGATGTTGACATCGACACCTATCTCGCCGGTAACATTCTCTTCACCAACGGCGCCATCGCCTCCATCTTCACCACCTTTGATGTGTACTATGGCCGCGGCGCACAGGCCAGATTTGAGATCTACGGCACCAAGGGTACCCTGGTGGTCCCGGATCCCAACACCTTCGGCGGCCCCATCCTCCTGCTCCGTCCCGAGGATCAGGCAGCAGCACCCAAGGTGGACCCGGCCCTCATGAAGAAGGAAGCCCCCAACTTCTACGCCGGTTATAAGGAGATCCCGCTGATGTTCGACTATAACGAGAACAGCCGCGCTCTGGGTCTCTCCGATATGTGCAAGGCCATCGAGACCGGCCGCGACTTCCGCGCCAACTATCAGCAGCAGCACCATGTGCTGGAGATCCTGACCAGCTTCTCCAAGTCCTGCGAAAAGGGCGAGTACATCCCCTTAAAGACCAAGTATTACCGCACCGAACCCATGAAGAACAACCCCATGCACGGCATTCTGGACTAATTTCCATAAAAAATAAAATTTTGGAGGAATACATACCATGATGAAAGTTGCTTATACCGGCTGGACCTGGATCAACAACCGTGAGCCCGAGGCTGCAAAGCGCCTGCTGGAGCAGTCCTTCCGTGAGTGCAAGTTCTTAGGCTATGACTATGTTGAGAACTTTGCCTTTATTCGTGACTATTACTACGAGAATCCCCAGGAGCTGGTCGATCTGACCAAGGCCTGCAACGTGAACCTCGTAAACCTCTACGGCCACTTCACCTTCGACGTGGAGAAGTCCCTGGAGATCGCTATGGCACAGGTCAAGTTCCTGGCAGAAGTCGGCGGCAAGTGGTATAACTGCCAGAACGGCGGCTTCGGCGACGACGGCCCCTCTGAGCGTCCCACCAATCCCGACATGATCGACAAGATGTGCGAGATCACCAACCGTCTGGGCGAGTATGCCAAGTCTCTCGGCGTGACCGTCTGCTTCCATCCGCATTACGGCACCTGCGTCTTCTCTCAGGAAGACATTGATTACTTCGCAGCACACACCAATCCCGAGTACGTCTCCTTCTGCTTCGATACCGCCCACACCACCCTGGCCGGCATCAACCCCGTTGAGCTGATCAAGCAGTACGGCGACCGCATCGCTTATATGCACCTGAAGGACGTTGATAAGTTCGCCCTCTCCAAGGCAGAAGGCCGCGCCAAGATGGCTTCCTTCCGCGCTCTGGGCCACGGCACCGTGGACTTCCCGGCAGTCAAGGCTGCTCTTGAGGAAGTGGGTTACGACGGCGTTCTGTGCGTGGAGCTGGACCGTCCCGAGGTCTGCAACTTCCACTCCGCAGAGGTCTCCCGTATCTACATCCGCGACGTTCTGGGTCTCTAATTGTAAATAATTTCCAAACAATAGACAAAATGGGGCAAATTTGCCCCATTTTGTCATGAGTACGCAAAAAGACGAGGAGTATTCCTATGGAAAGAACACGTATCGCTTTTGTTGGGGTCGGCAACATCTCCGGCATCTACTTAAAGAATCTCACCACGACATTCAAGAATGAAGTGGAGATCGCCGGCGTGTGCGACCTGATCCCGGAGCGCGCACAGAAGGCCCACGACGAATACGGCGTCCATATCTATCCCACCTATGAGGACATTCTGGCAGACGACAGTGTGGAGATCATCTTAAACATCACCCGTCCCAACGAGCATTATGACATCACCATGGCAGGCCTCCGCGCCGGCAAGCATGTCTATTCCGAAAAGCCCCTGGCAACGGATTTCCAGAAGGGTCTTGAACTGGTGCAGTATGCCCGTGAGCATGGCCTCATGCTGGGCGGCGCGCCGGACACCTTTATGGGCGGCGGCATCCAGACCTGCCGCAAGCTGATCGACGACGGCTATATCGGCCAGCCGGTCTATGCAAACGCCGTGCTCTTAGGCTGCGGCCACGAAGTGTGGCATCCCGGCCCCGAGTTCTATTATGAATACGGCGGCGGCCCCATGCTGGATATGGGCCCCTACTATGTGACTGCCCTCGTCAATCTCCTTGGCCCCGCGGTTTCCGTCATGGGCCGTGCCAAGATCACCTATCCCCAGCGCGTCATCACTTCCCAGCCCAATTACGGCAAGATCATCGACGTGGAAGTGCCCACGCACTATAACGGCATCATCGACTTCGCAAACGGCTGCACCGGCTCCATCGTCACGTCCTTTGACGTGCAGTACGGCCGCAAGGGCCGCTATATCGAGGTCTTAGGTTCCGAGGGCACCCTGCGCGTGCCGGATCCCAATGACTTCGGCGGCAAGATCGGCCTGCTGCGCGCCGGCGAATCCGAATTCACCGAGATTCCCATCGTGCGTCCCTATACGGAAAATAGCCGCGGCCTGGGTCTCGCGGACATGGCCCACGCCCTGCGCACCGGCCGCCGTCACCGCGCCAACTGCGACCAGACCTGCCACGTGCTGGAGATCATGACCGCCTTCGAAAAGAGCTCCAATGAAAACCGCACCATTAAGCTCCAGACCACCTTCGAGCGCAGCGAACCCATGAAATACACCAAACTCCCCGGCATCCTGGACGACTAGCCACTAAGTGGCGGTGATACGCCACGCTGGCGGTGCTAATCATACAGTATCTGCACGACAACGTACTACATATAAAAACTCCCCAAGGCCTCTGCCTTGGGGAGTTTCTTTTTTACATCATAAATTGATAGAACATGGTCATCAGCGGGATCGTGATGATGCAGAATAAGACCGTCATGATGCTGATGACGCTGGTATAGCCGGGTTTGTTTTGATAGAGCTGGGCGAACTGGGTAATCGTCGTGGCGCAGGAGGAGGCGGTGGCCAGGATCGTGATGAGGAGGATACTCTCCGCCTGGGGATGCAGGGCGGTGAGGTGCAAAAGCGCGAAAATCAGGATCACCACCACCGGGAACACGATGAGGCGCAGGGCCGTCACCAGATAGACTCTGCGATCCGCCACGATCTCCCGGAACTTCATGCCGCCCAGCAGCATACCCGTCAGGATCATGGACAAAGGCGCCAGCATCCCCGCCAGGGAATCCACCGTGGTCTGCACCATCACCGGGAAGCGGAAGCCCGTGAAGAAGAGGATCCATCCCACGAAAATGGCAAGAATGTTCACGTTCGTGATGATCTTCTTGAAATCATACTGTCTCGTGCCGCTGACCAGGCTCTTGCCGTGGGTCCAGATCAAAAACTGCTGCACCATCATAAAGCCGCTGACGTAAAAGACCCACTCCGGACCAAGGGACGCCAGAACCAGGGGAATGATCAGGTTGCCCGCATTGGAATAAATGATGGATGCGCTCTCCACCGCCTGCAGCCGCAGGGGTCGGCGGAGCACCCGCTCCAGAATCAAAAACACCAGATGGGCGATCAGACCGCCTAAGATGGACACGCCCAGACCCGCCAGTTTTTCCATGGTGAAATCGATCTGATAGGAATTGATGATCGCACAGGGGATGACGCCATAAAGCAGGATCTTCGAGATCACCGTACCATGATCGGGCTTCAGAATCTTCGTCTTCACCAGCACAAAGCCCAGCGCCATCATCAAAAACATCGCGGCAATCTGCCGAATCAATAAAAAGCTCAGTTCCATAATTGCACTCCTTTTTCTCTCTCCGGTCTATTATAGCGCGGGAAGGGGAGGAATGCAAGGGAGGGGGGAGATCGGAATGGAAAATGGAAAGTTGAAAATGAAGGAGTCGCTGGCGCGACAGGATTAGAGAACCCTCTCAGTCGCCTGCGGCGCCAGCTCCCCCAAAGGGGGAGCCAAGTGAGAAGAGGAATGCGCATATCTTTCGTTTCTGCAAACGCTGGCTTGGCTCCCCCTCTGGGGGAGCCAGCGCCGCAGGCGACTGAGAGGGCCTTCCCAATCTCGTCGGCGCAGCCGACACCACAACTGTCCACTGTCCACTCTCCACTGTCCACGAAAAAAGACCGCCTCTCGGGCGGTCTTTTTTCTCACTTCTGTTCTTCCTTCAGAAGGCAGCAGTTCTTATACTTCTTACCGCTGCCGCAGGGGCAGGGGTCGTTGCGGCCGGGCTTTTTCTGGGAACGCACGGGCTGTTTTTTCACGGTACCGTCGCCGCCGCCGTGGCTGGCGCCGGTGACTTTGGCCACCTGCTGGCGCTTGGGCTCCTCCTTGCCGCGGATCCGCACGGTGTAGACGCCGCGGACGGTCTCCTCCTGAATGGTGGCAATCATGGCCTCGAACATCTCAAAGCCGTCCCGCTTATACTCGATCACCGGGTCATGCTGGGCATAGGCTCTGAGACCCACGTTGCGGCGCAGCTCGTGCATGGCGTCGATGTGATCCATCCACTGGCTGTCGACGTTGCGCAGCATGATGACGCGCTCGGCCTCCCGCATCATGGGCTCGCCCAGCTCGGCTTCCTTCTCCTCGTATCGCGCTGCCGCCAGTTCCAGTGCCCGCGCCAATACGTCCGCCTTCTTCAGCGTGGCAAGCTCTGCCTCGTCATAGGCGAGCGCGCCCTCCGGCAGCTCGATCTTCTCAAGCTTCAGGCGTAACAGTTCCAGTTCGCCCCGCTCGATGCCGTCGGTCTCGCCAAAGGCGGCATTCACCGCCAGGGTGATGACGTTCTCCGTCCACTTTTCGATCTGTGCCTTCAGGTTCTCGCCGTCCAGCACCTGGGCGCGCTGCTTGTAGATGACGCCGCGCTGGACATTCATCACGTCGTCGTATTCGAGCGTATGCTTACGGGCCTCGAAGTTCCGGCCCTCTACGCGCTTCTGGGCATTTTCGATGGCGCCGGAGAGCATCTTCTGGTCGATGGGCATATCTTCCTCAAGGCCCAGAGTCTCCATCATGTGCTGGATGCGCTCGGAACCAAAGAGGCGCATGATATCGTCCTCCATGGAGATGACGAAGCGGCTCTCGCCCGGGTCGCCCTGTCGGCCGGATCGGCCGCGGAGCTGGTTATCGATGCGGCGGGACTCGTGCCGCTCCGTGCCCAGCACGAAGAGACCGCCTGCCGCCATGACCTGCTCAGCATTTTCGCGGATACCTGCGGAATAATGCTCCAAAAGTTCCTTATACTTGGCTCTCGCCTCGAGAATGGTCTCGTCCTCGGTCTCGGCATAGCCCACGGCCTCGGCGATGACGGCGTCCTCATACTGCATCTTGGCAAGGGCCGCCTTTGCCAGGAAGTCGGCGTTGCCGCCCAGCTTGATATCGGTGCCGCGGCCCGCCATGTTGGTGGCGATGGTGACGGCGCCCAGACGGCCGGCCTGTGCCACGATCTCCGCCTCGCGCTCATGATACTTGGCGTTTAAGACCTCGTGGGGAATGCGCTTGGCCTTCAAAAGCTTCGAGATATGCTCGCTCACTTCGATGGACACGGTGCCCACCATGATGGGCTGGCCCTTGGCCACGCAGGCCTCCACCTGGGCCACAATGGCGCGGTACTTGGCGGCCTTGGTCTGGTACACCACGTCCGGATGGTCAATACGCACCACGGGACGGTTGGTGGGGATCTCGATCACGTCCAGCTGGTAGATCTGGCGGAACTCGTCCTCCTCGGTGAGGGCGGTACCGGTCATGCCGGACAGTTTCTTATAAAGACGGAAGAAATTCTGGAAGGTAATGGTGGCAAGCGTCTTGCTCTCCCGCTTGACGCTGACCTGCTCCTTGGCCTCGATGGCCTGGTGGAGGCCCTCGTTATAGCGGCGGCCGTACATCAGGCGGCCGGTGAATTCGTCCACGATGATGACCTGTCCATCCCGCACCACATAGTCCACGTCCCGCTGCATAATGCCCCGGGCGCGGATGGCCTGGTTGATATGATGGACGAGGGTGGCGTGCTCGGGATCGGTGAGGTTATCTACATGGAAATAGCGCTCCGCATGGGCAACGCCCTGGGGGGTCAGGGTGGCAGTGCGGGACTTTTCATCCACGATATAGTCCGCCTCGATATCGTCCTGGGCCTCCTTGTTGTCCACTTCCTTGACCCGCAGACAGCGCAGGGTCTTGGCAAACACGTCCGCCACCTGATACATCTCGGTAGAGTCCTCGCCCTGACCGGAGATGATGAGGGGGGTTCTGGCCTCGTCGATTAAGATGGAGTCCACCTCGTCGACAATGGCAAAGGCATGGCCCCGCTGTACCATTTCCCGGCGGTAAATGGCCATATTGTCCCGAAGATAGTCAAAGCCCAGTTCGTTATTGGTGCAGTAGGTGATGTCGCAGGCATAGGCCTCCCGGCGCTGGGCATTCGTCATATCGTGCAGGATTACGCCCACCGTGAGACCCAGGAAGCGGTACACCTTACCCATGAGGTCGGCGCCCACCTTGGCCAGATAGTCATTCACCGTGACAATATGCACGCCCTCGCCCGTCAGGGCATTTAAGTAGGCGGGCAGAGTGGCCACCTCGGTCTTGCCTTCGCCGGTCTTCATCTCGGCGATGCGGCCCTGATGGAGGATCACGCCGCCGATGAGCTGGACCCGGTAATACTTCTCGCCGATGACGCGCCATGCCGCCTCGCGCACATTGGCAAAGGCCTCCGGCAGCAGATCATCCAGGCTCTCGCCCGCCTGATACCGGGCCTTCAGTTCCTCGGTCTTCTGCCGCAGTTCCTCGTCACTCTTTGCGGAATACTCCGCATCCATCGCCTCGATCCGGTCGATCAGCGGATATATCTTCTTAAGCTCCCGCTCACTGTGCGTGCCAAAAATCTTCTCAATGGTTTTTCTGAACATAATACATCCTTTTTACGCATTTTTCTGCCGTTTGACGGTCATACAGTTTTAGTATACCATAGATTTTTGAAAAATACAGCAGAAATTGTAAATAAAACGGAGCAAAGACAACGAAAAAGTGGACAGTTGAGAGTGGACAGTGGACAGTTTTGGTGTCGCCTCCGGCGACGGATTGGAATCCGCAGAACATTTCAAACCTTCTGCGGATTTGACTCCGTCGGGCACAGCCCGACTCCTTCCCTGTCCACTGTCAACTATCAACTGTCCACCGCATCCTCATCCCCCGCTCAACACATCCCGCTCCCTCAGCCGATTCACCATCTCTTCGTCCGCCCGATAGCGGCGGATGTTCTCAAAGAGTGCCAGGGTGGAATTGCCCTCGAAGTCGGCGACTCTGGGGGTGGCGTGGGGGGTGATGATGAGATTCGGCACGTCCCAGATGGGGTCGTCCGCGGGGATGGGCTCCTCCTCGAATACGTCACAGCCCGCGCCGGCGATGCGCCCTTCCCGCAGTGCGGCGATGAGCGCCGCCTGATCCACCACGCCGCCCCGGCTCATGTTGATAAGTCTGGCGGTGGGCTTCATTTTGGATAACGCCGCCCCGTCGATGAGATGCCGGGTCTCGTCGGAATACTGACAGCAGAGCACCAGATAGTCGCTCTCCCGGAGAAGTGTGTCCAGGCTGTCCCCGGCGTCCCCGGCAAAGTAGGCATCCACGTCCGCCGGGCAGTCCCGCACACTGCGGGAATAGGCCAGCACCCGCATATCAAAGGCGCGTGCCCGTTTCGCCACGGCGCGGCCGGTGTTGCCATAGCCCACGATGCCGATGGTCTGGCCGTTCAGGCCCCGGGCGGCGGCATAGCAGGGGATGAAGCGATGCCAGTCGTGGTCGCCCTGGGCGGTTTTCAGGCCATAGGCGTCATAGGTCAGGGCGAGCATGAAGAAAAAGGCGTGCTCCGCCAGGGACGGCGCGCTGCGCCCCGCGGCGCCGGTCACGATGATGCCCCGCTGAAACACCTCCGGTCGGGCAGATTTGTTCAGTCCCGCGTGACAGCAATGCACCCAGCGAAGCCGCCGCCCCGCCAGGATCCGCTCGTCGAGATCCGCGGGCAGCACCGCCACGTCCGCTTCTTCCATGGCCGCCGCAATGGCGGCATCATCCGCAAAATCCGCCCGAATCACCCGCGCCGGCGCAAAAGCCGCCTCGATCCGCGCCATCAGTTCCTCCCGAAACTTCGCCGCCAAAAGTACCGTATTGATCTCCGCCATAAGGATGACCTCCTGTTTTTTGATTAGTATAACGCGAGATAAAAGAATTGACAATGGACAGTTGACAGTGGACAGTGAAGGAGTCGGGCTGCGCCCGACAGAGTTTAATCCGCAGAAAATCCGAAATATTCGGCGGATTTGGAATTTTGTCGCCGAAGGCGACACCAAAACTGTCAACTTTCAACTATCAACTGTCCACTATCCACGGTCAACTTAAAAAGACCGCCCACCGGCGGTCTTTTTTCTTACTCTTGATTCAGGTGTTCGGAGAGCATGGCCAGGGAGACGGCGATGTTCTCGTTGTGCACCAGGATGCCTGCGGGGGCGGAGAGATGCACCGGCGCGAAATTCAGAATGGCGCGGATGCCGCACTTCACCATCTGGTCACAGACCTGCTGTGCCACGGCGGTGGGCACCGCCAGCACGCCGATCTCCACCTGATGCTCCCGGCAATAGGCGGCAAGCTCGTGCATGGAATAAATGGGCTTCGGGGGATTCTCCGGCGGATTCAGGTCAAAGCCCGCCACGATCTCCAGGCCATAGCTCTGAAAGCCCTCGTATTCCAGCAGGGCGCGGCCCAGACGGCCGGTTCCCACCACCACGACGCGGCTTTTGTTGTCATAGCCCAGGAAATTTTCCAGTTCCCCCACAAGCTGGGTCACCTGATAGCCCACCTTGGGCCGCCCCGCGGTGGACACCGAGGCCAGATCCTTCCGCACCTGCACCTCGCCCAGTCCCAGTGCCTGGGCAATGGCGGCGGCGGAGATATAGGCCGGGCCGTCCTCTGCATGGGTCTTTAAGAATTCCAGATACAGGGGCAGACGACTGAGCGTTGATTTGGAAATACTGTGAGCTGCCATGAGGGAATCCTCCTTGCGTCCTTTTGCTTTTCTCTAGTATACCAAACTCTGCCGCATTTGTGAAGTTCTTTCCGCATTTATCGATAGCAAATTATCGATAAATTTGGAGAAATAAGCGAAACTTTTGTCGTGCATATTGCAGAGAACCCTCTCAGTCTCGCCTGCAGCGAGCCAGCTCCCCCAAAGGGGGAGCCAAGTAGGAACTGGATTGAACAGACTTTCAGATTCTGCATACGCCGGCTTGGCTCCCCCCTCCGGGGGAGCTGGCACGGCGCAAGCCGTGACTGAGAGGGCCCGCCGGTGCGGTGCGCAGAATCGCAGGTCACGGGCGAGCAATGCCCGCCCCTATATACATCCCATTTCATTCCTCTGACCAAAAAGAGTGGGACGTCGGGGACGCCGTCCCCTACAAATGTCACCCCATTCAATCGTGCGAACCCGCACACGGGGCGATGTGGGCATCGCCCCCTACAAATTCCATCGTACCTTTTTCTAAATCCCGTCGGCTCCGCCGACACCTTACTTCTTCACTATTCACTATTCCCTCTTACCTAAAAAAAGAGCCCCTCAGGGCTCTTTTTTCACGGCCAGACTGCCGTCCTGCAGGGTCAGGACCACGCGGTCGCCGCGGGCGGCGCCGCCGGTGAGGAGCAGTTCTGCGGCGCGGTCCTCCACCTGGGTCTGGATCACGCGGCGGAGAGGTCTTGCGCCGTACACCGGGTCATAGCCCAGCTCCGTGAGGCGGTCGAGCGCCTCCTCCTCCCAGGTAAGCGTCACTTCCATGGCCGCCAGACGCTTCGTCACGTCCTGAAGCATCAATGCCGCGATCTGGCGGATCTCCGCACGCTCCAGACGATGGAACACGATGATCTCGTCCACGCGGTTCAAAAACTCCGGACGGAATGCCCGCTTCAGCTCGCCCAGCACGCTCTCGCTGATTTCCTCAAAGGTATCCTCCCGCGCGGCCTCTGCGGAGAAGCCCAGAGACTGGGTCTTGCGCTCACGGGTGATGAGATGCGCGCCGATATTGGAGGTCATGATGATAATGGTATTTTTGAAGTCCACCCGGCGTCCCTGAGAATCCGTCAGGATGCCGTCCTCTAAAATCTGCAGCATGATGTTAAAGACATCCGGGTGCGCCTTTTCCACTTCGTCAAAGAGGATCACGCTGTAGGGACGGCGGCGCACCTTTTCGGTGAGCTGGCCGCCCTCGTCATGTCCCACATAGCCGGGAGGCGAACCCACCAGACGGGACACGGTGTGCTTCTCCATATATTCGGACATATCCACGCGCATCATGGCGTTCTCGTCCCCGAACATGGCCTCGGCCAGGGCCTTGGCCAGCTCCGTTTTGCCCACGCCCGTGGGGCCCAGGAACATAAAGGAGCCGATGGGACGCTTGGGATCCTTGAGGCCCACGCGGCTGCGGCGGATGGCCCGGGCCACGGCGGACACGGCGCTGTCCTGACCGATCACCCGGCGGTGCAGCTCTTCCTCTAATTTCATCAGGCGCTCACTCTCGGTCTCCGTGAGTCTCGTCACCGGCACGCCCGTCCAGCCGGACACCACCTTCGCCACGTCCTCTTCCGTCACGGTGGCGGCGGCGCCCTGCTTCTCCTGCCATGCGGCACGCTCCGCCTCGATGCGGGCGGTGAGCTCTGCCTTGCGGTCGCGGAGTCCCGCGGCCTCCTCAAAATTCTGGGCCGCAATGGCCTCTTCCATATCCTTCGACAGCTTTGCCGCCTCGTCCTCCAGAGATTTCACGTCCGGCGGCGCGGTCTGCGCCTTCATACGCAGACGGGAAGCCGCCTCGTCAATGAGGTCGATGGCCTTATCCGGCAGATAGCGGTCGGAAATATACCGGGTAGACAGGGTCACCGCCGCGCGGATGGCCTCGTCAGAGATTTTCAGTTTATGGTGCGCCTCATACCGATCCCGGAGACCCATGAGGATGGCCACGCTGTCCTCCTGCGAGGGCTCCGCCACCGTCACCGGCTGGAACCGGCGCTCCAGCGCCGCGTCCTTCTCAATGTGCTTGCGGTATTCTTCCAGGGTCGTGGCGCCGATCACCTGGATCTCGCCCCGGGCCAGCATGGGTTTTAAGATATTGGCAGCGTCGATGGCGCCCTCTGCGGCGCCGGCGCCCACCAGCGTGTGGATCTCGTCGATAAAGAGGATCACGTTGCCGCTTTTGCGCACTTCGTCCAGGATCTGCTTCACGCGCTCTTCAAATTCGCCCCGGTACTTGGTGCCTGCCACCACGCCGGAGAGTTCCAGGGAAAACACCCGCTTGCCGCGCAGTCCCTCCGGCACATCGCCGGAGGCCACCAGCTGGGCCAGGCCCTCGGCCACGGCGGTTTTGCCCACGCCGGGCTCGCCAATGAGGCAGGGGTTATTCTTGGTGCGGCGAGACAGGATCTGGATCACCCGGTCGATCTCCTCGCTTCTGCCGATGACGGGGTCCAGCTTGCCCTCTCTGGCATCCTTCGTCAGGTCGGTGCCGTACTGATCCATGGTGCGGGTGGCGCCGCCCCGTTCATTCCGGGCGGATTTGCCGGGATAGGCGTCCTCCCGGCCGGATTCCTCCGGCTGGCTGCCCAGCATCTGGAGAATACTGCGGTAAAGCGCCCCGGCATCCACGCCGCTGGCCGCCAGCATCCGGGCGGCGAAGCAGTCGCTCTCCCGCAAAATGCCCATCAAAAGATGCTCCGTCCCCACATAGCGGTGGCCGTGGTGCACCGCCTCCGCCATGGAGAGCTCGATGATCCGCTTGGTGCGGGGGGTAAGGCCCTGGGGCGTCACGCTGCCGCTCTCGCCCCGGCCGATATGCTCTTCAATAAGGGAAAATATCTTCTCATCCGTCACGCCGGCCGCAGAAAGCGCCCGGGCGGCCACGCCGCCGCCCTCCCGCAGGAGTCCTAAGAGCAGATGCTCGCTGCCCACATGGCTGTGGCCCAGCTCTGCTGCCGCCTCATGGGACAGACGCAGTGCCTGCTCGGCGCGCTCGGTAAACTGATTTCTCTGATTCATTCTGATTCCTCCCGATTCCGTGCCTGAAATTCTATCTCAAAGGGAAAATTCCCGACTTATACCAGTGCCTTTCGCACCAGCTCTGCCCGGGCGGCGTCCCGGGCCGCGGCGGTGGAGATGCCCTCGCCGGAGAGGGATACGGTGTTCGCGCCGATCTGGCGGATCAGGCGATCCACCTGTCCCGCGTCGATCTCCGAAAAGACGCCCGCGCCCAGCCGCAGGTCGGACAGAAGGCTCAGCGCCTCTTCCGAGCGCAGGAGTCTGGCGCTCTGGAGAATGCCCCGGGCGCGATAGACCCGATCCTCCAGGTAAAGCTTATTTTCGTCCAGCAGGCGGCGACGCAGCTTCCGCTCGCTCTCGATGATGCTCTTTACCGCGGTTTCCAGGCGCTCCGCGATCTCCTGCTCCGTGCTGCCCAGCGACCGGGCATTGGAGATCTGGTAGAACGCGCCGTCGGCGCGGGTGCCCTCGCCGTAGAGGCCCCGCACAGTCAGGCCTACCTGTCCGGCGGCATGCATCACATTCCGGATGCCGCCGGATTCCGTCAGCGCCGGCAGATGCAGCATCACGCTGACCCGCAGGCCGCAGCCCAGATTGGTGGGGCAGGCCGTAAGATATCCCAAACGCTCTGAGAAGGCAAAGCCCAGAGATTCGTCCAAAAGCGTGTCAAGACGCTTGGCGTCCGCAAGACAGTCCGCAATGGCAAGACCGGAGCCGATCACCTGGATCCGGAGATGGTCCTCTTCGTTCACCATGATGGCCGCGCCCTCATCCTCCGAGAGGAACACGCCCCGGGGCAGACGCCCGTTATAAAGATCCCGGGACACCAGATGGCGCTCAAGCAGTGCGCCGCGATGGGCGGCGTCCAGTTTATGGAAATCATGCCGGGCAAAGGACAGCGTGCCGGCGGCGGAGAGCGCCGCCTCCACCTGGTCCAGAAGCTTCGCCGCGGCATCCTCCGTCATTCTGCCGGGGAAGGCCACGCCCCGGACATTGCGGGCCAGCCGCACACGGGAGGACACCACAATATCAAGATCCGTGCCGTGATTTTCAAACCAGTTACGCATGTGCTTCCCCTCCGTTCTCCAAGGTTCTGATCTCATCCCGCAGCCTTGCGGCCTCTTCAAAGGCCTCCCGGCGGATGGCGTCCTGCAACTCTCCCCGCAGTCGTTCCAGTTGGCGCTTGCGGGAGAGTTCTGCACCTGCGCTGCCGGGGATGGCGCCGGTGTGGGCCGCGCCGCCGTGGATGCGGCGGATCACCGGCTCCAGCACCTGGGCAAAAATCTCATAACAGTCCGCACAGCCTGCACGTCCCGTGCGGGCGATGTCCTGTGCGGTGGCGCCGCACACCGGGCAAACCGTGCCCCGGGACAGGGTGCGCGGCGCGGCATGACCGGGGAAAAAGCCCTGGAAGGCCTGCTCCATCCCGTCAAACAGCCCGCTCATGGCAGAGAAAGGACTGGCGCTCTGAAACGCCCCGCTCTCCCCCGCACAAGCCGAACAAAGATGCTGCTCCGTCACCTTCCCGTTCACCACATTCTTAATATAAACATTCGCTTCATTCTTCCCACATTTCTCACAAAGCATAAGTGGATGCTCCTTTCTATGATACCTGGTGCGGGACGATCTGTTTTCGCGTCCCAAGAAACAAGCGCTGATCCAGTGGACAATTGATAGTTGACAGTGGACAGTTATGGTGTCGCCAAGGGCGACGGATTCCGATCCGCTGCGGATAAAAAACTTGTCGGCGCAGCCGACTCCTTCCCTGTCCACTGTCCACTCTCCACTGTCAACTATTCTCGCCCTTTCGCCGCCTCCAAGAGGCATAGCTTGAAAATCCTCGCCCGCAATCTCGCCCGATCTGCGGGGGCTACGGGGGCCAGGGCGGCGGTGCCGATGGCTGTCAGCAGGATATTCGCCGCGGCGGCGGAGATATGCCCCGCCTGCACCAGATTATCGAGAATCACCGTGGCACTGGGCAGATCCAGGGTGTCGCCAATGGCATTCACCGTGTGCATCAGCATGGACGGACGATCCATCTGCACCCGGGCGATGCGGATATATCCGCCGCCGCCCCGCCGGGACTGGACCTGATAGCCATGCTCCGGCGAAAACCGGGTGGAGATCACATAGTTGATCTGGCTGGGCGCACAGCCCATGCGGTCGGCCAGCTCGTTGCGCTGTAATTCCGCCTCGCCGGATTCCTTTAACGCCTCCAAAATAAACTGGGCGATCATATCACTCATTCTCATACGTGCTTCCTCGCTTATCACATTCGACTTTGACTTTCTTTGACCTTGTGAGCCTATTGTACCGCAGTTTTGGCGCTCCGTCAAGAGTTTGATTTTGACTTTCTTTGACCTTTAGAAAATCTGAGACCTGTTTATCTCCCCCGCGCGCCCGATTTCAAACGAATACGCCGATTTTCTCCGGTTTTCATCTTTTTGACCTTCTTCCGATCTTTTTTGACCTTTCCGTTGCGGGCGGGCGGAAGAGTATGGTACAATAAAGAAAATCCCAAAAAGGAGAACTTTCCATGAAACTCGACACCCGGCGCACCATCCTGGTGGGCTTTGCCTTTATGGCGATCTGCGCGTTCTGGCAGGTCTATGACAGCATCGTGCCTCTGATCTTAAAGGACACCTTTGACATGAACGACACCCTCTCCGGCGCCATCATGGCGGCGGACAATGTGCTGGCGCTGTTCTTACTGCCCTTCTTCGGCTCTCTTTCCGACCGGACCCAGACGCGGATCGGCCGCCGGATGCCCTATATCCTCTTCGGCACGGCCCTGGCCTGTGTCTTTGCGCTCCTGCTGCCTCTTGCGAATGCCGGGCGGAATCTGCCGCTCTTCCTGACGGCCCTGGCGCTGGTGCTTCTCTCCATGGCGATCTTCCGCTCTCCCGCGGTGGCGCTGATGCCGGACGTGACGGTGAAGCCTCTGCGCAGCCGCGCAAACGCCATCATCAATCTCACCGGCACCATCGGTGGCGTGCTGATGCTGGGCGCCATTGCCGTTCTGGTGCCGAAGGGCGAGCATCCGAATTATCTGCCTCTTTATCTCTTCCTGATCGCCTTTATGGCCCTCGCGGTCCTGGTGCTCTTCCTCACCGTGCGGGAGCCGCAGCTGCATCAGAAAATGCTCGCTGACTCGGAGGGCCTCCCGGACGAGGTGGAGGAACAGTCCGCCGGCGGCAAGCTGCCGCCCGCCATGCGCCGCTCGCTTCTTTTGGTGCTGGCCTCCATTTTCCTCTGGTACATGGGTTATAACGCCATCACCACGGCATTCTCCAAGTATGCAAATGTCTATTGGGGCCTCGAGGGCGGCAGTTTTGCCTATACCCTCATCATTGCCCAGGGCGCGGCCATCGCCGCCTATATCCCCGCGGGTCTCGTGGCCACGAAGATCGGCCGGCGCAAGACCATTCTCTGCGGCATCGCCATGCTGGCGGTGGCATTCGGCTCCTGCGCGTTTTTCAAGAGCTTTGGCGGCATGATTTTCTTCTTCTTCGTTCTGGCCGGCGTCGGCTGGGCCAGCATTAACGTGAACAGCTATCCCATGGTGGTGGAGATGAGCCGCGGCGGCGATATCGGCAAATATACCGGCTATTATTACACCACGTCCATGGCCGCCCAGGTGCTGACGCCCATTCTCTCCGGCGCGGTGCTGGAATACGGCTGGCTGGCGCTGGGCTCCGCCGACCCCAACGCAGGCTATGTCCTGCTCTTCCCCTACGGCACTCTCTTCGTGGCGCTCTCCTTTGTGACCATGTTCTTCGTCCGCCACGGCGACGCCAAACCCGTGGGAAAAAAGGATAAGCTTGAGGCGTTTGGGGAGTGAAATCGGAAGATATTCCAGATTTCGTCAAATTTTGCCAATAAATGGATGCCAAAAAGTGAAAAAATCCCTTGCGCTCGTCCTTTTCCCGTGCTATACTGAAAGCACTATCAAAAAGGAGGGCAATCGAATGGCACTCACGCACGCACGCAGAGCCCTGCCCATTTCGTTTGTCAAGCCTTTTTCGCAAATCTTATCTGAAAATTGGTGTACTTAACCCTCAATTCGCGGGCGAAGTACACCTTTTTGTTTTCAAAAGGAGGAATCCCATGAAAAAATTTTTTAGTCTGATGCTGGCTGTCATGTTGGTATTGTCAATGCTGACCGGCGTTGCGATGGCGGATGGAACATCTGTCGCCAAGGTCGGCGATACCGAATATGCCACCATCGATGAGGCCATTGCGGCATGGACGAATAACACCACGTTGACTCTGTTGGCGGATGTAACTCTGTCGAATGTGATTAAGCTCAGCTCTACGGAATATCACATTCTGGATCTGGGTACCTACACCATGACGGCAGCATCCAAAATGGATGCTATCCAGATTGAGAATAACGGCAGATCCAGCGCCAGCTATGCACTGGACATCAAGGCAGATGCCACCAACCCCGGTGGCATTACGGCTACCGGCAAGGCGATTGTACGCACTGCTGGTAAGTCTGGTGTCAAGGATCGTCCCATCATCCGGTTCTACAATGGTGTGTTCAACGCTAGCAACATTGTATATCACTCTGGCAGTAACGGCACCAATTGCCCGCAGTTTCAGTTCCATGGCGGCGAGTACAACGGCACCATCTATACCAACCGCACACTGAACCAGTTCTACGGCGGTACGTTCAATGGCAGTCTGATGATGTCTGTGGACAGCTCTGCTTACTCGCTGATAGCCGGCGGTACATTCAAGCAGCTTTCCAACCTGTATAATTCTGCACTGAATTCCAGCAAGTTCACCATCGGCTCTGCTAAGGGTGTGTACGACAGGGCAGTCTATGTGGATGACAACGGCTATTATGTGGTAGCAACTGTAGAACCTTCCGAAGAAGAAATTGAAGCGTCCGTTGCCAAGACTCCCGGAACAAACGATTATCTGAAATACAGCAAAATCACTTCCAATGGTAAGCTGAACTACACGGATGTGTATACCGCACTTGAGCAGAACAAGTCCGCAACAGTCACCGTTTACAATGTTGAAGACCATACGTTGGATATGACTAATTATTCGTCTTTCAAGGGCACGATCATTTTGGCGAACGATGCAAATATAATCACCTGCTCCGACGATATAACTTTCAAAGTAGAGACGACTGCCGAAGAAGCTGATGGTACTCCTATGGTCGTTGCATACAAAGATATTATAGAAGACGGCGTAACCATAAGAACATACAAAGTCGTATCTAAAAAAGAAGCCTATACGGTAACTTATACGGATGGTCTTGACGATGTTAATGCTTTTAAAGATGAAGTATTCGAACTTCTCTTGAACGGCGGAAACACTCCTGAATATGAGCCGGAAGAATTCAGCTATCCCGGTTACACCTTCGACAAGTGGTCTCCTGAAGTAGAGAAAACTGTTACTCAAGACGCAATTTACACCGCCATCTGGACTCCCATCCCCTACAAGATCACCTATGCTCTCAATGGCGGTTCGGTTGCTTCTGCTAATCCCGAAACTTACACGATTGAGAGTGCATCCTTTGAGCTGAAAAAACCCACCAAGACCGGTTATACCTTTATCGGTTGGACTTGGGAAGGCCAGACCGAACCGGTTAAAGCTGTTACCATTGAAACCGGCTCCACCGGCGACAAGGCATACACCGCCAACTGGCAGGTTAACGAGTACACCATCTCATTCGATACCCGTTGCAACGCCTACGTTGCTCCTATTGAAGTAGCATACGGCGCTTCCATCCCCACGCTCCCCATCCCCTTCCGTCAGGGTTATGAGTTCATCGAATGGCTTGGCATTCCCGCAGACGGCAAGATGCCCGCCGGTGACATCACTTTGACCGCCACCTGGCGCCAGACCTACTTCCAGATCGACACCCCGGTGAAGCCGATCACGCCTGTCACCCCCGTGGTTCCTGTGGAGCCCGAGGTGGATGACGACTCCTGCGACGGTCTGCTCAGCTCCGGCTGCGCGGCGGCTACGTTTGCTGACCTCGACACCAGCGCCTGGTATCATGACGCCGTGGACTACGTCCTGGAGAACGGCCTGATGCAGGGCGTTGGCGGCGGCAAGTTCGCCCCCTACACCACCACTTCCCGCGCCATGATCGTGACGATCCTGTACCGCCTCGAGGGCGAGCCGATGGTTGGTTCCGCGAACCCCTTCTCCGATGTGGAGGCTGACGAGTGGTACACCGATGCAGTGCTCTGGGCCGCGGAGAACGAGATCGTGCTGGGTTATGACGGCGCATTCATGCCCGAGGACGAGATCACTCTCGAACAGGCGCTCCTGATCCTGCAGCGTTACGCAGAGTACAAGGGCATTGATGAGATCACCGTTCCCATGATCGCCCC
The DNA here is from genome assembly GCA_015067705.1 of Oscillospiraceae bacterium. Taxonomy (GTDB): domain Bacteria; phylum Bacillota; class Clostridia; order Oscillospirales; family QAMX01; genus Allobutyricicoccus. The sequence continues at coordinate 29,730 of SVLW01000004.1, forward strand.
GTATGAGTACAATACCTGGGCCGAAAATGGCGTTGTTTGGGCTTATCTGAACGGCGTGCTTGAGATCGGCACCGATCTTTCCGACCTGACCGCTCCCGCCACCCGCGCCGAGCTGGCCGGATTCCTCTACGCATTCTGCGAGAGATAACAAAAACCCCCGCTGTCCGAACGGACAGCGGGGTCTTTTTATGCTTTTTTCCACTTTTTCTTCCACCATTTGCCGAACACGATGGCCTCGGCCAGCATGCACACCGGGATGGCCGCGAAGGCGTCCACGATGGAGTGCTGTTTCACAAAGGCCGTGGAGAGGCAGATCAGGAGGCACACCACCGTGATGGCGGCACGGACGCTCCAGTGCACGGACTTTTCACGCAGCCAGACGGAGGCGATGCCCACCGAGTACGCCACATGGAGGGAGGGGCACACATTGGTGCTGGTGTCGAATTGATAGATGATGGAGAGGATCCAGGTGCAGAAATTCTCCCGGGGGAAGGTCTCCGGCCGGAGATTCTGGCAGTTGGGGAAGACGATATAGACCGCCATGGCCACCACCTGGGTGACGATGATATATTTCATGAGGTTCCGGAACTGATCCGGCGCATAGAACATGAAGTAGAGAAGCGACCCCACGATCAGGAGATACCAGAACACATAGGGGATCACAAAATACTCACAGAAGGGGATCAGATCATCCAGTCGGGAATGGATCACCGTACAGTTCTCCCGGGGGATCAGATTCTCCGTCAGGAAATAAAGCAGGAAATACCCCACCCAACCCCAGAGATAATTCAGATGATAAAACTGCGGCTCCCGCAGCCGGGACAATCGAAAGCCCCGATAATCCTGAACCGGTTTTCGCATACTCAGTCCTCCTTCGGCCGGTTATAGGGATAGTCTTTCTTCGGGATGTTGCGATAGGGCACCACCCGATGCCGGGGCAGCGCCTCGGCTATCCCGACGATCTCCCGATGAAGCTCCTGACAGATCCGCTGCCGCTCCTCCGCGATGGGGCGGGCGGGATCAAAGCGAATGGGCCGCCCGATGTGCAGCTCGCGCCTCTTGGGCGCCAGATAAAAAGGCACGAAATCGATGGGCTTTCCGGTCTTTGCCGCATACATCCGGGCGGTGTCCACGAATTTATCCTGGAATTCCGCGAGAATCGGATGGGCGGGCACGTCGTGCTCCGGGAAGATCACCATGCTGGCCCCCTCCTGCAGCCGGGCAAGCGCCTGGCGGAAGGTGGCGATGAGGCGGCCGTCGTGATACACCGGGATGGTGTCGGCGTTATTGAACACGCAGACAGACAGCGGCGTAATGAGATGGGACAGCAGCCGGTAAAAGGGCCGGGTCCACCGGGGCTTCTGCGACCAGAAATCCCGATAGGCATACGCCGCCACCTCACGCCGGTGCATCATCTCCCCCGCGCACCAGGTATAGCGCCGCACCGGGAAATACAGCTCACAGGCGATGGGGCCGTACATCTGGCTGTGGTTGCCCACATAGATGGCGGGCTCCGCCGGGCAATTCTCCCCGCCGACCACCCGGATCCGGGGAAAAAAGAGCCGGATCAATCCACGGATCGCCGGATAAAACACACGTCCACTATGCCACGCCATAACGCTTTCCCTCGCTTCTTGTCGTCAATATCTCTATCCTACTCGGAATATATGAACGAATCATCAACAAAGTTCGATTTTTTCTTTAGGATTTTCCAAAAGATGGAAGCGGCCACCCATTGGACCGGGTGGCCGCGCGCTTTATTCTGCTTTTCTCGGTGCGTCGGGCCGTGCCGCCGCGATCACCTCGAGATAGGGCTGGATCTCCTCGACGCTTGCCCCCATGCCCTCGAGATAAAGCTCCGCCGCCGCTTTTCTGGCGGGCGCCAGCTTTTCCTTCTCCTGCAGCATGGGCGGATACACGGCGTAATAGGTCAGAAACACCGTCTTTGCCACGTCGTAAAGTTCCGGGCCGCAGCAATAGTCCGCATAGCCGTTGACGATGGGGTTGCCGCCGTCGTCCACCACGATGTTGCCGGGATAGAATTCCCCGTGACACAGGGCATTTCCCTCCGGCAGAGCCTCCAGCGCCGCAAAGGCCGCCGCCCGCTCCTCGGGGGACAGCCATGCCGCCGTGGCAATGCCCCGGTGCAGCGCCTTTTTATAACTGGGGAAGCCGGTGCCCGGCTGGCTCAAAATATCCCGGTGCAGCAGCACCATGGCCACCGCGGGAGAATAAAACTCGCCGCCGCACATGATGGAGAGCAGGCTTCTGCCCGTGGGCTTGTCGCACACGATGCCCAGGCGGCCGTCCTCTTCGATCATCTCGTACTCCGCAAGCTTGCGGAAGGGCATATTGCGGATGCGCTCCGCCATGGCGAATTCGGCGCGCGCGTCCTCGTTATGGTCCGGGAAAAAATATTTCACGATCCGATCCTCGCCCCAGGCGCGGATATCCGCCATGGATGCCAGACCGATCACTCTCTGGGTGGCAATTTTCATAAAAGTCCTCGTTTCTCCGGCCCGCCGGCCGATCGATGCTGTCCCTATTGTCGCACAAATGGGAGGGATTTGTCAAGGAGAGGGGAAGAGGAAGGGCCCCTTGGCTCCCCCTTTGGGGGAGCAGATTCGTACACGGGACGATGTGGGCATCGTCCCCTACATGGCTCCCCCTCCGGGGGAGCTGTCGCCGCAGGCGACTGAGAGGGCCCATCGTGCGTTTCCGCACGACGCACCGGCGAATTGCGGAAACGGAACGTCGGGGACGCCGTCCCCTACGAAAACTCCCCCGCGGTGCTCATCACCGCGGGGGAGTTCCTTACATCATCTTGACTTTCACTTCACCCAGAAGCTGGAGAATATCTCTTCTCTGGGCCATGCGGGTGCCTTCCACCATGACGCTGGCGGAGGCGGCCGCCACGGCATAGGCGGCGGTATTTGAGAAATCCATGCGGTTCTGTCTGCCATGCACCATACCGGCCATCAGTACGTCACCGGCGCCAACCGGGCCGCGCACCGGCACCTGGGGGGCCTCCACAAAGAGGGTCTCCCGGTCGCTCATGAAGATGGCGCCCTCCGCGCCCATGGAAACTGCCACATGCTGGGCGCCCAGATTCATCAGTTCTTTCGCACCGCGGCAGACGTCCTCGTGAGAGCTGACCTTCATGCCAAGGGTTTCCTCCAGCTCCTGCACATTGGGCTTTACGAAAATGGGCTTTGCCTTGAGGCCTTCCAGCAGATACGCGCCGGAGGTATCCAAAAAGAGCTCACAGCCCCGGGCAGACACTGCCTGGCACAGCTCGCCATAGCGCTCCGCCGTGAGATTCGTGGGCGTGGAGCCGCAGAGCACGATGAAGTTATCGTGGCGCAGGTACTGAGAAAGATGCTCCTGGAAGCGGACGTAGTCGGAATCGCTGACGGCGAAGCCGGACTCGTTGATATCCGTGTGCAGACCGTTCCGGTCGATGATCTTGATATTGGTACGGGTCTCGCCGGGCACCTCTACAAAATCATAGGGGATGGCCTGGGAGCTCAGGTAATCCTTGATGAAGCGGCCGTTTTTGCCGGCGATAAAGCCCACGGTCAGGGAATCGGAACCCATGACCTTTAAGGCGCGGCACACATTCACGCCGTTGCCGCCGGCGTCGGTGCGTGCCAGCTCTGCATGGTTGATCATGCCCGACTGGAAATCCGGCACATAGAGGGTGCGGTCCACAGCAGGATTCATGGTGGAAGTAATAATCATGATAGACGCTCTCCGTAAACAGAAATTGCGGGCGGCGGCATTGCTGCACGCAGCCCGATCTTCGTTCCTTATTCTCTATTTATGATACCATTTTCCCCACTCTGCCGCAAGTGGCAATACTGCTACAAAAAAGGGAAAAAACAGGCGCTTTCATCGGGAGATGAACCAATCCCGCGCCATTTTTTTGTCGAAATCTACTTGCTCCCGCAGTGCTTCCCAGGAAGGAAAGGGCCGCATCGCCCGCAGAAAATGCAAAAGACTCACCCGGACGGCCTTGCCATAGGCGTCGCCCGCATAGTCAAAGACATAGACCTCGCAGAGGGGACGCTCCCCGTGGGCGACATTGCAAACGCCCCGATATTCCACGCCGTCCAGCAGGAGATGACAGGCATACACTCCCGCCCGCGGCAGCACCAGTTCCTCCGGAATCGGCACATTCATGGTGGGGAAGCCCAGGGTGCGCCCCAGGGCCTTGCCATGGATCACCTCTCCGGAGAAGAAATAGGGCAGACCCAGCTGTTCCTGCACCTCTTCCATGGCGCCGCAGGCGATGAGCTCCCGGATGCGGGTGGAGCTGAGCTTGCCCGCGCCGTCCTCCATGGGCGACACGATCTCGCAGACAACCCCCGCCTCCCGGCAGAGCGCCATAAGCAGCGCCGCATTTCCCCGGCCCTCCCGGCCGAAGCGATAGTCAAATCCCGCCACGCAGTACGCGGCGGAAAGCTCGCCAAACACATACTGCCGCAAAAAATCCTCCGGCTCTGTCTGCCGCAGGGTCTCGTCAAAGGGCAGCACCCGCACCTCCCGGATGCCGCTCTCTTCCATCAGGCTTACGCGATCCCGCACCGTGCGGATCAGGCCGCCCTTCTCCGCCCGGGGCGGACGGTCAAAGGTCACCGCCGCCGGGATCAGCCCATGGGAATCGGCATACCGCTTCGCGCAGGACAGCACTTTCCTGTGCGCCAGATGAACCCCATCAAAAAAACCCAGGGCCACGGCGCGTTCGTTCTTCCTCATAACTTTCACTCAATCAATAGAAAGATTTCCGGATCCGCACGGCGCCGCCCATGGCCTCACCAAGCCCCAGGAACGTGCCGTCGGCGCCGTACAGGCGGCAGGGGCCGTCCGGCAGCTTCGTGCGGAAGGGCGCGCCGTTTTTGATCATGGCCTCGCCCCGTGCGATGAGCTGCTCCGCCGGGAGATCCGCAAAGATCTCGTCTGCCGAGCGCAGGAGACGGTCAAAGGTGCCCGCCTCCGCGGCGGCGGCGGCCTCCTCCAAGGTCACCGCGTTTTCGATTTTGAAATTCCCCGCCCGCAGGCGGCGCAGAGCGCTCATGGCCGCGCCGCAGCCCAGCGCCTCGCCAATATCCGCGATCAGCGTGCGGACATAAAGACCCTTACTGCAGGTGACCAGAAGCTCCCACTCAGATTCGCCGGTCTGCTCCCCCAACTGTAAGTCGTCCACCGTCACGGTGCGGGGCTCTCTTTCGATCTCCTTGCCCTGCCGTGCCAGCTTATAAAGACGCACGCCGTTCACGGAGATGGCGGAATACATGGGCGGGATCTGCTGGATCTCCCCCCGGAAGCAGGGCAGCACCGCCTCGATCTCCCCGCGGGTACAAGTCACCGGGCGTTCCAGGATGGTCTCGCCGGTGGTGTCCTGGGTGTCCGTCGTGATCCCCAGGCGCATTCTGGCCGCATAGAGCTTTCCGCCCTCCTGGACGAAGCCCGTGGCATGGGTGGTGCGCCCCAGAAATACCGGCAGCACACCCGTGGCCATGGGATCCAAGGTACCGCCGTGGCCCACCCGCTTCTGGTTTGCCATGCGGCGCACCCGGGACACCACATCATGGGAGGTCATGCCCTGGGGCTTATCAATCACTAAAATGCCGTTAGCCATGTTGTTTCTCCTGTTCTGCGCAAAGCGCCATGAGCGGACAATCGCCGCAGCGGGGCGCGCGCGCCGTGCAGATATCCCGGCCGAACAGCACCAGCCGATGGCAGAAATCCGATCCCTTCTCCGGCGGCAGAATCTCCCGCAGCGCCCGCTCCACCTTCACGGGCTCCTTTACGTTACAAAGTCCCAGACGATTGGAAATGCGGATACAGTGGGTGTCCGTGACAATGGCGGGTTTATGGAAAATATCGCCCACGATGAGATTCGCGGTCTTGCGGCCCACGCCGGGGAGTTTCACCAGTTCCTCCACCGTGTCCGGCAGCTCTCCGCCGTATTCGGACAGCAGTTTTGCCGCGCAGGCCACCAGATCCCTTGCCTTACTGCGGAAAAAGCCGCAGGGATGGACGATCTCCTCCACCTCCGCCACGTCCGCCACCGCAAAGGCCTCCAGCGTGGGGAATTTCGCAAAGAGTCCCGGCGTCACCGTATTCACCCGGGCGTCCGTACACTGCGCCGCCAGACGGGCAGAGAAGAGAAGCTGCCACGGTTCCTCATAGTCCAACGAGCACACGGGATCGGGATAAAGCGCCTCCAGTATTTCGATCATCTTTCCCACATCGCGCTGCATAAGCCACATCCTTTTTTCTGCGATTTCTTTTCCATTTATCTTATCACAGCCCGCCCGCTAATTCAAGCGGGAGAAAAGTCTGGGATTTCAGAGGTTTACACTTGGCAAACCGGGGATAAACTGGTAAAATAGAAATATCCTAAAGGAATCGAGGCGCTTATTATGTCTGAGATCAGAAGAATCGGTATCCTCACCAGCGGCGGCGACGCCCCCGGCATGAATGCGGCCATCCGCGCTGCTGTGCGTACAGCAGTGGGCCAGAATATCTCCGTTCTGGGCATTTACCGCGGCTATAACGGCCTCATCAACGGCGATGTGGCAGAACTGGACGCCCGCAGCGTGGACGGCATCCAGGTCAAGGGCGGTACCATGCTCTACACCGCCCGCTGTGACGAATTCCGCACCGAGGCCGGCGTGAAGCGCGCGGCAGACACCTGCCGATATCTGGGCATTCAGGGCCTCATCGCCATCGGCGGCGACGGTACATTCCGCGGTGCCCTCGATCTGTCCAGAGCCGGCGTACACACCGTCGGTATTCCCGCCACCATCGATAACGATATTGCCTGCACCCACTATACCATCGGTTTTGACACCGCCTCCAACACCGCCGTGGAAGCCATCGACAAACTCCGCGACACCATGCAGTCCCATGAGCGCTGCTCCATCGTAGAGGTCATGGGCAACCGTTCCGGCAATCTGACCATGTATGTGGGCATCGCCGTAGGCGCCAGCTCCATCCTGATCCCGGAGCGCCCCATTGATGTGAGTGAGATTTACGAAAAAATCCGCATCAGCCGGATCCGCGGTCGTCACCATCATATCATTGTCACCGCCGAAGGCGTGGGCAATGCCCATGAACTGGCGGAAGGCATCCGCCAGGAGACCGGCCTTGACACCCGTGTCACCACCCTGGGCCATATCCAGCGCGGCGGTTCCCCCACCGCCCGCGACCGCGTCACCGCCACCCGCATGGGCTGCCGCGCCGTGGACGCACTCCTCGAGGGCAAGAGCAGCCGTGTCATCTGTAACCGCAACGGCATCATTACCGATATGGACATCGAAGAGGCTCTGGCACTGCCCAAGGAGATCCACGAGGATATGTTCCAGACCGCTTCCCGCATCACCTACTAAAAAACGCTCACCAAAATCCCTCCGGATCCGCTCCGGAGGGATTTTTCCGGAAAGGACACACCATGCGCTATGACACCGTCATTCCCGCGGTCTTTCTCTCCCGCCCCAATCGCTTTGTGGCGGAGGTTCTGCTGGACGGTAAGGCCGAGACCGTCCATGTGAAAAATACCGGCCGCTGTCGGGAGCTCTTGCTCCCCGGCGCCACAGTATACTTATCCGCGGGCAATAATCCCGCCCGCCGCACCCGCTATGACCTGGTCGCGGTGGAAAAAGTGCGCCCGGGGAAGGCGCCGCTGCTCATCAATCTGGACGCCCAGGCGCCCAATGAGGCGGCGGCAGAATGGCTCTCTTCCGGCGGATTCCTGCCGGGCGCCCTGGTCCGCCGGGAGGTACGCTATGGCGCGTCCCGCTTTGACTTTCTTCTGGAGCGGGAGGGACGGCGAACCTATCTGGAGGTCAAGGGCGTGACACTGGAGGAGGGCGGCGTCTGCCGCTTCCCCGACGCCCCCACGGAGCGGGGCGTCCGCCACCTGCGGGAGCTGATCGCCGCCCGGGAGGCCGGAGAGGGCGCGGCCATTTTATTCGTCATCCAGATGAAAGAAATGCACCTCTTCCGCCCCAACACCGACACCCACCCCGCCTTCGCCGAAGCCCTGCGCGATGCCAAGGCCGCAGGCGTGACGATCTTAGCGCGGGACTGCATAGTCACCCCGGAAGGAATGTGGATCGACAGGGAAGTGGAGGTTGAACTGGGATAGAGGAGTGGAGAGTTGACAGTTGAGAGTGGACAGTGAAGGTGTCGGCTACGCCGACAAGTTGGAATCCGCAGCGGATCGGAATCTGTCGCCCTTGGCGACACCATAACTGTCAACTGTCCACTCTCAACTCTCCACTACATAAAAAAAGAGCCCAAAGGGCTCTTTTTTTATGTACCATGTACTCTGTCGTATACTTCCAGCCACTTGCCGCGGAGGAAGCGAGGGACGAAGAGGAGGGCGCGGAAGGCCCAGTCCACGAACATGGCGAGCCAGACGCCCAGGGGCCCCAGTCCCATGGCGGGGATCCTGAGACCGAAGAGCACGAACTGCTCCGGGGCCAGGAGATAGCTCAGCGCCACGCGGAAGATCCACATGGACATCAGCGACACCATCATGGGGAACTTCACGTCGCTGGCGGCGCGGAAAGTGGCCGGCAGGGTGAAGGCCATGGGCCAGATCAGACAGGCGAACACCGCGTGGTAAAGCAGCATGGTGCGGGCCACCTCCGCCGCCTCTCCCGAAAGACTGTAAAGCCCGATGAGCGGCCGCACAAACACCGAGGTGAGGAGCGCCACAATCCAGATGGAACCATAGGTCACAAGCATCAGGGCTCTGGCGTATTTCTTTGCCTGTTCCTTTTCCCTTGCGCCCACACAGCGGCCCACCACCGTCACCATGGTATCCGACACCACGTTGCCCGGCATATACTGCAGACTCACCAGATTATTGGCCACCGCCACGGCGGCAATGGCGCCCGTACCCAGAGAGGACACCAGCGCCTGAGTCAAAAGCTTGCCCAGATGGAACATACTGTTCTCGATGCCGTTGGGCACGCCGATCCGGAGGATCTCCCGGATCACGCCAAAGTCCGGCCGATAGGAAAAAAGCCGCTCCAGATAAATGAGATTCTCCCGGCTGTGCAAAAGCACCAGCAGGATGATGGCGCCCACGGCGCGGGCGATCAGAGTGGCGATGGCCGCGCCGGCGGCCCCCATGCCGAGGCCGTAGATCAGGATCGCATTGCCCGCCACGTTAATGACGTTCAGGCCCAGCGATACCACCATGGTGACCTTGGAATTGCCCATGACGCGAAAAAGCGACGCGGCGCTGTTGAAAATCGCCAGGAAGGGATAGGAGATGGCGATATAGATGAGATAGGCGTTGGCGCTCTGCATCACGTCCCGCTCCACCTGCCCGAAGAGCAGGGAGAGCATCCCGCGGCCGCCTATGAGCATCATGGCCCCAATGAGGGTGGCCACAATGGTGGAGGCGTATAAGAGCTGCTTGGCCGCGGACTGGGCCCGGGGCAGCTCTCTGGCGCCGATCATCTGCGCCACCACCACAGAGCCGCCCGTCACCAGCGAGGCAAACACCATCACCAGCATACTGTCCAAAGAATTCACCAGCGATACGCCGGAAACCGTGGCCTCACCGGCAGAGGACACCATCATGGTGTCCACGATGCCCACCAGCATGCCCAGCATATATTGAATAAAGAGCGGAACCGCGATATTCACGATCTGCCGTTTGGTAAAAAGCATTGTCGTCATCTCCCGACCGGGCAGGGGAATTCCAGAATCTGGAAAATTTCGCGCATCTCCTGCCTTTTTTCTGCTTTCGTTATACCACGCTCCGCCGCGCTTGTCAAATCACGCGTCTTCCCGCGCCATCACGCCGTGCAGCCAGGAAAGCGCCGCGGACAGTCCCCCCACCTCATCAATGAGTCCCGCCTCCACGGCGTGCTCGCCGTCCAGAACGGTGCCCACATCGGTGGTGAGTTCGTCGGTATTCAGCATGAATGCCCTGAGCTGATCCTCCGACACCCGGGAATTTTTCGTCACAAAGCGGATGATCCGCTCCTGAATGCGGATAAAGCTCTCAAATGTCTGGGGCGCACCCACCACAAGGCCGGACACCCGCACGGGATGAATGGTCATAGTGGCGGAGGGCACGATGAAGGAATGCTGTGCCGCCACGGCCAGAGGCACACCGATGGAATGCCCGCCGCCCAGCACCAGCGAGACGGTAGGCGTTTTCATACTGGCGATCAGCTCCGCAATGGCCAGTCCCGCCTCCACGTCCCCGCCGATGGTGTTGAGAATGAGAAGAAGGCCCCGGATCTCCGGGCTCTCCTCAATGGCCGCCAGTTGGGGGATCATGTGCTCATAGCGGGTGGCCTTGGCCCCGGTGGGCAGCATGGTATGCCCCTCCACCTCGCCGATGATGGTCATGCAGTGGATGCTGCTGCGCCCGATATCCAGGGTCACCGCGCCGTCCGGGTCGCCCTGCTGCTCCTCCTGCGTCCGTTTATCCTGCTCTTTCTGCATCAAAAATGCCCTCCTGCTTCCATGATTTCCGTTAGTATGGGAGCAGAAGGGCGTTTTTATACGGTTTTCCCGGGACACACGGCATAGACCTGCCGGTATCCCCGCCGGGACAGCTCCTGCGCCGCCAGTACCGCCAGATACCCACTGCGGCAGAAAAGAAAAACAGGCAGTTCCCGGTTTTCCGTCACCTGATAAGGATTCTGCCACAGGCGGGGGAAGGGGAGACTGCGATGCTCCGGCGAAAAGGGCCGGGCGGCGGACTCCGCCTCGTCCCGCAGATCGATGAGCACCCGCCGGGGCAGCCGGGGCAGCAGCGCCTCTGCCTCCGCCCGGGTGATGCGCCGGGGCGGCGTCACAGTCACAGACGGTGCGGGCAGACGACGCCCGGGATCCCATACCCGCGCCAGCCACCGGGAGAGCTCCCCCTCCGTCACGACGCCGCGCAGGCCAAAGCGGCCATCCTGCGCCGCCTCCATGATGCCCTTTGCATACATCTGGGCAATGTGCCGCACGCAGGTGTGGCATTCGTATAGATCCCCTAATGACAGCGCCGCGTCCCAGTCGCCGTCCGCCTCGCCCCGGGATAGCAGGGCCTCGTGGAGAATCGCGGCGGCATGCCGTTTTTCCGCCGGGGCGGCGTGGGGGACTTCCAGATACGAGACGGCGGGAAACCCCGCCGCCTCAAGACTCCGATTGACTTCCGCCAGGATCCGGCCCACCGTCAGTTCCATGACTTACTTCACCGGTGTAACGCGCACGATCACGTGACCGCAGCCGGGCAGACGCTCCACGGCGAATCTGCCGTCCTGCGTCACGACTTCCCTGGTCCAGAGATCCTGCACCCGATAGGATGCGGCATTTGCAAAGCCCTCCGCATCCGGCAGCTTCCCGCCCAGCTTCTCTGCGATCTCCGCCGCCGTCACGGCGAAGTCGCCGGACATCTCCTCCTGACGGAGATTCTGGAATAAAAGCGCCACGCTGCCGTCGGATAAGGGCTTTGCCAGGATATCCACACGGTCGTGGTTCGTGATATAGGCGGTGTCCGGGGCATCGGCCTCCAGCGTGCAGAAAATGCGCTTGGCCTGGATACCCAGAGCATCCTGGTTCAGCGCGATCAGGTCGCGGTTTGCGATGATTTCATAGAGGGCATCGCCCTTTTCCACCCGGCGCAGGTCGAGACCCAGCATCAGGGGAGAATTCATCATGCACCACATGGCCATGTGGGAGCGGGCCATTTCTTCCTTGATGCCGTCCATACCAATGACCATCATGTCAGGATCGTTCCAGCCGCGGTCTAACCCGGCATACTCGTCCATGATGACGGCCTTATCGTACTGGGAGGTGATGCTGTCCGTTCCCGGACGCTCCCAGTCGGCGTGGCCGGTATTGCCATCCCGGGCCACATGGAAGGTGATATCGTTTAAGATGCGCCAGGAATCGCCCATCTTATAGGCCCACTTATGGGGCATGGTCTTGCCCCACTCACAGAGGGACAGCACCACTTCGCGCTCCTTGGACTTCTCCTGCAGCGCATAGAACATGGCGGCGTAGGAATTGAGTGTATTCTCCTGCCGGCGGTGATTGCAGAGGAGGATCCGGTGTTCCCCGGCCGTGAGCACCAGCGTGATCTCAGGAGACGTGACAAAGGTCTCGGTACTCTCCGTCACCGGCAGGAAGCCGTCGAAGACATAGCCTTCGCCGTCCACTTCCACCTGCAGCCATTCACCCACGCCCACTTCCCGGCCGGTGGCGTACTCCACCGTCAGGGCATATTCGCCGCTCTCCGGCACCGTCACGGTGTAAAGAAGGCCGCCGGCCTGCTCGCCCACGGGGGTGTTGCCCACATTGGTGCCGTCAAAGATACCGATATTGGTGACATAGCCGTTCCCGTGCCGCACGGCGCCCCGGCCCACCAGTTCGCCCTCATTGGCGGCGAAAGCCTTGTCAAAATTCTTGCCCGCGACGCGGATGCCGCGGATATTGGGGGCATAGGTATAGCGGGCATTCTCGGGATTCGAGAACGTGGCGTTATCCCAGGAATAGTAGCAGTTATCCACTTTCAGGAAATCAATGCCCCACTCCGCATAGCTCTCCGCATCCACGTCCTCAAAGCCGCAGGTGCCCACGTGCGCACCGGCGCAGAGATTGGTGCCCACGTCGTTATACATGCCGAACTTCAGTCCCATGGCGTGGAGGTCATCAGAGAGCTTCCGGAACCCGGAGGGGAACTTGTTCGGCTCGTTCCTGACGCGGCCGTCCACACGCTCCGGCAGATAACAGCCGTCGTCCAGCACCAGATACTGATAACCTAACTTGTCCAGTTCCAGTGCCTTGATGCGCGCGGCCATCTCCCGGGTCAGGGCCTCGGTGTTGCCGCTGCCAAAGGCGTTCCAGCTGTTCCAGCCCATGGCGGGCAGACGGCCGGTTTTCTTCTCCGGGAAAGCGCGGCCTTCTGCAAAGGAGGCATAGGCATAGTCACGATTCAAAATGGGTTCCGGCGCGATATTGGAAGTTTTGATACGGTATTTCATAAAAATATCTTCCTTTCTCATCGTCAGCAGGGGAGTACGCGGTATTCCTTGTCCGCCGCGGCGTCAAAGGTGACGCCCCAGGCGGTGGTTTCCACGGCCACCTCACCCTCCGCCGTCACAATGCGGCAGGGGAGATCGGTGCGCAGAGCGATCTTGTCCGTGCGGGCGGGACGCAGCACGGCATCCACCAGCTTACCCTCGGCCCAGCGGATATCCACCGCCACATTGCCCCGGGCGATCATACCCGTGATCTCGCCCTCGGCCCAGGTCAGGGGCAGGGCGGGCAGCAGATGGATGATGCCCGTATGGCTCTGCATCAGGGCCTCGGCAATACCGGCGGTGGCGCCTAAGTTCCCGTCGATCTGGAACACCCGCGCGCCGTTAAAGAAATTGCGGGTTTTACTGGATACCAGCATCTTTGCAATGGCGGCGCCGGTCTTTTCGCGGTCTAACTGTCTGGCATACTGGCAGATGAACCAGGCAAGGGGCCATCCGCCCCGGCCCGCGCCGCCCTCCACGCGGAGGTCCACAGAACGGCCCGCGGCCTTTAAGAGCTCCGGCGTCTCCAGCCAGTTGATCTGATAGCCGGGATAGGCGGCATAGAGGTGGGAGATGTGGCCCATGCCGGGCTGCATCTCGGCGTATTCCTCCCGCCACTCCAGAAGCTGTCCCCGGGAACCGATCTGATCCGGCGGCAGTTTCTCCCGTGCCGCGGCAAATTCCGCCGTCAGAGGATCGCCGAGGCCCAGAAGTGCGTCCGCTTCGATCAGCGCGCCGAAGAGCTCCCGCAGGATCTGGTTATCCATGGCGGGGCCGGCGCAGATGGGGGAGTCATAGCCATCCGGCAGGAGGTAACGGTTTTCCGGCGAAACCGACGGACAGGTGACGAGATAGCCGTTCCCATCCGGGGTGAGGTAGTCCAGGAAGAAGAGGGCGAATTCCCGCATGACGGGCTGCCACTGACGCAGGAACTCGAGATCGCGGGTATAGCGATAATGCTCCCAGAGATGGAGGGCCAGCCACGCGCCGCCGGTGGGCCAGCTGGTGGAGGCCATATAGGCATCCTGGGGCGCGGAGTCGCCGTAGTAGTCGGTATTATGATGGGTGACCGATCCCCGCATGCCGTACATGACCCGGGCGGTCTCCTTTCCCCGTTCGCAGACACGGGCAATCAGATCGAAAAGGGATTCATGAAGTTCGGAGAGATTCGTCATCTCCACGGGCCAATAGTTCATCTGCACATTGATATTGGTGGTATATTTGCTGTCCCAGAAGGGCAGGAATTCCTTGCACCAGATACCCTGCAGGTTTAACGCGGTGGAGTCCTGACGGCCGCCGGAGACGATGAGATAGCGGCCAAAGGTGAAGTAAAGGGCTGCCAGTGCCGGATCGCCGCCGGGGGCGCGACCGGCCTCCAGAAGCTCGTCCGTGGTGCGGCCTGCCTCGTCGCCCATGCGCAGTTCACAGCGGCGCATCATGGGTTCAAAGTCCTCGACATGACGGGCAAGGATTTCGTCAAAGCTCTTCTCTTTGGCAGCGCGGGCTGCGGCAAGTGCCGCGGCCATGGGATCCGCCTCCCGGTTTTTGGTGGCGGCGCCCAGGTACAGGCACACGCAGGAGGCGCCGGAGGTGTGAAGCTGGGTATAGGGATCCTCCACCGTGCCGTCGGTGACCATGGAGACCGCCATGGCAAAGCCGGTGCCGCCGGCATTGCCCCGGGCCGCCAGCGTCACGGCGTCCAGGGTGTGGTTTTCATCCAAAAACATGCCGGCCCAATCGCCGCCGCGGCGGTACTTGCCGGGACGGCGGTCGTCCTCCACCTTCATGTCGTAGATCATACAGCGGTCAAACTGGGCATGGAGCGTAATGGCCCCCGGCACGGAGGAACGCACCCGCACGCAGAGCACATGGTCGGGATGGCTGACAAATACCTCCCGGGTATAACGCACACCGTCTCTCGTCCAGCGCACGGTCTGCACGCCGCGCATGAGATCCAGCTCGTTTTCATAGTCCTCCACGTCGTCGCTCTGGGGCAGCCAGTTCATATCAAAGGGCGACAGCTCGTTCACCGCGATGTCCAGCTCGCCCATGGTCTCATAATGCCGCATGGAGGCGGGCGCGCCGATCATATAGCGCTGGATCAGATCCTCGGCCTCCGGGATCTTCCCGGCAAAAATGAGCCGCCGGATCTCCGGCAGTGCCTCTTTCAGTTTGGGGTTATTGCGGTTGATAAAATCGCCGTACCACAGGCTGTCTTCATTGAGCTGCAGCCGCTCAATATTGGCGTGGCCATAGGCCATGACGCCGATGCGGCCGTTGCCCAAAGGCAGCGCATCGTTCCAAAGATCGGCAGGACGGGTATAGCGCATGATATACTCTCTCGGCATAGGGATGTTCCTCCTCTTATGTACGGTATCCGAAAAGGGGTTCTTCTTTCCCCATTATAAAAGAGCCGCCGCCGCTTTGCAAGGCGCGCCGGACATTCTGCCGGGGATTTCCTTTTTTCCGCTAAATCTCCAAAATATCCGGTAATTCCGTCCTGAGAAGCGCGTATGGCAGAAAAATCGCCTCCACCCCCGCGGCCTCCGCGACCCGGCATTTCTCCCGCAGCGTATCGGCGTCGTCATATAAAAGAAAGCGCGTCAGGCCGTCCGTTCCCCGGCTGGTCTGATACCGGGCGCAGAGCTCTTTGGAATAATACTGCAGTCCCCCGGAGGCGAGCTCCGCGGCCAGTTCCTCCCGGGAGAGGGGCTGCCCCTCGTCCCACGCCGGCAGCACGAAGGACACCGCCATGGGCAAAAGCGCCAGCGCGATCCCCTCCGGATGCCGTGCCCGGGCCTCCTCCAGGTATAGCCGATAGGATCCGCCGGTGACGGCACTCTCCAAAACCGGGATCCCGGCGCCCGCGCCCGGCGGCGTATAGAGCCGCCGTCCCGCCGCCTGCAGCGGCGCCTCCAGCGCCGCCGCCAGTGCCGCGGTTCCGCCCGCCGCCTCCCCGTCCAGATACACCCCCGCATATTCCCGCGCCGCGCATTCGGCCAAAATGGCCGCGGAGAGCCGCGCCGCGTCCCCCTCCGGGATGCGCCCCATGACGATCATCACGCCGCCCCGCACCTCACCGGAAAGCGCCGCCGCCCGGAGCAGGACCCCCTCCGGCGACACCCGATAGGACATCCGCCCCAAAGGGATCCCCAGTCCCCGGCATTCCGCCGTTTCCGCCGCCGTCACCGCCAGAATCATTCCCTCCGCTTTCATGCGCTCCCTCTTTCCCTTTCGCACGGTTTGTGCTATAATAATGCCTAAGAATGCTTTGCTCCATCTCTATGCCGGGCGGCATCCAATGATGCATGGGAGGATTTTGGAAAATTGGCACGAGGACTGAAGCCGGATTACCGCATGGACAGTGTGCGGGAGATCACGCCTACGCTTTTGCGGGAGATCGGCGCGCGCGCCGTACTCACCGATCTTGACAACACCATCGCCCTCCACGATGCGCCCCGGCCCACCGAGGAAGGCGCGGCATGGCTCCGCAGCCTGAAAGACGCCGGGATCCCCGTTTTTGTGGTGTCCAACAATCACTACGAGCGGGTGGCAAAGTTCTGCGAGCCCCTGGGCGTGGGCTTTATCCCGAAAAGCGGCAAGCCCTTTGGCCGCGGCATCCCCCGGGCGCTGCGGGAACTGGGACTCCGCCGAAACGAAGTGGTACTGGTGGGTGACCAGCTCTTCACCGATGTGCTGGCGGCGTCATGGCACCGCGTCCCCTGTATCCTCACCCAGCCCATTGAACTGGAAACCAAGCCCTTTCTCCGCTTCAAGCGGGTATTGGAGCATTTAATCGATCCCAAACGGAGGTATTGAACCATGTTTGAAGAAAATCTGAAAGGTATCCTGTCCGCACTGAAGGACGCCCCCTATGGCGCCGTCCTGCTCACGTCTCCCCAGAACCGCTTCTATGTCACCGGCTTCCATTCTTCCGCCGGTATCGCCCTGATCTCCAAAGATCGCGCCGTGTTCGCCACGGACTTCCGCTATTTTGAGGATGCAGGCGCCAAGATCCAGGGCTTTGAACTGGTGATGACGAAGTCCGGCCTCTCCTATACCGATATCATCAATCGGTTCTGTGCGGAAGAGGGCGTGACGGAGCTGGCCTTTGAGGCCGACGCCATGAGCTATGCGGGCTATCAGGCCTATTCTGCCAAGCTCACCGCAAAGCTTGTCCCCGAGGACGGTCTCATGGCCCGTCTGCGCCACATCAAGCACGACTTCGAGCTGGAGCGCATCGAAAAGGCCCAGCGCATTGCAGAGGCCGCCTTTGACAAGATCCTCACCGCGATCCGGCCCGGCATCCGCGAGTGCGACATCGCCGCAGAGCTTGACTATCAGATGCGCCTTTTCGGCGCCACCGCCAATTCCTTTGACACCATCGTGGTCTCCGGTGAGAACGGCTCTCTCTGCCACGGCGTCCCCGGCGAGCGCGTGATCCAGAACGGCGACTTCATCACCATGGACTTCGGCGCCCTGTGGGGCGGCTATTGCTCCGACATGACCCGCACCGTGGCGGTTGGTCACGTCTCGGACGAACAGCGCAAGGTCTATGACACTGTTCTGCGCGCTCAGACCGAGTCCCTTGCCGCAGCGAAAGCCGGCATCATCGGCGCAGACCTCCACAAGGTGGCTGCCGATATCATCGAGGGCGCGGGATATGGCGAATACTTCGGCCACAGCCTGGGCCACAGCCTGGGCATCGACGTGCATGACGGTCTCGGCGCCCAGCCCACCAATATGGAGCCCTTGCAGGAAGGCGTTGTGGTCACCATCGAGCCCGGTATCTACCTCCCCGGCAAGTTCGGCGTCCGCATTGAGGACTTTGTGGTGCTGACCAAAGACGGCTGCCGCAACTTTATGAAGGCACCCAAGGAACTGATTATTCTCTGAGTTTCCCGGATACGCCCACTCATTTGGAATATATCAGCAATCCAACCAAATCTTATTGAGAACGCATCCGCCGTATGGTATATTTGGTACAAAGGAATATGGGAATCTGCCCATTTCCGTTCCAATATGCCATACGGCGGAATTTTTTCAGGAGGGAATTATGTCTTACGTAAACGATCAGTATTCCATTCTCCCCAACGGCAAACCCTTTGAATTCTGGGATTGCGAGACGGAATTTACCAAAACCTACTATGTTTCCAAGGCTGCAAATGCATCCGACGAGAACCCCGGCACTGCCGAGGCCCCCTTTGCCACCATCTCCAAGGCCGCAGAGATCCTCGAGGCCGGTGAGCGCGTGGTCATCGGCGGCGGCGTGTACGACGAGTTCGTCCGCCCGGTGAACGGCGGTAACTGCCCCAAGTCTATGATCAGCTATGAGGCCGCCCCCGGCGAGCGCGTCATTCTCACCGGCGCCAAGGAATACAAGAACGGCTTCACCGACAAGTGCGAGTATAACACCATCGGTCTCGGCAGATATTATAACTACACCACTGAGTTCAACCCCGACGCCAAGTGCTATCAGGGCTATTTCAATCAGTGCGACTTTGACAAGATCAATCCCTTCGCCATGGTGAACTGCGCGTCCCAGCCCTTCGGCGGCTGTGAGTTCTGGTTTGAATACCTGCCCCGTGAAAAGGACTGGGCTCCCTTCTTAAAGCGCCGCGGCCTCATCATGGTGGACGGCGAGCCTCTGTGGCAGGTGAACTTCTCGAACCAGCTGTCCCAGGTTCCGGGCTCCTACTGGGTGGAGGACTCCGGCTATAAGTTCATCATCCGCCTGAAGGACGACTCCGACCCCCGCGATCATGTGATCACTTATACCTGCCGCGACCAGCTCTTCTCCCCGATCAATTCTGACCTGGGCTATATCCGCGTCAAGGGTCTCGAGTTCGAGTTCGTGGGCAACGGCGTCCCCGGCTCCCAGAAGGGTGCACTCTCCACCCACTGCGGCCATCACTGGATCCTTGAGGAAAACAAGGTGCGCTGGGCCAATGGTCTGGGTATCGACATCGGCAACGAGTCCCCCATGCGCTCCCGCGAGATCCAGCATGACACCCATATGATCGTCCGCCGGAACCATGTCTCCAACTGCGGCGTCTGCGGCATTGCAGGTCTGGGCAGAAACCAGGGCATCCTGCTGGAGGGCAACGTGCTGGACGGCAACTGCTGGCACGACATCGAATATAACTACGAATCCGGCGCCATCAAGGTGCACGGCGTCCATGACGGCCTGATCCGTTATAACGTCATCACCAACAATGGCTACGGCCCCGGCATCTGGACCGACTATGCAAACGCCAATGAGCGTATCTGCTATAACACCATCGTGAACTGCAAGAGCATGGTCATGGGTGCCATCTTCATCGAGGCCACCGATATCCCCTGCCGAACCGACCATAATATCATCATTAACGGCGGCGCGGATCCCACGGGCTCCATCCCGCAGCGCACCTCCGGCGGCGGCCACGGCTTCTACCAGCACGACTCCGATAACCTCCTCACCGACAATAACATCATGCTGGGTCTCGACGGCGCTGGCGTGTTCTTAAACTGGGGCGACCCGGTGCGTATCACCAACGGTCACGGCCCGCTGGGCTATGGCCACAAGGTCATGCAGAACATCATCGCGGACTGCGGCCGCGGCTATGTCATGCCCACGGTCTATAACGAGGCCGACGGCAACATCATGGGCGCCGGCTCCTTCAGCGAGCAGTACTGCATCGGCGTGGAGCGCAATAACGAGATCCTGGAGCGTCTTGACATGCGTTCCGCCCGCAGCTTCCACGGCTGGGACAAGACCGGCAAGATGTGCCAGATCGACTATGACACCTGCCTGGATTGCATGAAGCTCACCATGAAGTTCACCGTGGGCGACGAGTGCCTCGAGCAGGTCTATGACCTGACGCAGGAAGTGCGTCTGGACCTGACTCCCGTTCAGGAGTTCCTGGCCCAGCGCGACTGCTCCGCCTACGAAGCACACATCCGTGTCAGCAAGAAGTTCTTCAAGAAATAAGCCGCAAGGCAGTATAAAAGGCGAGGGGGTGCAAACCCCCTCGCCTTTTCTTTTTGACAGCAGAAAAGGGCGCTTCCGTATAAGCGCCCCAACATATTCAGTATACCAAATCCCGCCGCCCCAGTCAAGCATTTTTCGGCACATCGCCCTGTTTCTCCGTTATGCACAAGCGAAACTTATTCACTTTGTACAAAACTCCATCTTGTAATTCCCGGATTCTCATGGTACTATATAGACAAGGAAAGGGTGAGACCAATGAACAAGTAAAACCCTAAGGCTGATGTAAAAATTACAAAGCCGCAGACAAGGTCAGCGAAAACAAGCAGATTTTTTGGAAACAAAAAAGACGCTCATCGGTGGAACAAAACCGTTTTCGTAGGAAAGAGAAAATGACCGGTCTGAACCCGCAGAAAGAGAGGTTAACCATGACACTGGACACTAAGAAAGCAGAGAAATAACCCTTGACCGATGTGTAAAGAAACAATGGTCAAGGGTATTTCTTTTTTTGTGCCCGTGATGAGAAGTATGGTAGAATCAATCAGAAGCTCGCCCGGAAGGGGAGCTTTTTTTAGTTGATAGTGGAGAGTTGACAGTGGACAGTGAAGGAGTCGGGCTGTGCCCGATAGGAATTAGCAGAGCCAAATTTGGTTTTGATCAGACTTTCTTGGCTCCCTCATCAGAGGGAGCCGGGGGTACACGGCGAATTTCAATCCTGTCGCCTCCGGCGACACCACAACTGTCCACTGTCAACTTTCCACTGTCAATTCTATTTGCTCTTCCCCGAATTTTATGCTATACTAAACTGTCAGAAACTACAGGGCTTTGCCCTTTACGGAACTAAGAGGGATTTATGCATTATTTTGATCATTCCGCCACCACTGGGGTGTGTCCGGAGGCGGCGCTGAAGGCGGCGCAGATGATGAGCGAGTGCTACGGCAACGCCTCCAGTCTCCATGCCATGGGGCGGGCCGCAGCCCAGGAGCTTGCCGCGGCGCGTCATGCGGTGGCCGCAGCCATCGGGGCGCAGGACGACGAGATTCTCTTCACCTCCGGCGGCACCGAGAGCAATAACCAGGCCATCAAGTCCGCCCTGTTCGTGAATCGCCGGGTGGGCAAGCATATCATCACCACCGCCGTGGAGCATCCCGCGGTCTTGGAGCCCATTCGTGCCTTTGCATCAAACGGCTCTGAGGTGACTTACTTAAAGCCCGATCGGAACGGCGTGGTCTCGCCGGAGGCGCTGGACGCCGCCCTGCGGGACGATACCGCTCTCGTGTCCATCATGCTGGTGAATAACGAGACCGGCGCGGTGAATCCCATCGCCGCGATAAAGGAAGTGCTGGCCCGGCGGCAGAGCCGCGCCATCCTCCACACGGACGCGGTGCAGGGCCTCTTCAAGGTGCCCATCAACGTGCATTCCCTGGGCGTCGATCTTCTCACCATCAGCGCCCATAAGATCCATGCCCCCAAGGGCATCGGCGCCTTATATGTGAAAAAGGGATTCCGGGTGATCCCGGTCCAGCTGGGCGGCGGCCAGGAAAACGGCCTCCGCAGCGGCACGGAAAATATCCCCGCCATTGCCGGATTCGGCGTGGCCGCAAAGCTGGGCTTTGAAAATCTCTCCCGGCACGCGGCGGAGATCATCGCCCTGCGCGAACAGTTTGAGCAGGAGCTTGGTGCGAAAGTGCCGGATGCACGTCTCAACTTCCCGGGCGGCGTGCCGCACATTGCCTCCCTCTGTCTCCCCGGCTGCCGCAGCGAAGTGGTGCTGCGGATCTTAAGCGACGCCGGGGTGTATGTCTCCGCGGGTTCCGCCTGTGCCAAGGGTAAGCGCAGCCATGTGCTCACCGCCTGCGGCCTGCCCGCCCAGGACATCGATTGCACCGTGCGCATCAGTTTTTCCTACACCAACACCCCCGAGGACGTGACGGCCCTCACCGACGCACTCTCCGCCGCCTACGCCCGGTTCCATCGGAAATAAAAATTGCAAGCAAGGAGTCACCCATGCAGGAAGTCATTTTATTAAAGCTGGGCGAGCTGGTCCTCAAGGGCCTGAACCGCCAGAAATTTGAGGAGCGCCTGAAGAACGAGCTGGCCTCCCGCCTGAAGGTCTGCGGCCCCTGCGCCGTGGAGTCCCGCCAGTCCACCATTTATATCGTCCCCCAGGACGAATCCTTTGACATTGCCCGGGCAGAGGAGATCTGCAGCAAAGTCTTCGGCGTCGTGGCCCTGTGCCGTGCCGCGGTGTGCGAAAAGGACGTCCGCGCCATCGGCGAGACCGCTACCCGATATCTCCGGGACGAACTGCGTACCGCCCGCACCTTTAAGGTGGAGGGCAAGCGCAGCGACAAGAAATTCCCCCTCACCTCTATCGAGACCGCCATTCAGGTGGCGGGCATCGTGGGCGAGGTCTATGACCATCTGGAAGCCGACATGAAGCACCCGGACGTCACCGTTCATGTGGAGGTGCGCGAAACCGCCGCTTATGTCCATTCCGCGCCCCGTCCCGGTGCAGGCGGTCTGCCCTGCGGCATCAACGGCCGCGCCACCATCATGATCTCCGGCGGCATCGACAGCCCCGTGGCGGCCTGGCTCATGGCCCGCCGGGGTCTGGAGCTCCATGCCGTCCATTTCTTCAGCTATCCCTACACCTCCGACGAGGCCAAGGAAAAGGTGCTGACCCTGCTGAAAATCGTTGCCGAGTGGTCCGGCCCCATCCATCTCCATATCGCTCCCTTCACCGACATTCAGGAGGAGATCCGCGACAACTGCCCCGAGGAACTCTTCACCGTGATCATGCGCCGCTTCATGGTGCGCGTGGCCCAGCGCATTGCGGAGAATAACCGCTCCCGCGCCCTCATCACCGGCGAGAGCATGGGCCAGGTGGCCAGCCAGACCCTGGATGCTCTGGTCACCACCGACGATGTGGCCACCATGCCCATCTTCCGGCCCCTCATCGGCCTTGACAAGACCGATATCGTGCAGTTTGCCCGCCGCATCGGCACCTTTGAGACCTCCATTCTGCCCTATGAGGACTGCTGCACCGTGTTCACCCCCCGCCATCCCATTCTGAAGCCCACCGTGGAAATGCTCGAGAAGGCGGAGAGGAAGCTGAACGTGGCCGAGCTCACCGAGGCATCCGTCCGCGGCGCGGAGCACGTGCTCATTCGTCCGTAAAGGGAGGCGCACCATGGAAGAAGCAAGACTGCTCGTTGAAAAACTCATCCGCCTTCATTGCACCATCTCCTTTGCGGAGTCCTGCACCGGCGGCCTTCTTACGAAGCTCATCACCGATGTTCCCGGTGCGTCCGCGGTCTTAAAAGGCGGCGTCTGCGCCTATGCAAACGAGATCAAGCACGGTGTCCTCTCCGTGACCCAGCATAATCTGGACACCTACGGCGCCGTCAGCCGTCCCGTGGCTCTCGAAATGGCCCGGGGCGTGAAGGCTCTCATGCATACCGACATCGGCGTGGGCACCACCGGCATCGCCGGCCCAGCCTCCGACGACACGAAAAAGCCCGTGGGCCTGGTGTATCTGGGCGTGGCGCTCCCCGGCGGCCGCTATGTGTCAAGAGAGCTGCACCTCTCGGGCAGCCGGGACGAAATCCGTGAGGAAACCGCCCGCCGGGCGTTGGCGTTAGTGCTTGAAATGACCGATCATCTCTAATCACTCCCAAAATCGGGTAAGGAGGGGAACTACATGCCGCAATATATTCGATCTCTGGCGCTGGATGGCATCGACGGGTATGAAGTCACCGTGGAGTGCGATATCTCCGGGGGACTGCCTGCCTTTGACGTGGTGGGTCTGCCGGATGCCGCCGTCCGCGAATCCCGGGAGCGTGTCCGCGCCGCCATGAAAAACTGCGGCTGTGCCTTTCCCGCCCGCCGCATCACCGTGAATCTGGCCCCTGCCGGTACGAAAAAAACCGGCTCTTTATACGATCTTCCCATCCTGCTCTCGATTCTGCAGTGCCAGGGCGTCATCGATCCCCTGCCGGAGGATGTGATGTTTTTGGGCGAGCTGTCGTTGTATGGCGAGCTGCGCCCCGCCGTGGGCGTGCTGCCCATGGCCACCACCGCGGCAGAGCTGGGCGTCCGCGCGCTCTATTGCCCGAAAGAGAATGCAAAAGAGGCTTCCCTTGCCGGCGGCCTCACAGTCTATCCCGTCGAGACCGTGGCACAGCTTCTCGACCATTTACAGGGCATTCGCCCCATCGCGCCCATGGAGGACTGGACCGTGGAGGAATATGCCTCCGCCCTGCCTCAGCCGGATTATGCCGACGTCATGGGACAGGAGCAGGCCAAGCGCGCTCTGGAAATCGCCGCCGCCGGCGGACATAACATCCTGCTGGTGGGCCCGCCCGGCGCGGGCAAGAGTATGCTGACAGAGCGGCTGCCCTCCATTCTCCCCAGTATGAGCCGGGAAGAGGCCCTCGAGGCCACAAAGGTCCACTCCGTGGCGGGCCTCACCGACGCCGCCCATCCCATGCTGACGGCGCGGCCCTTCCGCGCGCCCCATCACACTGTCTCCTCCGCGGGACTCACCGGCGGCGGCTCCCGCCCCCGACCCGGCGAAATCTCGCTGGCTCACTGCGGCGTGCTATTTTTGGACGAACTGCCGCAGTTCTATACCGATGTGCTGGAAACCCTGCGCCAGCCTCTGGAAACGGGAAAAGTCACCATCTCCCGGGCCGCCGGTTCTCTCACTTATCCTGCCCGCTTCATGCTGGTGTGCGCCATGAATCCCTGCCGCTGTGGCTGGTACGGCGACCCCTCGGGCCGCTGCACCTGTACGGAGAAGAGCGTGGATCAATACCTCTCCCGCATCTCCGGCCCGCTTCTGGACCGCATCGATATCCAGATCGAGGTGCCCGCGGTGAAGTATGAGGATCTGGAGCACCGCACCCCCGCGGAGCCCTCCGCCGCCATCCGCGCCCGGGTGGAGGATGCCAGAGAACGCCAGCGCCAGCGCTTTGAGGGCAGCGGCATCACCTGCAACGCCTACATCCCGCCCTCCCGCATGGGCACGGACTGCCGCATGGACGAGGATGCCGCGACTTTCCTGCGCCGCAGCTTTGAGCGGCTGGGCCTCACCGCCCGGTCTCACGATCGGATCCTGCGGGTGGCCCGCACCATCGCGGACCTGGATCACGCCGAAATCATCGGCCGCCGCCACATCGCGGAGGCCGTGCAATACCGCTCCTTAGATCGCCGGGGCCTATAGGCACACCTGTGGAAAACCACTGTGTCCGCCCCCTCGCTCTCCACAAAATCTGTGGATAACTCTGTGGATAATGTGGATAAGTGCCGTGAAAGCCTTGGAAACAGCGGTTTCACGGCACTTTTCTCTGGGGAAAAAGTCGCCAGTTCCGGTTTCCGGCGGAAAATGATGGAAATCTCGTCCTTTTCCGCCCCTCTGTCCGGATCCCGTCACCTTTTTGCCCATTTCCCCGAAAAAGCCTCTTTCGCCGGACTTCCGGCGCTATCCGGATAGGAGGAAGCCCCCTATGACCATTCATGCAAGCTGGCAGCCGTTTTTTGTTGCCCACGCCGACGAAATCGAAAAAATCCTGTCTGCCGTCCGGGCGGACGGCTTCACCCCCGAAGAGGAGCGCATCTTCCGCTTTGCGGAGACGGATCTCTCCCGGCTGCAGGTGGTGATCCTCGGTCAGGATCCCTACCCCCAGCCCGGCGCCGCCACCGGCCGCAGCTTTGAGGTGGCAGGGCTCACTTCCTGGCTCACCCCCTTCCGCCAGGCCTCCCTGCGGAATTTCGTCCGCGCCATTTACCGGGCAGAGACCGGCGAGATCCTCACCTGGCGCGAAGTCCAGGAAAAGATCCGGGACGGCAGCTTTCCCATTCTGCCGCCTCACGAACTCTGGGACGCTTTGGAGGCCCAGGGCGTTTTATTCCTCAATACCTATCTCACCTGCCGCCCCGGCGCGCCCCTCTCCCATAAAAAGCTGTGGGAGCCCTTTGCCCGCGCCCTCATCGCCCATCTGGACGAGAGCCGGGGCGACGCCCTCTCCTGGTTCCTCTGGGGCGGCGACGCCCGCCGCTTCGGCGCCTATTGCCCCCATGGCGTTCACTACGAGAGTCGCCATCCCATGATGACGGGCCCCTGGGAGGACGACTTTCTCCGGAATCCCTGCTTCTTTGCCACCCGGGAAAGAGTCAATTGGACGGGCAAAAATGAAGAAAATGTGTATATTTTGAAATAATCCTTGAGATTCCCTCCGCTCTGGTGTATAATGGAAACAGAATTCCAGAATAAGGAGGGAATGCCTGTGTACGCACCCGGAGATGTGATCGTTCATCCCATGCACGGAGCCGGCCGGATCGAGGAGATCGTCGAGCAGAAGGTGGCCGGGGAAACACGCAGTTATTATGTCCTCCAGATCCCCACAGGTTCCGTCCGCGTGATGGTGCCCGTGGAGGGCAGCGCCGCCATTGGCATCCGTCCCCTCATCGATCGGGAGACGGCCTATGCCGTGCTGGACGCCTTTGCCGAACTCCCCACGGAGGATGACAAAAACTGGAACCGGCGCTATCGGGAAAATATGCTCCGCCTGAAAAGCGGGGATCTTTATGAGGTTTCCCGAGTCGTGCGCGGGCTCATGCTGCGGGAACGCAGCCATGGCCTCTCCACCGGCGAACGCAAAATGCTGGGCACCAGCCGCCAGATCCTGCTCTCCGAGCTGGAACTGGCCACCGGCGAAAGCCACGACGCCCTGCTGGCCCGTCTGGCCGGAACGCTATAAGCGAATACTCCTTTTTGAGGTGTCAGATTTCTATGAACTTCCCCGAACTGATCCATAAAGTCGTTGATAAAATCAAACATCGGGACGCCGCCGCGCGTCCTTTTTGTACGGCGGTGGTTCCTGCCGCCGGCAGCTCCACCCGCATGGCGGGAGAGAATAAGCAGTTTTCTACCCTGATGGGCATTCCGGTGCTGGCCCACACCCTGAGAAATCTCGAGAACTGCCCGGTGGTGGACGAGATCATCGTAGCCACCAAAAGCGAGGAGATCCCCGCTGTTGCCAAGCTTGCCGACGAGTATGGCATTACGAAACTCTCCAAAGTCGTGATGGGCGGTGCCTCCCGGGGCGAGAGTGCGTATCTCGGCGCCCTGGCCTGCTCTGACCGCACCCGGCTTATCGCCGTCCATGACGGCGCGCGCCCTCTGGGCTCCTCCGAAATGATCGCCCGGGTCATCGAACTGGCCGCCAAAACCGGCGCCGCCGTGGTGACCGTGCCGGTGAAAGACACCATCAAGATGATGTCCCCCGAGGGCTATATCGACCACACGCCCCAGCGGGATATGCTCCGCGCCGCCCAGACGCCCCAGGTCTTTGACGCCGATATTCTTCGCGCCGCCTATGCAAAGGCCATGGAATACGGCATTGATTATACCGATGACTGCGCCGCTGTGGAGGCACTGGGCAAGCATATCTATATCTGCGACGGCGAAAACACCAACCTAAAGATCACCACCCCCGACGATCTCATTCTGGCCCAGGCCATTCTGGAGGCGCGAACATGCTGAACTTCCGCATCGGCCACGGCTATGACGTGCATCGTCTGGTGGAGGATCGCGCCCTGATCCTGGGCGGCGTCACGATCCCCTATGAAAAGGGCCTTCTGGGCCACAGCGACGCCGACGTGCTCACCCATGCCGTTATGGACGCCCTCCTGGGCGCCGCGGGCCTTGGCGACATCGGCCGCCACTTCCCGGACACGGACGAGCGCTTCCGCGGGATCTCCAGTCTCCTGCTTTTAGACCACGTCCGCACGGTGCTCGAAAATGCCGGTTATCGTCCCGGCAATCTCGACGCCACCGTCATCGCCCAGCGTCCGAAGCTCGCCCCCTATATCGAAGAAATGCGGCAGAAAATCGCAGAAACCCTGCGGATTCCCGCCGAAAACGTGAATATCAAGGCCACCACAGAGGAAAAACTGGGTTTTTCCGGCCGCGGGGAAGGCATTGCCGCCCATGCGGTGGCGCTGATCGAACGGGACAGCGCCGCACGCTGATCATCCTGAAAACTGACAAGGTTCACCTATGAAAAACGGATATACCATCATCGATTCCCATTGCCACATTTACCCGGAAAAGATCGCCGCCCGCGCCGTTGCCGGCACCGATCATTTCTATGACATCGTATCAAAATGCCTGGGCACCACCGCAGACCTGGCGGTTCGCGGAGCGGGCGCCGGCATCGATCATTTCATCGTCCAGTCCGTGGCCACCACGCCCCACCAGGTCCGCAGCATCAACAACTTCATCGCGGACGAAGTGGCGAAAAGCGGCGGCCGCTTCACCGGCCTTGGCACGCTGCACCCGGAAAGCGAGGATATCGCCGGGGACGTGGAGCATCTTTTGTCTCTGGGTCTTCGGGGCGTGAAGCTCCATCCGGATATCCAGCGCTTTAAGCTGGACGACTATCGTTGTCTGAAGATTTACGAGCTCTGCGAAGGCCGTCTGCCCATTCTGGCCCACACCGGCGACTATCGCTATGATTTCTCAAATCCCAACCGCCTGATGCCGATCCTCCGGATCTATCAGAATCTCACGGTGATCGGCGCGCACATGGGCGGATGGTCCATCCAGGACGAGGCAAGCCGAAAGCTCTGCGATTTCCCCAATCTCTATGTGGACTGCTCCTCCAGCTTTTATAATCTGGAGCCCGCTCTGGCCCGGGAGATCATGCTGCGCTACGGCCCGGATCGCGTCCTCTTTGCCACGGACTATCCCATGTGGGAGCCCACGGAGGAACTGGAGTACTTCTTCTCCCTGGGATTTTCCGAGGAGGAAAACCGCAAAATGCTCTCCGAAAACGCCATCCGGCTCTTCGGACTGGAACTGTAAAAAAGGAACCGCACCGTTTCCCACCGGAAACAGTGCGGTTTTTCTTATCTCAGCGGTTCCACCGTGTGGCTGCAGCGCCAGACTTCGCCCGGCGGCAGGAGGATCGTGCCCTCCCGCTTCCGCCACACGTCCTGCTCTGCCCAGCCCCGACGGGTAATGGCCCCGTGCCAGGCCTCCATGCAGAGGAAGGGGCTGCCCGGTGCCGTCCAGATCTGGAAGCAATCCGCACCCGTAAGAGACAGCCGCACGCCCCGGCCGCTTCTGCGGCTATGAAGCGTCACAGCATCCGAACGCACCGGCCGGAAGCAGATGGATCCGTCCCGGAATAAGTCATAAGACAGCGGCAGCACGCGCCCCGCCTTTCCCATGGCGCGCTCCAGTACCTCGATGGGACTATAAAACGTCACCACGTCGGAAAGCCGCTCTTCTTCAGAGAACACAAGCTCATAATCTGAAAATTCCTCTCCCGGCAGCAGGGGACAGGTGAAGCCCGGATGCCCGCCCACAGAGAAGGGCAGGGGCGCGTCGCCGGGATTTTCCACCTCATAGACGATCTCCAGCGCCGAACCTTTCAGCGTATACCGAAGCCGCAGGGCAAAGGGGAAGGGATAGGCCGCCATGGTCTCCGCATCCTCCCGCAGTTCATAGGTGATGCTGTCCGCCTCGCGGCATACCACCCTGAATTCTTTCGACTGGGCAAAGCCGTGCATGGGCATCCCGTAGCGCTGCCCGTCCAGTTCATAGCTGCCCTCCGGCAGACGGCCCATCAGCGGGAAGCAGACAAAGCTGCCGTGCTCCCAATGGCCCGGCCGGGGCTGCCAGATATAGTCGATGTCCTCGTCCCGGTAACGAAGCGACACATGCTCGCCGCAGAGCGTACCGGAACGGAAGAGCAGATTTTCGTTTTCGATCTGATAGATTTTCATAAAATCCCCCTGTCATGAAAAAAGCGCGGCAGTTTTTTTCTGCCGCGCTTTGCTTTCTTTATTCGCCGCGGAGCGCGGGATAACTGATATCGTCCGCCCAGGAGGCGATCTCATCATGGAACTGACGCACACCGGCAAGGCCCGCGGCCCAGAGATAGGCACGATCCCGCTCGGTAAGCTCGGACGGACGCATCCACACCACACCGTTTAAGATGGGGTTCTCCGGATCGATCTCCGGATCCTCGCCCAGCGTGGGCTCCTGGTCGCCGATGTTCATTTCATAGGTATAGCGCACTTTTTCGCCGTCGCTGTAGAGATATTCGCTCAGCTTCCGCACGATCTCGCCCCGGACACAACATTCCTCCAAAAGTTCCCGACAGACCGCCTCTTCCGGCGTTTCCCCCGGCTCAATGGCGCCGCCCGGCAGGACATAATATTCCCGTCCGTGCTCAATATGACGCGCCATCAAAATGCGTCCGTCTCTCATCACCAGCGCCTGTGCGCGACCGACATATTCCATCGCTTTGCCTCCGGAAAAAGGACAGCGTCCCCGAATGAAAAGGAGCTCTTTTTTGCGAACACTCTCGATTGTTATCTCATATTTTAAGGGACAGAAAAAAACTTGTCAATTCCTTTTTTCAAAAAAATCCGGGTGTGCCCGTCCTTTTTTTAGAGATCACAGTTCAGGCGCAGATAGGTGCGGGAGATGGCGGCGCTCTCATAATCATTGATCTTGGCACAGGGGGGCGGCATCCCGACACAGACCACGCCCTCGTATCCCTGCGCCTCCAAATAGCGCAGATATCCCTTAACATTCACCGTGCCAAAGCCCAGCGGCACGAATGCCGTGCGGCCGAACTGGGGCGCGACGCGCTCCACCGTGGGATCCACGTCCTTCACATGGATATAGGCCATGCGGTCATAATAGGTCTCAAGCTGGCGCAGGGGATCCACGCCCGCCAGGGTGGCATGGCCGCAGTCAAAGCAGAATTTCACCGTCTCCGGATCCGTCAGCTCTGCAAAAGCTGCCATTTCCTCGTCGGTGGCCACGTCCGTATAGGCATGGGGATTATAGCAGAAGGTGATGCCCTGTGCCGCCGCATAGGCGCCCACACGGTTCGAGAGCTCCGCCTGGGCCCGGATCCCGTCCCAGTCCGTGGGCAGATCGCCCATGTCGCGGCCCAAGTCCCAGTTGGGGCTCATGCTGATGAGATACTCGCCCCCGGCGGCCTTGACAAAGTCCACATAGGAGCAGAGGGTCTCATAGCCCTCGGAGAGATTGGAGTAAAGCCCGATGAGCCGGGTGCCATAGCGCTCCATGATCTCCCGCACCTCCTCCGGCCGGAAATACGGCACCACAAAGGAGGCCATGTTCTCCATAAAGGGATAGCCAATGTGGACAAGTTCCTTCACGCTCTGTTCGAAAATACGGCGGATATGCTCCCGCTGCCCGGAAAACTCCCGCAGCCACATCCAACCAGTGTAAGCAAGCTTCATGTTCATAATCCTCCCGGGTGTAGTTTTCTATATTGTAACACTTTGAGGCAGGAATTGAAAGTTGAGAATTGAAAATTGTGGTGTCGGCTGCGCCGACGGATTTGGGAATACAGAGAACCAAGCCTTCCCCTTGAGGGGAAGGTGTCAGCGAAGCTGACGGATGAGGTGGCCCCGGGAAAAGATCAGTATTTTGGGATGCAAGAACAGCCATCTGACCCTTCGACCACCTCATCAGTCGCCTGCGGCGACAGCTTCCCCTCAAGGGGAAGCCTTTGGCGCTTATCTTCCCCATCTCGTCGGCCCATGGCCGACACTACTTTATGCAAATGTGCACGTTGTCGTGAAGGTTATCATTCTTTCGCTCGAACTCTCGTAGCGTATTGCCGCCACTCAGTGGCTTCAATTTTCAACTTTCAATTCTCAATTTATTTCCTTCTCTCCCTTGACAAACCGCACTTTTCGGTATATAAATATACTGTTAAAGGCGATGACGGAGAGCACTGTGCGGCGGGATCCGGACTTTAGCGAGCCGGGGAGGGTGAAAGCCCGGCGGCGGAGCGGCACAGCAAATCACTCCCGAGCTGCGCACCGAACAAAAGACGGACGGTTTTCCCAAAAAATCCTGTCTTTTCAGTAAGCGGCGACGGCTTCCCACCGTTATGGGGGAGACGCATGGTATCGTGCGGGCAAAAAGGTGGTTATCGCGGCGTGCGCGTCCTTTTTGGGATGCGTTTTTTTATTGCTCCGACAAAAAACAGTTAATCAAATCCTATTGCAGGAGGTCAGATACATGGTAAAGCCTGATTTTATCCAGATGGAACATGAAATTCTGGATCTCTGGGAGCGCGAAGGTTTCCAGAAAAAGCTCATGAAGCAGAACGAGAACGGCCCGATCTTCCGTTTCCTGGACGGCCCCATCACTGCCAATAACCCCATGGGTGTTCATCACGCCTGGGGCCGCAGCATCAAGGACATTATGCTGCGCTATAAGGGCATGACCGGCCATTCCTGCCACTACCGTAACGGCTTTGACGGCCAGGGTCTGTGGGTGGAAGTGGAAGTCGAGAAGGAGCTTGGCTTTGTGGGCAAGCGCGACATCGAAGACTACGGCATGGACAAGTTCACCCGCAAGTGCGTGGACCGCGTGAAGAAATTCTCCGGCATCATCACCGAACAGTCCAAGCGTCTCGGCCAGTGGATGGACTGGGACAATTCCTACTACACCAATTCCGATGAAAACATCGAGGGCATCTGGCACTTCCTGAAGGTCTGTAATGACCGCGGCTGGATCACCACCCAGAACCGTCCCATGCCCTGGTGCCCCCGCTGCGGCACCTCTCTCTCCGAGCATGAGATGACCGGCTCCCACAAGGAAGTCACTCATACCTCCGTCTTTGTCCGCGTTCCCATGCTGGAGCGTGACTTTGACCTCCTGGTCTGGACCACCACCCCGTGGACGCTGTCCGCCAACGTGGCCCTGGCCGTGAATCCGGAGCTCACCTATGTGAAGATCCTGACGGATGATTCTCCCCGTCCCCTGGTGCTGGCAAAGTCCTCTCTCGGCTACATCGACGGCGCCAAGAACGTCATCGAGACCCTCACCGGCGCGGATCTCGTAGGCCTTGCCTATGAGTCCATCTTCCCCATGCTGCCCGTTCAGGAAGGCGTGGACCACAAGGTGGTTCCGTGGGATGAGGTCGCCGCCGACGAAGGTTCCGGCGTTGTCCACATTGCCCCCGGCTGCGGCGCCGAGGACTTTGAGCTGGGCCGCTCCCTGGGCCTTGCCGAGATCTGCCCCATTGACGAGACCGGTACGTTCTACGCAAACTATGATTTCCTCTCCGGCCTGACCGCAGCAGACGCTGCCCAGCCGGTATTCGATAAGCTCCGCGAACTGGGCAAGCTCTATAAGACCATGGAGTTCACCCATATGTACCCCGTCTGCTGGCGCTGCAAGAGCCAGGTGCTCTTCCGCCTGGTTGAGGAGTGGTACATCAAGACCGATGAGATCCGTCCGCAGCTCATCAAGGCCGCCGAAGGCGTCCAGTGGGATCCGCCCTACATCGGCAAGCGCATGATGGACTGGCTCAACAACATGGGCGACTGGAACATCTCCCGTAAGCGCTATTACGGTCTGCCTCTGCCCTTCTATGTCTGCCCGGACTGCGGCAAGGTGCACGTCATCGGTTCCCGCGAAGAACTGCGTGAAAAGGCCATCGACCCCGCCAAGGTGGACGCGCTTCCCGAGCTGCACCGTCCGTGGATCGACGAAGTAAAGATCCGCTGCGACTGCGGCGCCGAGGTCTCCCGTATCACCTCCGTCGGTGACGTGTGGCTGGACGCCGGTATCACCCCCTTCTCCACCAATAAGTATTTCTCCGACCGCGCCTATTGGGAAAAGCAGTTCCCGGCACACTGGGTCACCGAGATGCGCGAGCAGGTGCGTCTGTGGTTCTATTCCATCCTCTTCATGTCCGTCACCCTCACCGGCCGCGCCCCCTACGAGCGCGTGCTGGCCTATAATACCGTGGTTTCCGAGGACGGTTCCCGCTTCTCCAAGACCGGCTTTATGATCCGCTTTGACGAGGCTGCCGAGCGCATGGGCGCCGACGCCATCCGTTATCTCTACGCCGGTGCAAACGTGGCCTCCGATGTGCGCTTTGGCTTTAACCTTGGCGACGAGGCACGCCGCAAGATGCTGGGTCTGTGGAACATCTACACCTTCTTTGAGACCTATGCCGAGATCGATAATCCCGTGATCGGCGCAGAGCCCGCCTACCAGAACCTCACCGACCGCTGGCTCACCGCCCGCGTCAATGACTTCGTGGCCACCGCCACCGAGGCCTATGAGCGCTATAACACCGCCGACACCGTGCGTGCCTTCGAGCAGTGCGTGGACGATGTCTCCAACTGGTATGTGCGTATCAACCGCCGCCGCTTCTGGAAGGAAGGCGAGGACGCCGACAAGCAGGAGGCCTACACCGCCCTCTTCTATGCCATCCGCAAGATCTGCGGCGTCATGGCGCCCATCATCCCCTTCATGACCGAGTATATCTGGCAGAACATGGTGCGTAAGTACCAGCCGGATTCCTGCGAGAGCGTGCATCTGAACGGCTTCCCCAAGGTCGAGGCCATTGACCGCGATCTCCTGAATGCCACCGCCGCTGCCCGTGACGTCATCGCCACCGCTCTGAAGCTCCGTAACGAGCGTCAGATCAAGGTGCGCCAGCCCCTGTCCGCCCTCTATCTCCACAAGTCCCTGGAGAGCGAGCTTGCCCCCTATCTCGCCATCATCCGTGACGAGCTGAATATCAAGGAGATCCTCTTTGTGGAGGACACCTCCATGCTGCAGGACAACTACCTCCAGCTGAACTTCAAGGTGGCCGGCCGTATCCTGAAGGGCGACCTCCAGAAGGTGAAGGGCATTCTCGACAACCTTTCCGCAGACGATATGAAGGCCATCACCGCCCAGCAGGCCGCCGGCGGCGAAGTGATGATCCCGGGCTATGAAAACGCTGTCCCGGCCGATCTCTTCAATGTGCTGTCCAAGACCCTGCCGCATATCGCCGCGCACACCACCGATAAGGTGGAGGAGCTGGTGGCCATCGACGCCACCATCACCGACGCCCTCCGCGCCGAGGGTCTCTACCGCGACCTGCTGCGTAACTGCCAGGTGCTGCGCCGTGAGGCCGGCTTCCGTGTGGATGACCGCGTGGTGATCTGCGTTGCCGCAAACTCCGCTGAGCTGACTGCTGTGATCGACACCTATCGCGCCGATATCGAGCGCGAGACCCTGTCCACCCTGGCCGAAGCCGCAGAGTACGTCATGGAAAAAGCCGTCGAAATCGGCGACGACACCGTGACCCTGAAGATCGCTAAGTAAGTCAAAAAAAGACCGCCTGTATGGCGGTCTTTTTTAGTGGACAGGGGAGAGTGGACAGTGGACGGTTGTGGAGTCGCCTACGGCGGGCCCTCTCAATCACGGCTATCGCCGTGCCAGCTCTCCCAGAGGGAGAGCCAAGCTCGGTTTTGATCTGACTTTCTTGGCTCCCCCTTTGGGGGAGCTGCCGCCGCAGGCGACTGAGAGGGCTTTCAAAACCCCGTCGCCTCCGGCGACACCACAATTTTCAACTTTTCATTTTCCATTATCTCATTCTTTCATTTCTCTCTTTTTCACGATCAATGATTCTGCTATAATGAGCATAGAGACAAGCATATTACGCCTCATCAAGGAGATCTTATCATGTCATACTATTTCGATCTGCCACGCAAGCACGGCTATGTTACCCGCATGATCACCCCGGAAAATCCCACCGGTGCGCCGGGCGGCGGCTGTCGTCTGGAACCGAAAGATTCTCCTTTCGGCAACGCAGCCCGGAATCTGGGCAAGGGCTGGAAGGTGCATCCCTTCATCGGACTGAAGGCCGGTGAAACCGTCACGCTGATGGACGTGGACGGTCCCGGCGTCATCACCTATTTCTGGATCGGCACCAACCATAATTATCGCAGTGAGCTGGTGCTGCGGATGTACTGGGATGAGGAAGAGACGCCCTCTGTGGAATGTCCCATGGGTGCTTTCTTTGCTATGGGTCACGACTTTGTCCGCCACCCCGTCACCAGCGCTATGGTCACCGTAGCGCCCGAGGCCGGTCTCGGCTGTTATTGGCCCATGCCGTTCCGACACCACGCCAAAGTCACTCTGGAAAACCAGAGCATCCATGATGTCCACATCATTGCCTATAAGTTCGTCTATGACTTAAAGCCCGTCTCTGAGGAAGATACCTATTTCCACGCCCAGTATCGCCGCACACTGACCAGCGCCGAGCATCCGGAACACGTGATTCTGGACAATGTTACGGGAGAAGGCTGCTATGTAGGCACGTATCTGGCGTGGAATCCGTTCTCCACCGGCTGGTGGGGCGAGGGCGAAGTGAAGTTCTATATGGACGGCGACACCGAATATCCCACCATTGCCGATACCGGCACGGAAGACTATTTCGGTGGTGCCTGGAACTATGGTGCCACCGGCCAGCTGCCGCCCCGCAACATGCTGGACGAACAGGTACGGGTGTTCCCCCAGAAAGAGGAAGAGGCCTACAATGCACCCTTCTGCGGCGTTCCGCTGGCCCTGACGCAAAATCCCAACGGTCCCCGCAAATTCAGCATGTATCGCTGGCACGTCAATGATGCCATTGCATTCCTCCACGACCTGAAAGTCACCGTTCAGAGTCTGGGCTGGCTGCCGGACGGTCAATACCGTCCCAGCGTGGATGACATCGCTTCCGTAGCATACTGGTATCAGGCCGAACCCCACGCCGCTTTCCCTGTTCTTCCGCCGAAAGAAGCACGCTGGGATCGGTAAGGTATTTTTGTCTAAGTGTTGTAGTGCGCCCTCTCAGTCACGGCTATCGCCGTGCCAGCTCCCCCAGAGGGAGAGCCAAGAAAGTCGGATCAGTACCAAACTTGGCTCCCCCTTTGGGGGAGCTGGAGCCGCAGGCGACTGAGAGGGCTTTCATAATCCTGTCGGGCAGTGCCCGACACCATTACTGTCCACTGTCAATTTTCAACTGTCAATTAAAAAAGCCCCCTTTCGGGGGCTTTTTTCTTACTTCTTACCAAGCAGAGCAAACATATTCTTCTTATATTCCTCAACACCGGGCTGGTCGAAGGGATTCACGCCCTGCATATAGCCGGAGATGCCGCAGGCGATCTCGAAGAAATACACCAGCTGGCCAAAGGTCTCCTCGTTGGGGGTCTCTGCCACCAGCTCCATCACCGGAACACCGCCGGTGATATGGGCGCGGCGGATGCCCTCTGCGGCGGCGGCGAAGATGGCGTCATAATCGCGGCCGGCCACATAATTGAGGCCGTCCTCGTCTTCTTCCACCATGGGGATCTCCACGCGGTTCACGCTCTTTTCAAAGCGGAACATGGTCTCCTGCAGGATGCGCTCACTGTCCTGGATGTACTGACCCAGGGAGTGCAGGTCGGCGGTCAGCTCGCAGGAGGCCGGGAAAATGCCCAGGCCGTCCTTGCCTTCGCTCTCGCCATAGAGCTGCTTCCACCACTCGGCGATGAAGCGGGTGTTCTCGCCGGGGTAGGAGAGGATCTCCACCTTCTTGCCGAGATTATAAAGAGCCTGACGGGCGGCGGCATAGATCAGTGTGGGGTTGTCGTTTTCTTCCTTGAGATAGGCTTCCATGGCGGCGGCGGCACCGGCCATGACCTTTGCGATGTCAATGCCGGCGGCGGCCATGGGCAGCAGGCCCACAGGCGTCAGCACGCTGTAGCGGCCGCCCACGTCATCCGGGATCACAAAGCTCTCATATCCCTCCCGGTCGGCAATGCCCTTGAGCACGCCGCGGGCCTTATCCGTGGTGCAGAGGATGCGCTCTCTGGCGCCTTCCTTGCCGTAGGTCTCTTCCACATATTTCTTGAAAATCCGGAATGCCAGAGCGGGCTCCAGCGTGGTGCCGGACTTGGAGATGACGTTCACATAGAGGCTCTTGCCCTTCACCAGTTCCAGAACCTGTGCAATATCATCGCCGGAGATGCCGTTGCCGATGAAATAAACGGCCGGGCCCTTCTTCACTTCGTTGGCGCGGGGGGAGCAAAGGAGCTCCAGCGCGGCGCGGGCGCCCAGATAAGAGCCGCCGATACCGATGACCACGAAAGCCTCGGCATTTTCATGGACGCGCTTACCGGCTGCCTGAATCCGGGCGAATTCGTCCCGGTCATAGGTTTCCGGCAGCTTCACCCAACCGATGAAGTCATTGCCCTTGCCGCTGCCGTCCTTCAGGGCGGCCAGTGCGGCCTTTGCGGCGGTGTAATTCAGATGCTCGGGCTCCACAAACTGACGGATCCCATCCAGACCAATTTTTACCATACGATCACCAATCTTTCTATGTATTTGAAAAGCATTCTGCTTGGCTGCGCTTACTCCTGACACAGCGCCGCGACCGCGGTGCCGATCAACGTGGCGTCCTCCGCAGACCGAATCTCACAGTGGAAACCCAGCTCACCGGCCAGGTATTCTTCGAGATACCGGTCCAGATATTCCCGGAAGAAGGGGGCGCGATAGAAGGTGGTTCCCTCCGCCAGAATGGACACCGGACGCGCGGGATCTTTTCCCTGTCCGGTTTTTTGAAGGATCGCGGCAAAGGTCACCGCCGTGATCCGCGCCGCTCGATCCATGAAGTTCCGGATCAGCGCCGTCAGCACTTCGCGGTCGGATTCCGTCCCGCACAAATCCGCAAGTGGGCCCTCGCCCGCGAGAAACGCCGAGATCTCCGGCATGGTGTAATAGCGTTCTTCCGGCAGAGCGCACCGAACGGCCTCCGAGAAGAGTCCTTCCGCCGCCGCTGCGTGCAGCGCCCGGGAGATCAGTTCTCCCAGATACACGCCGCCCAGCATTTTTTCTGCCAGATGGTCGCCGGGATTCTGACTGGCCGCGTCCAGCGCCCGGTCAAAATCGCCCTGCGGGAAGCCGCTGTAACAGCCGCTTTCCATATTCACCGCCATGCTGCCCCGGCCGCCGCCGATCTTGCCGATCTCTTCCCGGCGCTCCAGATAGCAGGTATTGGTGCCGGTGCCCAGGATGAAGCCGATATAGCCATCATACGCCCGGTCGGCTTCGCCGATGCCGCAGAGCATGGCCGCCACGGTATCATTGAGGATCGAGAAGCGCTTCGGCGCGATCCCCATGCGGGCAAGCGCCGCGTTCACGCCCTCGCCGATGAGCCGCCCCGCCGCGTCCGGCACCTCCACTTCCTTGGAAAAGCCCAGGATGCGTCCGTCCCGGTTCGGCAGGATCTCGGTGGGGAAGGAGAAGCAGAAGCCCACCCGATCAGAGTGCTCCTGATAGTCCCGGATAAATTCCGCGATGCAGTCGAAGAAAGCATCGCAGGAGATGGCGCCGTGGGTTCCCGGCATGGGTGCCTTGCGGAAGCCCTCCACCCGCACGCCGCCGCCGGCCTCAAAGGTCACCGCCGCAATGCGGAAATTGGTGCCGCCCGCGTCCATGACAATGGCGCACTCGCCCGTGCCGTAAACCGGGTCGCCGGATAAATACGTGGGGATCATATAAAGCGAGGACGGACGTCCCGCAAGACCCTCACGCATCTCAAAGAGCAGCTTTTCTGTCTCCCGGGAGAGCTCCAGCGCCTCCGCCGCCACGCCGTGGCGCAGACAAAACTGCCCGACTGCCTGCAAATTCATGCAAATCACCTGTATCGTTTTGTTTCCCATCCGCCCCGGATCCCGTTTTCCGAATTTCCGGGGGGATTACTGTTAGTATACACTATATTTTTCCGTTCGTCTATCAGAAAATCGTCTTTTTTACTCAAAGATACCCATTTTTTTCGAATTGATTCTAACAACTTGTCAGATTCCCGGGCCGATACCCGCTGTTATCTCCCGCCGCCGCGCCAGATTTTTCCAAATTTTATTAAACTGGCAAAAGATCCCGCCGAAATTCCCCGGAATCTCCCCATTTTTCCCATAGACAAGTCGGAAAATCGATGGTATCATAAGGGTGGTTTTTGAACAAACTGTGTATTTTGTGAATGAATTGTAAAGAGGTTCCCCATGCGGCTGCAAAATCGTTTTCTCTCTGCGGTCTGTCGCTTTCTCTATCTGACGGCGGCGCTCTACGGCGTCCTGCTGTCCCTCTTCCTGCCGGGGGCACAGATGTGGTCCACGCTGCCCTTTTTTGCCATGCAGAGCAATCTGGCCTGTATGGCGCTTCTCCTGGTGCTGGCCTCGATGGATCTGGCGGGGCTTTCTTACCAGCGGCTCCCCGTCTATCGTCTCCTGCGCTTCGCCTGTTTGATCCTCCTGGGCCTGACCTTCACGCTCTATCACGCCGTGATCCGCCCCTGGCTCGAGACAGAATTCCCCGCCTATTTTGCCCAGCTCTCCCTGTCGGAGACCCTGCTGAATACTGTCACGCCCCTGCTCTTCTTCCTGGATTACCTGCTCTTTGACGAAAAGGGGGGATTTCGCTGGTGGCATCCCGTGGCGGCGCTCCTGCCCCCGGCGGGATATGCGGCCTATGTTTTTCTCTATGCCGAAAACGGCGGCCTCTTCCGCCTCTTTGAGCATACTGCCCATGCGCCGTATTTCTTCCTGGACTACCGGACCATCGGCCTGCCCCTCACGCTGCGCTGGATCGCATGGATCGCGCTGGGGCTCCTCCTGGGCGGTTATCTGCTGTTGGGGATCGATGCGGCCCTCGCCGCCTGGTGGCGACGCCGTCAGGCACAAAAAAG
Source organism: Oscillospiraceae bacterium (assembly GCA_015067705.1). Taxonomy (GTDB): domain Bacteria; phylum Bacillota; class Clostridia; order Oscillospirales; family QAMX01; genus Allobutyricicoccus. Next base: position 70,313 of record SVLW01000004.1, read on the forward strand.
CGCCGCGGAATCCCCCTCGGAATCCGTATAAAACCGCTCTTTCGAAGAAAAGAGCGGTTGTTTTTTGGCGGAATCCATGCTAAAATACCCTCGTTCCAAATCACCATGCCGGTTTCCCGGCGCAGCCTTTCACATCATGATCCCGATTTATCTCACGGCGCACACCGCGCCGTCCCATACTCTGCTTGCCCGCGCCGCGGCGCTCTCTACCGGCCTGCCGGAGGCAGACTTCGGCGCGCTTCACACGCTCCCCGGCGGAAAGCCGGTATTCTCCCGCCATCCGGCGCTTCATTTCTCCCTTTCCCACAGCGGCGACCTCTGGGCCTGTGCGTTTTCGGATGCGCCGGTGGGCCTCGATATCCAGAAAATCGTGGAGAAACCGGTGGAGCGGCTTGCCCGCCGCTGGTTCCATCCGGCGGAGACCGCGTATCTGGAGGCGCATGGCTTCTCCCGCTTCTTTGAAGTCTGGTGCGCCAAAGAAAGCTTGGTCAAATATCTGGGCACCGGCATTGACGGAAGCTTTCAAAAGTTCGCCGCTGCCGATGAAAACGGCCTGCTTTCAAAAGTGGGCGACGTCCAGCTTCTGCCGTTTTCCCCGGCAGAAGGGTACTGCGGCTGTCTCGCGGCGGAGCGGCGGGAAGAAATTCGCCTGATCCGGTTCTGACACGCCGGGATTTCTTGCTTTTCCCCGTAAAATGTGCGATACTGTAGTTGTATGTTGAAAAAATACCCCGGAAAGGAATTCATTTGATATGAGCGACATTCGTTATCCCGAACTGGCGGCCCAGGGCGCCAAGAAAATCGAATGGGTGCGGGACTATATGCCCGTCCTGCGCGCCCTTGAGGATCGCTACAGCGTAGAAAAGCCCTTCGCCGGCATGCGCGTGGCCGTCTGCGTCCATCTGGAGGCCAAGACCGCCTATCTCTGCAAGGTGCTCCGCGCCGCAGGTGCGGAAGTATCCGTCACCGGCTGCAACCCCCTGTCCACCAAGGACGAAATCGCCGCGGCGCTCTATGCCGAGGGCTTTGACGTCTACGGCTGGTTCGACGCCACCATGGACGAATACCATGAGCACGTCCGCAAGACCCTGTCCTGCCGTCCCCATATCATCGTGGACGACGGCGGCGACTTCGTGGCCCTGCTCCACGGCGAGCATCCCGAATACGGCGAGAACCTCATCGGCGGCTGTGAAGAGACCACCACCGGCATCCATCGTCTCCGCGCCCGTGCGGCAGCCGGTTCTCTGAAGTTCCCCATGATGGCCGTCAACGACGCCGACTGCAAGCATCTCTTTGACAACCATCACGGCACCGGCCAGTCCACCTGGGACGCCATCATGTTCACCACCAACGTCATGGTCACCGGCAAAACCGTGGTCGTGGCCGGTTACGGCAACTGCGGCAGCGGCATCGCCATGCGTGCCAAGGGTCTGGGCGCCAACGTCATCGTCACCGAAGTGAACCCCCACCGCGCCCTGGAGGCCGCCATGGACGGCTTCCGCGTCATGAAGATGGACGATGCAGCTCCCCTGGGTGATATCTTTGTCACCGCCACCGGCTGCCGCGACGTCATCACCCGCCGCCACTTTGAAATGATGCGCCACGACGCCATCGTGGCAAACTCCGGCCACTTTGACGTGGAATATAATCTGGATGATCTGCGTGCCCTGTCCGTGGAGGATTGGGAGCGCAAGCCCTTTATCCGCGGCTTCCGCATGGCCGACGGCCGCATCATCAATTCCATGGCCGACGGCCGCCTGGTCAACATCGCCGCCGGCAACGGCCACCCCGCAGATATCATGGACCTGAGCTTTGCCATCCAGTTCATGAGCTGCCTCTACATGAAGGAGCATGGCCGCGAACTGGCTCCCGGCCTCTACGATGTGCCGGAAGAGATCGACCGCCGCATCGCCTTCATCAAGGCAGAAGCCATGGGTCTCGGCATCGATACGCTGACTCCCGATCAGGAAGAGTACCTTGCAGGAATGTAAGTAAAAAGATAACCCGTCCGGAAATCCGAACGGGTTTTTCTTATAAATACTGTTCGAGGTTTTGGACGACCAATTTGGCGGCCAGGTCGACGCCTTCCTTCACCAGATGGACATTATCGGCGCCGATGTAGCGGTTGCGGTCGGCGTCGATGGCGGAATAGAGATCCGTCATGGTGCCGCCGTGTTCCGTCACCACCCGGGTGAGGATGTCGTTATAAAGGGGCATCCGATCGTGGAGATCCACCTTCAGGGGCGTGGTAGTGGCGCCGAGAATGGGAAGATTCGGATTCTTCGTGATCTGGCGCAGCACCATGATGATGCGGCGGCAGGATTCTTCATAAAGCTCCGGCGGATAGAAGGGGCGGCCCTCATGATAGTCGTCGCCCATGTCCCAGATGCCGTTATTCCAGTGCACAATGTCCGGCGTGGGCATCTGCGGCAGCCAGAAGCGCAGGGTGTTCAAGGTATAGCCGCTCCAGCGGCCGTTGTCCATGGGACCATACACATTGGCGCGGCCCTCCAGCAGTTCCTTTACCACCGGCTGATAGGACATCCGGATGGAATCGCCCAGAAGCAGAATATTTTTCATAAACCTTTCCTCTCTTCCCGCAGGATATCGGGCGCTCCCGCCCAAGTACAGTATACCGCGGAGAGGGGAACGCCGCAATGGGAAGATATCCGCAGGATTTTTTCAAAAGAAGCCCGAAAATTCCGAAATTTTCCCAAGTTTCCCTTGAAAAAAAGAGGAAATTACGATATACTAAAGTGTATGATCCATGAAGTCGCCCGAATATGGCTTTTGAAGCACCGACTTTGATGCCTTCGGCACATCGTGATGTGAATTTACGGGCGGAAGCAATTCCGCCCGATTTTCTTATCTGTCTAGACAAGTATAAACAAGGAGAGAATGACTCATGAACATTGATACCATTGCCCTGCATGCCGGTTATCACGGTGGTAACGGCGAGCCCCATGCTCTGCCCATTTACCAGAGCACCACTTATAACTACGATTCCACCGATCATATCGGCCAGCTCTTTGATCTGACTGCCGACGGTCATATGTATTCCCGTATTTCCAATCCCACTGTGGCCTGCGTGGAAGAAAAGATCGCAGCCATGGAAGGCGGCGTGGGCGCCGTCTGCACCACCTCCGGCCAGTCCGCCACTTTCCTCTCCCTCACCAATATCCTCTCCGCCGGCGACCACTTCATCGCCTGCTCCGAGATCTACGGCGGCACCGTGAATCTCCTGGCCGTCACCATGAAGCGCTTTGGCATCGATATGACCTTCGTCAGCGTCAATGATCCCGACGAGGTGATCGAGGCCGCCTTCCGCGAGAACACCCGCGCCGTCTTTGGCGAGACCATCTCCAATCCTTCTATCGACCTTTTGGATATCGAGCGCTTTGCAAAGATCGCCCATCGTCACGGCGTGCCGCTCATCGTGGACAACACCTTTGCAACACCTGTGCTCTGCCGTCCCATTGAGTTCGGCGCAGATATCGTGGTTCACTCCACCACCAAGTACATGGACGGCCATGCCGTCGTGGTGGGCGGCGTCATCGTGGACAGCGGCAACTTCGACTGGAATGCCTCCGGCAAGTATCCCGGCCTCACCACTCCCGACGCCAGCTATCACGGCCTGGTCTATACCGAGAGCTTTGGCCGCGCCGCCTATATCACAAAGCTCCGCGTCCAGCTGATCCGTGACCTGGGCACCTATCCCTCCGCCTTCAATGGCTTCCTGCTGAATCTGGGTCTTGAGACCCTGCCGCTTCGCATGGAGCGCCACAGCAAGAACGCCCAGATCATCGCAGAATATATGGAAAAGTCCGATAAGTTCGAGTCTGTCAAGTACCCCACCTTAGAGAGCCATCCCCAGCATGAGCTGGCGGCAAAGTATCTGCCGAACGGCTGCAGCGGCGTTATTTCCGTGGTGGTGGCAGGCGGCCGTGACGGCGCCGCCCGCTTCCTGGACCATCTGAAGCTCGCCTCCCAGGTGGTGCATGTGGCGGATATCCGCACGCTGGTGCTCCATCCGGCCAGCTCCACTCATCGCCAGCTGACGGAAGAACAGCTGGTGGCCGCCGGCATCACGCCCGGCCTCATCCGCTTCTCCTGCGGCTGTGAAAACGTGGAGGACATCATTGCCGACATCGAGCAGGCGCTGCAGTACGTATAAGAACCTGCGTTTTTCCTCTCCTGCCGGAACCGGCTGTTCCGGCAGGAGTATCCCATAAACGGCGCTGTCCCCGGGGGCAGGCCGGAACCAAATAGAACGGGTCAGCGTCGACCCGTACCCCTACCATATGTAGACGCCGGGAAATGGGTTCGCCCGCTCTCCGGCTGCGTTGCGGCAGGATGCCCCTCCGCTTCGCTTTTTCCCGTCCTCAAAGGTCCGTATCCTCTGAAAAGAGCGCGGTACTTTTTGAAATACTTTTTTGATGGGTGCAGTTATGATCAAATTCTCTCCCTCTATCCTGGCCGCCAATATCGCACATCTGGAGCAGGATATCAAATCTGTGGAATTCGCCGGCGCAAGCTATCTGCATTTTGACGTGATGGACGGGCATTTCGTGCCCAATCTGTCCTTCGGCCTGCCGGTTCTCGAATCGGTGCGGAAAATCACCGCCATGCCCATGGACGTTCATCTCATGATCAGCCAGCCGGACCGCTATATCGACCGCTTCGTGAAGGCGGGCGCCGATATGCTCACCATTCATCTGGAGGCCGAGGGCGACACCCTTTCCCAGATCCGCCGGATCCGGGAGCTGGGGTCAAAGCCCGCCGTGTCCATTAAGCCTGCCACGCCGATTGATGAGCTGATCCCCCTGCTGCCGGAACTGAACATGGTGCTCATTATGACGGTGGAGCCCGGCTTTGGCGGGCAGAAATTCATGATGGAGACTGTGCCGAAAATCCGGGAACTGCGCCGCATCATCAATGAAAACGGGTATTCCTGTGACATCGAAGTAGACGGCGGTGTCACCGAATCGAACATTGCCGATATCGTCGGATACGGCGCCAATGTGATCGTGGCGGGTTCCTCGATCTTTGGCACGGATGATCCCGGCGAAGCGCTCAAATATATGCGCTGGAAAACGGAGGTATAAACTATGCAAATGGGTATTGTGGGTCTGCCGAACGTGGGCAAGAGTACCCTCTTTAACGCCATCACCAATGCGGCCGCAGAAGCCGCCAACTATCCCTTCTGCACCATTGATCCCAACGTGGGCGTGGTGCCCGTCCCGGACGAGCGCCTGGACGTGCTGGCCGAGATGTACAACCCCGAGAAATACACCCCCGCCGTCATTGAATTCGTGGATATCGCGGGCCTGGTCCGCGGCGCCTCCCGCGGCGAGGGCCTTGGCAACAAGTTTTTGGCCAACATCCGCGAAGTGGACGCCATTGTGCATGTGGTGCGCTGCTTTGAGGATGAGAACGTGGTGCACGTCTCCGGCTCCCTGGATCCCGCGGACGATATCGTCACCATCAATCTGGAACTGATCCTCTCCGATATGGAAGTGCTGCAGCGCCGGATCGAGCGCAGCGAGAAGCTCTCCAAGGGCGACAAGAAGTATCTCGTCGAGGTGGAGCTCTTCCGCCGCCTGCTCGCCCATCTGGAAGCAGAACAGCCCGCCCGCACCTTTGACGCCACCCCCGAGGAGCAGGAACTCATCTCCACCGTGGCGCTCATCTCCGCAAAGCCCGTCATCTACGCCGCCAATCTGGATGAAAATACCTTTGGTGACTATGAAAATAACGCCCTCTATCAGAAGGTCTCCCAGATCGCGGCCGCAGAGGATGCCCGCGTGCTGCCCATCTGTGCCAAGCTGGAGCAGGAGATCTCCCAGCTGGACGATGAGGAACGGGAAATGTTCATGGAAGAACTGGGCGTTACGGAAAGCGGCCTCTCCCGCCTCATTAAGCTCAGCTATGAACAGCTGGGCCTCATCTCTTACCTCACCGCCGGCCCCAAGGAAGTCCGTGCCTGGACCATCCAGCGCGGCACCAAGGCACCCCAGGCCGCCGGTAAGATCCATTCCGACTTCGAGCGCGGCTTTATCCGCGCAGAATGCGTGGCCTATGCCGACCTGATTGCCTGCGGCTCCATGACGGTTGCCAAGGAAAAGGGTCTGGTGCGCAGCGAAGGCCGCGAGTATGTGATGCAGGACGGCGACGTGGTGCTCTATCGCTTCAACGTATGAGAAACGCCGCTCTGCCTGCCCGACCCCGCATCAAAGCCCTGGATGTCATCCGGGGCTTTCTGATCATCGGCATGATGCTGGATCATCTCCTGTATGACTGTGTGATGTATCTGGATGCGCCGTATCATCTCTTTGAAAATCCCATCCGCATGACCCTGCATTATATCGGGGCGTATCTCTTCGTGATCCTGTCCGGTGCGTCCTCCTATGTCTCCCGGTCGAACTGGAAGAGAGGAGCGGAGCTTTTGGGCATTGCCTTGCTTCTGACCCTCATCACCTGGATCGGCGACCACGACTATTTCATCGTGTTCGGCATTCTGCATCTTCTGGCGGTTTCCACGCTGCTCTATGCGCTCCTCCGTCCGCTGATCGACCGGATCCCCTGGAAGATCCAGCTCTGGCTGTGGATCGCGTTGATCGTGGGCTCCTCGATCCTGACGGATGTGGTGAAAACCGGGGTGCCGGGGCTTTGGATCCTGGGATTCCCCACGCTGGGATTTTTCTCCACGGACTATTATCCGCTGCTGCCGTGGCTGTTCGTCTATCTCCTGGGCACCTGGACGGGGCCTGTGATCTTCGAGCGCCGTCTGCCGCCCTGGTTTTATGAGATCCGCTGTGACTTTTTGGAGCAGATCGGCCGCTACAGCCTCTGGGTCTATCTGCTGCACCAGCCCATTATCCTGGGCGCGGTGATGATTCTGGCTGATATCTTATCAAAATAAAGGAGAACCTCATGATGCGCGATTATAAACGTGAAACCGAAGAGCGCGTGGCCTTTATCCGCAAGGTCATGACCGACGCCCATGCAAAGGCACTGGTATTCGCCAATTCCGGCGGCAAGGACTGCGCCCTGGTGGGCATTCTCTGCAAGATGGCCTGTGACGATACCCTTTCCATTATGATGCCCTGCCACTCCAAGCGCAATTATGGCGAGGATATCGATGACGCCGTAGCGCTGTGCAAACAGTTTGACATCGATTATATCACCGTGGACCTGACGCCTGTGCGGGAGGCCTTTATGACCGCCATCGGCCTCACCGGCCAGGAAGTCACCGCCGAGGCCGCCTCCAACATCGCGCCCCGTATGCGCATGACCGTGGACTACGCCATCGCCCAGAGCCGCGGCGCCCTGGTGGCCGGCACCGGCAACCGCAGCGAGACCTATGTGGGATATTTCACCAAGTGGGGCGACGGCGCCTATGACTTCAATCCCATCTATGACCTGACGGTGGGTGAGGTCTACGAGTTCTTAGACTACCTGCAGGCGCCGGAGAACATCCGCCGCAAGGCGCCCTCCGCCGGTCTTTACGAGGGCCAGACGGACGAGGGCCAGCTTGGCGTCACCTATGCCCAGATCGATGAGGTGATCCTCACCGGCACCACGGAGGATCCCACCGCTCTCGAGCGCATCCAGCGCTATCACCGCAATACCGCGCACAAGCGGAACCATCCGCCCCGCTATGGTGTGTGACGCCATGAACGCACAGATCACCCTGGGCGTCACGGAACCGGCGGAATACGCCGCATTCGAGGCGCTTTACCAGATTTCCTTCCCGGATGACGAGCGCAAGCCCTTTGCTCTCATGTGCCGCCGGGCAGAGGAGGGGAAGGCAGAGCTTTTGTCCCTGCGCCGGGACGGGCAGTTCGTGGGCCTGCTCTTCACGCTGCCCCACGGAGACTATGTGCTGCTCGACTATCTGGCGGTGGATCCCGCCTGCCGCAACGGCGGACTGGGGGCAGAGGCCCTGCGCCTGGTGCGGGCGCGGTATCCCGAAAAACTCCTTTTCCTGGAAGTGGAGGAGCCGGACACCGAGATGGCCCGCCGCCGCATGGCCTTTTACGGCCGAAACGGCCTGCTGCCCACCGGCCTCCACATCGAGCTTTTCACCGTGGATATGCAGATTTTATCCGACGGCGGCAAAAAGATCCCCTTTGACCGCTATCTCGATCACCTCTGCACCACCATGGGTGAATACTCCCGCGCACACGTTTTCTATCGCTCTCAGGAATAAAGAAATCCCCGGAATCCGGTCGAATGGCCGGGATTCCGGGGAGTTTGGTTCTACCCGACAAATACCCCACATAGAGTGAACACAGCGCATCGCTTCCGACGCGCAAAAACATTATGTGAGGGATCCTATGAACAAGCAAAAGATTCTGCGGCACGGACTGGTCTGGACTTTACTGGCGGCGCTCTTCCTCGGGATGTTCTCCCATCTCACGGCGGGGGCCGTGTTCTTCCCGCCGCCGGTGGACGCCCCGGAGCTGGGGCGGCTGCAGTACGAGAATGCCGCGCCGAACAGCGACGTCTTCGCGCCCCGGGACGGCAGCGACCGCTACGCCGCCCTCTCCCTGACAGAGAACGACCGGGAGCTTCTGGCCCGCATTGTCTATCTGGAGGCCAGAGGGGAGTGCTTTGAGGGGCAGGTGGCCGTGTGCGAGGTGGTGTTGAACCGCGTCCTCTCGGATGCCTTCCCGGACAGTGTGGAGGCCGTGCTCTATGCCCCCGGCCAGTTCTCTCCGGCCCATCTGCTGGCCAATACCACGCCCGGCGATACGCAATACCGCGCCGTAGACGAAGCCATGGACGGACGGGAAACCATCCTTCCGGAAAACGTGGTCTATTTCGCCATGTCTCCCCAAAACTCCCGCCTCGCCGCCCACATCGGCTGCCACTACTTCTGCGAACTATAAGAAAACGCTCTCATCGTAAATCCGATGAGAGCATTTTTTACATCAATCCACGGCGGAAGGCGTCCATCATTTTGGCGGTCATGCTGATATCCTGGCTTCTGTCCTGCACCTCGGCGCGCTCCACCCATACGGCCTCAGAGAGTTCGTTCTCGTCCAGAGTGATGGTGTCGTCGCCGTCCAGATCCGCAAAGAAGCCCACCAGCAGGGACTGGGAATAGCCCCAGGGCTGGTTATCGTAATACTGGATGTTTTTGATCTTCACGCCGGCTTCTTCCATGACTTCCCGGCGCACCGTGGCCTCCAGAGACTCGCCGATCTCGCAGAAGCCCGCGATCAGGGCATAATCCCGGAATCCCCGTCCGCGATAACGGGTGAGGAGAATCTTCTCCCCATTGCGGACGCCCACGATGATGGCCACGGACATATCAGGATAGCGGATGTTGCCGCATTCCGGGCAAACCATGGCGCGCTCGTCGGCCTTGTGCTGCATGGGTTTTCCACAGGCACCACAGAAACGGGTGCGGCCATACCAGACAGACAGGTGATAACCCGTAACGCCTGCAAAGGCCATCCAAAGGGGCTGCACCTGGCGCAGGGCGCGGGTGTTCTGGTAATGATACTGCTCGTTTTCCGGCAGTTCTTCGTCCAACAGGAAGAAATCCCGGCCGGAAATGGAGAATAAGTACTGAAGCTTTCCGGTATCGATGGCAAAATCCCCCACCAGCGGCAGAGTCGGCTCTCCATCATCCCGGAGATAGATCTCATTTTTGCGGTAGACCATCAGAAAATCATCCGGCTTCGCGGGACGGGGCGTATATTCCACATGGTATTCCGCCGGTGCAATGTCGTGCAGCATTAGAGTACCTCCCCGATTTCCTGGAAGAATTCCACGTCCTCGCCGCAGGGGCCCTTCACAAAGGCCACATAGGCACGGAACGGCGGCACGGTGGGCAGCTCGCCCACATGGGGGCCGTTTTCGGAGACATAGCCCGCCTGCGCCAGATGTTCGAGCACTTCGTCCAGATCCTCTACGGACAGGGCAATGTGATGCACCGCGCCATAGGTTTCCACGCCGTCATCCCGAAGACCCAGCTCCAGAATGCTGTTGCCCAGATCAATGAACGCGCCGCGGCGGCCATTCACGTCCCAGGAACGAATGGTGCCGCAGCCTAAGAGGCCGCAGTAGAACTCCACGGTCTTATCGTACTGCTCCGGTGTGGTGGGATGCAGGGAAAAATGGTGAATACCGGTAATATACTGTTTCATGGCGATTCTCCCTTTCTTTTTCTCTCAAATTGCGGTTTTACAGCAGATTTTCGTCATAAATGGCGCGCACGCCGCCGATGAATTTCGGGCGGGTGCGGGCGGCCAGCACCATGGCCGCGCCGATGTGATTGTGCTCCAGACGCAGCGGCACCGCCACTTTTTTCAGGTGCATGCCGATCATGGTAAAGCCAATGTCGAGACCCGCGTCGGCGCGGATCTCCTCCAGCGCCACGGGATCGGAAAAGCCTTTGTAGGCATGGGTGGCAAGAGAGCCGCCGGCCTTGGGCTGGGGCACCACGTTCACCGGCTCCGCAAAGGGCACGGCGGCGCGCTCCGTAATAATGGCGCGGTTTAAGTGCTCACAGCACTGGATGGCCAGGAAAAGGCCGTTTTCTTTAGTGAAATCCAAAAGGGCACGGAAGATCTCGCCCGCCACGTCGGGATTGGAATTGGTGCCGATTTTCGATCCCACCACCTCACTGGTGGAACAGCCCACCACCACGATCTGCCCGGCGCGCAGCTTTGCCTGCTGGCTCAGTTCCTGGATAGCGGCTTTTGTTTCTTCATAAATGGACTGACTCATGATAGTTTTCCTCGGTTATTGATCTGATTTACTGCAAGAAGTTCCCGTAAAAAGAGAGCCTCACAGGCTCTCTTTTTTGATGAGGTCGTATAATTCCCCGGCAGTTGCACACAAGATGTCGGCCCCTGCGGCGGTGAGTTCCTCCGCGCCGCGGAAGCCCCAGAGCACCCCGACGGTGAAGATCCCGGCATTTTTGCCGGTTTCGATATCCACAGAGGTATCGCCGATATAGACCGCCTCCTCCGCCGTACAGTCCAGAAGGGAGAGCGCTTCCTGCACTGCCGCGGGACTGGGCTTCAGGGGGACGTTGTCACGGCCGCCGAATACCACATCAAAGGTATCTGGAAAATAATGGAAAATCGCCGCTTTCGTGCGGTCGTCCGGTTTATTGGACACCACCGCCATGCGGATGCCGTCCGCCAGAAGACGCGCGATCAGCTCCGGGATCCCCGGATAGGGCTTGGTACAGACGTTCCAGTTTTCCTCATAATACGCGGTATAGCGCTGATACACTGCCTCGTAGGTGGCGTCGTCCACGCCTTCCGGCAGAGCGCGGCGGATGAGATTCCGGGCGCCTTTGCCCACGAAATAGAAGTATTTCTCACGGGGATGGGTGGGGAAACCATTCTCTAAAAGCGCGGTATTCACGGCATTTGCCAGATCGTCCACGGTATCCAGCAGGGTTCCGTCTAAATCAAAGATGGCGCAGCGTTTTTTCATACGTCATCACCGGTTTCTTCTGCGGTCTCCGCGGCCTCTTCCGCCGGGAGTTCTTCCTCCGCATCGTCCTCTTCCTCCCGCTGCACCGCGGCAATATCGATGACCTCGCTCTGGGAACGCATGAGAATGACGCCCTGGCTGGCGCGGCCGGTGATGCGGATATCCTCCACGCCCATGCGGATGATCTGGCCGTCAGAGGTAATGAGCAGGAGATCCTCCTCCTCGCTGATGACGCGGATGCCGGCCACCGGACCGGTTTTCTCCGTCACGTCATGGGAGATCACGCCCATACCGGCGCGGTGCTTCATGGGATAATCGCCGACTTTGGTGCGCTTGCCATAGCCCTTCTGGGTGACGGACAGGAGCAGCTCGTCGCCGCTGACTGCCACGGCGCCCACGACGCAGTCGCCCTCCGGCAGATCAATACCGCGCACGCCGCCGGCATTGCGGCCCATGACACGGACTTCGCGTTCATCGAAGTGGATGCCGCGGCCGGACTGGGACGCCAGGATGATGGATCTGTCGCCGTCGGTGTGGAATACGGAGATCAGCTCGTCATCCTCCCGGAGGGAGATGACCCGCAGACCGCTGCGGCGGATCTTTCCGATGGAGTCCACGTTCACGCGCTTGACGGTGCCCAGCTTCGTGACAAAGAAGAGATAGTGGCCGCTCTCGGTGAGATCCTCGGTCTCCTCCACATCATCGGCTGCGTTTTGATTGGCGACGTAATCGTCAATATCGATCTCCACAGGCAGAATGGCGGTGACTTTTTCGTCCTCATTCAGCTGTAAGAGGTTTACCATGTTGGTACCGCGGGCATTTCGTCCGGCCAGGGGGATCTGATATCCCTTCAGGCGGAACACGCGGCCGCGATTGGTGAAGAACAGGATATAGTTATGGGTCATGGTGGCGAACACGGAGGAGACCAGGTCTTCCTCACGGGTGGCCATGCCGGACACACCACGGCCGCCGCGGCGCTGGGCACGATACTGTGCCGCCTGCAGGCGCTTGATATAGCCAAGACGGGTGGCGGTATAGACACACATTTCATTTTCAATGAGGTCTTCCACATCGATCTCGTTGTCCACTTCCTGGATCTCGGTGACGCGGTCGCTGCCGTATTTCTCGCGGATCTCCAAAAGCTCATCCTTCAATACGCCGCGAATCAGGGCCGGATCGGCCAGAAGACCCTCGTAATAGCGGATCTTTGCGGCGATCTCGTCATATTCCGCCTGCAGCTTTTCCCGGTCAAGGCCCTGCAGGGCGCGCAGACGCATATCAAGGATGGCCTGTGCCTGGATCTCGTCCAGATCAAAGCGCGCCATGAGGTTCTGCTTGGCGTCGTCATAACTGGAACGGATGATGCGGATCACTTCGTCAATATGATCCTGTGCGATCAGAAGGCCTTCCAGCAGATGGGCGCGCTCTCTGGCCTTTCTCAGGTCATAGCGGGTGCGGCGGGTGATAACATCCATCTGGAACGTGAGATATTCGTCCAGGATCTGGCGCAGGGAGAGGATCTTCGGCTGAGTCTGGTTATTCACCAGGGCCAGCATGATGATGGAGAAGCTGGCCTGCAGCTGGGTCTGGAGGAACAGGCGGTTTAAGACCACCTGGGGATTGGCGTCGCGCTTTAATTCGATGACCATACGCATACCGCTGCGGTCGGACTCGTCACGCAGATCGGAAATGCCGTCCAGACGCTTTTCCTTCACCTGATCGGCAATATTGCGGATCAGCTGGCGCTTGTTCACCTGATAGGGCAGCTCCGTCACGATGATGCGGGTGCGATGGTCGCGGCCGTACTCCTCAAACTCGGTACGGGCGCGCACCACGATCTTGCCGCGGCCGGTGGCATAGGCCTGACGGATACCGGCGCGGCCCATAATGAT
>SVLW01000050.1 GCA_015067705.1 Oscillospiraceae bacterium
GGTGTAGTTTAAGTAAATGAACATCCCGATGGTGAGCAGGGCCACGATGATGATGTTCAGGGCGTATTTGGAACCAAAGAGTTCCGGGAACCAGCCGATCTGCGTATTGGGGTTGATGACGCCGATGTTGCCGGAGCCTTTGGGATTTTCCCAGACCACGGAGAAATAGGCTACCAGCTGGATCGCCACATAGTTCATCATCAGGGTGAAGAGGGTCTCGTTGGTGCCGAACTTTGCCTTGAAGTAGGCCGGGACAGCGCCCCAGATGGCACCGGCGAGAATACTGGTGATCACCATGCAGGGAATGACCACCCAGTTGGACTGGTTCTTCATGAGGATCATACATGCCGCCGCGGCAAGTGCGCCGGCAAGTGCCTGTCCTTCGCCGCCGATGTTCCAGAATCGCATCTTGAATGCCGGCGTCAGTGCCAGAGCCACACAGAGCAGCATGGCAGTGTTCTGGAGAAGCACCATAAACTTACGGCCGGAGCCAAAGGAACCATCAATGATGGTGGAGAAAATCCGAATGGGATTTTCAGAGGTGACCAGCGTACTGATCAGACCGCAGCAGACCAGTGCCAGCACGACACCCGCTGCTCTGACGCCCCAGGAGAAATACCAGGGCATTTCGCCGCGTTTGACAATATGGAAAAGAGGTTTTCTAAGCTTATTCATTGCTGCCGCCTCCCAGTCGGGTCATCATCATACCGACGTCGCGTTTCTTTGCGCCTCTGCCGGGAACAATACCGCTGACCTTACCGGCGCAGAGCACCAGGATCCGGTCACAGAGTTCCAGAAGCACGTCCAGGTCCTCGCCGACATAAACCACGGCGACGCCCTTCATCTTCTGCTGATTGATCAGGTCATAAATCGTGTGGGAAGAATTGATATCGAGACCGCGCACGGCATAAGCGGTCAAAAGAACCTTGGGATTCGAGGCGATCTCGCGTCCCACCAGCACCTTCTGCACGTTGCCGCCGGAGAGTTTTCTGACCAACGTATCGATGCCGGGGGTTTTCACGTTCAGATCCTCCACGACCTTACGGGCCAGGTTTTCGGGGCTCTTACGGTCGGTGAAGAAGCTCTTGCCCTTTCGGAAGGAACGGAGCATCATGTTGTCGCTGAGGTCCATGCCGCCGACGAGACCCATGCCAAGACGGTCCTCGGGGACGAAGGAGAGGGTGATGCCCTTCTCGGCAATCTCCAGAGGATCCTTGCCCAGAAGTTCATCCCGGCTGCCGTCATCCTCGATATAGCAGACGGAGCCGCTTTCCACCGGCTGGAGACCGGCGATGGCTTCCAGGAGTTCCTTCTGGCCGCTGCCGGAGATACCGGCGATGCCGAAGATCTCGCCGCTCATGGCGGTGAAGGAGACGTCCTCCAGTTTTAAGATACCGTCAATGGAACGCACGGTGAGACCCTTCACCTCGATGCGGGGCTTGGGATTCACGGGCTCGGGACGGTCAATATTCAGCACCACGGAATGGCCCACCATCATGTTGGTCATTTCCTGTGCGTTGGTCTCACGGGTCAGCATGTCGCCTACAAAATGACCAAGCCGGAGAATGGCCACACGGTCGGAAAGCTCTTCCACCTCGTGCATCTTATGGGTGATGATGACGATGGCCTTTCCTGCCTCCCGCATGTTGCGGAGCACGGCAAAGAGCTTATCGGTTTCCTGTGGCGTTAAGACTGCGGTGGGCTCGTCCAGGATCAGGATGTCCGCGCCGCGATAGAGCGCCTTGACGATCTCCACGGTCTGCTTCTGCGAGACGGACATATCATAGATCCGCTGATTCGGATCCACGTCAAAGCCATAGGCGTCACAGATCTCGCGGATCTTTTCGGAAGCGACCTTCAGATCCAGTTTTCCCTCAAGACCCAGCACAATGTTTTCTGCGGCGGTCAGAACGTCCACCAGTTTGAAGTGCTGATGGATCATGCCGATGCCGTGATCAAATGCGTCCTTGGGAGAACGAATGACCACTTTCTTGTCGTTGATGAATATGTCGCCCTCGTCGGGGAAGTAAATACCGGAAAGCATATTCATCAGGGTCGTCTTACCGCTGCCGTTTTCGCCCAGCAGAGCAAGAATCTCACCCTTATAGATATCAAGCCATACCTTGTCATTGGCGATAACAGACCCAAAAGTTTTGGTGATGTTACGCATTTTTACAGCGGCTACTTTCGTCTCCAAAAACTTCATCCTCCCGTTCTATGATCAGGTTGTCGGTACAAGGCAATAAAGGGCAACTCAGCGGCGGGGATGGTCGCTGGGCTGCCATTTACAGCATTGTAGGGAAGCCCTGTTAAAAACAGGGCTTCCCGGAAAAACATACTTATGCGTCGAGGTTGGTGATGCCGTCGATGTCGAGATCAAAGGTGGGAGCGGAACGGAACTCAGATTCCATAAATTCGCCGCCTGCAACGGACTCGGTTTCGCCGGAGAAGTCACCCCAGTCGTTGACGTCGGCCTTGTAAGACTCGAGGGCCTTGCCGCCAACGGTGAAGGTGGAGGTATCGAAGACCTTGATGGAGCCGTCGATCAGGCCGGCCTTGACTTCCTCGAGCTTTGCGGCAGTGCCTTCAGCTGCAACGGCCTCGTTGAGCTCGTGCATGGCAACTGCGCCGTTTTCCAGTGTGCCGGTCCAGTCGGCGTTGATGGTTTCGCCCTTGGCGACACGGCCGATCATAACCTCCATGTAGGGAGCCCAGTTGATATAGGAAGCAACGATGTAGGTGTTGGGGCAGGCATCCTTGGCGGAGCCGTTATAGAAGACGAAGGGAATGCCCTTGTTCTCACACTCAGTGGGAGCGCCCATGGAGTCGGCGTGCAGGGAGATGAGCTTGCAGCCGTTGTTGATGAGCTTGATGGCGCCTTCCTGCTCCAGAGTGGGATCATACCAGGAGTTGGTGAAGGTGACGTCCATGGTGGCGGAGGGGCAGACATAGCGGACACCCAGGAAGAACGCGGTGTAACCGGACTTCACTTCGGCGTAGGGGTAAGCGCCAATGTAGCCAACCTTGGCCTCGTCAGCGGTGAACTCACCGGCTTCGATCATCTCGTTGAGCTTCATGCCGGCAGCAACACCGCCGAGGAAACGGCCTTCGTAAATGTGGGCAAAAGCGTTGTGATAGTTGGGAACACCGGCGGTGTGCGCCTGAGTGCCGGTGGCGTGGCAGAACTCAACGTCGGTGAACTCTTTTGCAGCCTGGAGCATGTAGGGCTCGTGACCGAAGGAGTCAGCGAAGATGATGTTGCAGCCCTCGTCGACCAGCTCGGCGGCAGCGTCGTAGCAGGCCTCGGACTCGGGAATGTTGACCTTCATAAGGTATTCAACATTCAGACTTTCACAAACGCTCTTTGCAGCGTTGAGGAAGTTCAGGTCGTAGGTGGAGTTCTCGTCGTGCAGGAAGATGAAGCCGACCTTGATCTTGGACAATTCTTCTTCAGTCAGAGTGCTGATGTCAAAGGCATCAGAGTTGTTGTCAAAGATAACATTTGCGTCGCGATCTTCAACGTTCTCGTCTGCGGGCTCAGAACCGCAGCCTGCGAAAGCAAATACCATAGTCAGAGCGAGCAGCAGTGCGATGATCTTTTTCATTCTTTTTTCTCTCCTAGAAATTTTTTTATCAAAACCCTTGTGGGTTCGGATACAAAAGAAGGTCTTTCCCGGTGGGAAAGGAAAAAGGCGCGGCCTGTCCCCACAGCCATGAGCGGCAATAAAAAAACACCGTTCACCTGTGAAGAATCCGATGGAAACGACAGATTCCAAGAAAAACCGCACCTATAGATTATCAGTCATTCCAACAAATGTCAATTGAGATTTGTATGGATAATCCGGCACAAATTTGAAAAAAAACAAGCAAATTGCACATATGGGGTTCCATACGTCCAAAATTCCATTCTAAGACCGAAGAATTGCCGGGTTTCCTGCCCGGGATCGGCGGAGCGCGCAAAGAAAAGAAGGGGTCTCAGGCCCCTTCTTTTATAGAAATCTTTTGGAAAAACGCCGCAGTATTTTTCAGCCCACTGCGCCCTCGAAGCCTGAAAAATCGTCAAAGGGATAAAGCGGCGCCCAGAATTCGGAAGCGCCGGCCATGGAGCCGATACGGCCCATCACGCAGAGATTGCCCACCGCATCCACGAAGATCGGCAGATCAAAGTTGATGGCCTCGTCGGACAGGGTCCACTCCAGGAAGTCGTAGTAGCCGTATGCATCCCGTTCTTCCTCCGAAAGCGCGCCGAAGGTCTCGACGAAACAGACCTCCGCGGCCATTCGCACGGCGTCCAGGAATTCCTCCTCGTCGATGTTCAAGCGGCGCAGAAGCTCCCGGCTGTCGGTGCGGCTATTGGTCCGCAGGTCGTAGTACCAGGCATCGTGCGCCTCCCACTCCCAGGAGAAGCTGCGGATATAAAGCGTCAGGATGTCCTCGTTTTCCATGAGGGAATAATCCACGTTCTGGGCGGTGATGAACTCGTTCTGCCGCATGGCCGCCAGTTCGTCCTCGATGATGGGGACATATTTCTCCCGGATCTCGGTGTTGATCTCTCTCAGATCATCGTTATCCTCAAAGAATTGCGGCAGACGGTAGTAGTAAAAATACTCCGTGCCGTACTGGTCGGTGTATGCGCCGGACTGGTCATATTCGTTCCAGACATAGCCCATGGCGGTATCCTGTGTCATGGGAAGCGGTTCGTTTTCCTCCGCCCGGAAGAAGAGGTAGTCGCCGTTCATCCGCTGGAGGATATACTCATCCTCTTCTACCAAATAGAGGCACTGGCTGTCCTCCAGCTGCCACTGCCAGGAGACATGATAGGGATACTGTCCGTCTCCGACCAGTTCTGCAGTGATCTGAATGTCACCGGTATCTGCATCCACGCCCCAGGCACCGTCGAAGAGAAAGACCGGCATACCGGGATCCTTGGAAATCAAGTGGAAGCCGCCGTCCTCCTGCAGTTCCAGATAAACGTATCGGAGTCCGTCCCAGAAGGACCATACGCCCACAAGCTCTGAAGGTGCTTCCTCCAGCGTGAACATCTCGTTCAGCCGCGCCACCAGCTCCTCCTCAGAGGTATGATAGGAATAGCTGTCGTCCCGGACGTATTCCACGGGGTCTTCGCCTGCAAGCTGCAGGGAGATGCCCTCCGACGTCCGTGTTACTTTCCGCTCCATGGGCATTTCATTATAGATATGTCCCTTGGTCATAATGGAATAGGTCTGGCTTTTGCCGGTGATGGCGGCATCGCCCAGCGTGACGTCTCCGTCGGGCCAGAATTCCTCCACCCAGAAGGAATAGGTGCTGCCCTCATAGACCACATAGGTCTCGAGAATCAAAAAGTCCGGGAATCCGCGGACCACCAGATAGGTTTCCTCGTTTTCGTCCGTCTGTTCTGTCAGGCGATAGGTGCCGTCATAGGCGGTGAAGCCGCCGGTGGGTTCGGGTTCCTCCGGCGTTTCCTCCGGTGCTTCCGGCGGCGTTTCTTCGGGTTTCTCCGCATCTTCCGGGTTTGCCTCTTCTTCTTGTTCTTCCGACAATCCGGGATCGGGCGCAGACGGGGTTTCCTCCGATTCCACTGCGGGAGGGACTTCCGCCTGCTCTTCCGGATCGGAGTCGGTCGAAGTGCTGCAGGCCGTTAAGAATAAAAGGAGCAGTGCGGTCAGCAGCGCGATCCATCGTTTCATGTCGCATCCTCCTGTCAAATAAAGCGGCGGTCTCCCGCCGCTTTATTCTATTGGTTTGGTTTTGATCCGGTTTTTTTGTCAGATCATTCTGCCTGACGATCCAGTACCAGCTCATCGCCCCACATATCGATCATGGTCAGCACATCGCCGTCCACAGAGAAGGTAAACTCCTCCTCGTCATCGAGACCGTAGATGAGAGTCAGAACGTCATCGCTGATCTTGTAGGTGTAGGGATATTCCGGGCCGCTGATCAGCATACCGGAGCCGTCGGCGTTGAAGATAAAGGTGTCATCCCAGTCGCTGTCGCGCTGCAGCCAGGTGCCCACCAGGGCTTTTCTTGCCTCGGCCTCTGCCGCAAGGGCTGCCTGCTGCTGTTCTTCCAGAAGGGCCTGCATGGCTTCCATGGCGCCCTTGATGTCGCCGATCATGCCCAGGCGCATGTCGTCGTACATATCCTCGATCACGATCTCCACAGGATGATCGTTGCGCAGCAGGAACAGAGCGCTGCACTGGACGGTTTCGCCGGGATAGAGATCTTCTTCATAGGCATAGTCGCCGTCGGTTGCGTCCAGATCCCAACTGCTGAACCATACAAGAGACACGCCGTCCTGATAGGCCTCCACGCCGTTCGTGATGCTCATGGGCATCTCGGCATCTTCACCGTTATTGGTGACCGTCAGATTGACGCGCAGAACGCTCTCGCCCTCATCGCCCTGAGTCAGCTCCATACCGTCGATGGAGATTTCGCTCTTCTCGTTGGAGCCGGCGGCGGACAGACCCGTGGCGTAAGTGGGGTTCAGGATCGCCGGCAGCTCATAGGGTTCCGGTGCGCCGGGCAGATCCTTCGGATCCATCTGGAAGGTGAAGAGCTCCACGGTATCTTCTTCGTATACCCAGTTGCCGCTCATGATGTAGCAGGACACCTCAACAGGGCCACCCTCGGGATCGCACTCGATCAGCATGGTATTGCGAGCAGTACAGCCGGGCTGTACATTGCAGTCGTTCATCAGATCTTCCGGGATGACGCAGGAATCATACATGCTGAAATAGGTACGACCGCATTCCTCGCCGTCCTGGGTAACACTTTTGTAGTCCAGGGCGAGAGAGGGACACTGGTCAACGGCGATATCGCCGGTATTGGTGTAATCGTAATAGATGCGCATGACGGGATCGCCCCAGTCATCCTCCGTAAACTCCGCACCTACGATGGTGATCTTGGCATTGCCGTACTGCGTGAAGGTATAGGACAGAGGATTCTCCTCCTCTTCGACGGGGGGCTCCTCTTCCTTCGGTTCCTCGTCGGCGGGGTCCTCTTTCGCGGGTTCGTCCTTTGCGGGCTCCTCCTTCTTGGGATCCTCTTTCACGTCCGGGGTCTCCGCGGTGGGATCGCTGTCGGGCTTATCGGTTGTGTCGTCTTTGCCGCAGGCGCAGAGCGTGAAGAGCATCAAAAGCGCCAGCAGCAGTGCCAGAATTTTTTTCATCAGTATTTCCTCCTTATGACAGCAGAGATCCCGTCAGATCTTTGCTTCTGCTTCGTCTGCCAGACGGCTGTACTTGGAAAGACCCATGGTGGCGGCGTCGTCCACCTTGTTCATGGCGTCCTGCACCTTTGCCTTGGCATCCTCAGAGACCTCGCCGGTCTTTGCGGCCTTGATGGCGTCCTTGAACATGCCGCCCATGGCCTTCAGGGCTTCGCCTTCCCGCTTCTGCTGGGTGGTGGGGCCAAAGCTGAAGAGACCCTTGGTATCGCTGTTCACGCCGAAGATACCGTCAAAATGATGGATGATATTCTCCGCATAGGTCATATTATCCTTGGAAAGACGGACAGTGATCTCCTGGTCAATATACGGATGTGCTCTGAGGCCCTTGGGCATCCTGCTCAGGTCGGTCTGCGCGCCCACCAGAGTGATCTTCACGCCGCCTTCCTTGAAGGTCTTTTCCTTGCCGTCCTCGCCGCCTTCTTCCAGAAGATAGGGCTCGTACTTTGCCACCTGGTCATAGCGGATCATTTCCATGGTGTACTTCCGATCCTTGTCCGTGTCGTAGATGCGGAACATACCGGCGTCGTCATAGAAGATCACGCCCTGATTGGCGGCGCTGGGAACGCGATAGCCCTTCTGCTCACTGAGGAGCTCCGCCAGCTTGCCCTGGCGCTTCATGTACTCCATGTGGCCCAGCAGTTCGTCCTTGGTATAGCGGGATACTCTGATGAAGGAGGAACAGCCATGCCGGCAGTCATGGCAGAGGAACACGTCGCCCTTGATCTTGTCGCGGCTCATCATGCCCACTTCCTTGCCGCAGAACCCGCAGGCCTGCTTACCAAATCTTTTCTTCAGCCAATCTCCGAAACCCATAATCAAACCTCCATACGATTAATTTTTTGATCAGTTTATCAGAACTTTCCGCCGCCGCCGCCGTGGGTTGCGCCGGAAGAGGATCTGTGTGTGGATGAACCGCCGCTGGACTGGGGCTTTTCCTGCCGATCCAGACGGGTATACAGATGAAAATCACGGGACTTCGTGATCTGCAGACTGCCGGGCGTGACATAGTCATCTGCCTGCGCTTTCCGCGCCACGGATTTCAGTTTCCGTTTCATGGAACCCACGGCCAGGAGCGCGGCCACAAGGCCGATCAAAAGCGACACGGCCACATTCCATACCACCGGGAAGGGTTCCTTTGGCAGGTTATGTACGTCGAAGGGATCGCCGGTCTCCGCTTGGGCCAGGAACTGATCACACAGCTCCGCAAACGTGGAGAAGGCCCCGGCAAAATCGCCGTCAGACAGATAGGGGACCACCTGCTCGCCGATCCAGGCGATGCCCGCATCGGTAAAGGCCGTGATGCCATATCCGGCGGTGGAGATCCACCAGTCTCCCGCCTCCATGCTGATGAGCAGAAGGACACCGTCCGGTCGATAGCCGTTATAGTCATAATAGTCATCCGCGTATTCCATGGGCGTTTTGCTGCCGGTGGAATCGGTGGTGACGATCACGAGGTCAAGATCGTATGCCTCGCTGAGCGCGGAAAGCTGTGTTTCGATCGACCCGCGTTCTGCGTCGGAGAGCAGTCCCGCCTCATCCGAAAGATGGGAGGCGGCGGCCGACGCCGCAGGGAAGAAGGACGCCAGCGCCAGAAGAACGATCAGGAGGGAAATCAGGATTCTTTTCATCGTCTCGCCTCCTATCAAAGCAGCCACAGAAGATAGCTCAGGGCGAAGGCCGCCGCGCTGACGGCGGCAGTGATGCCCGTGAACCACTTGCGGGAAGCGGCCCGATCCACCGGCAGATCGCCCACCAGCTTGCCGGTCTGGCCGTTCATGGCAAAGAGATACTGTTCTCCGTTCCACTTGGTGGTGAGAAGCCACACCGGATATAAGGCATACCGTGTCTTACCCTGGGAGAGCCTCACACTGGAAAATTCCGGCGTCACCGCCGTGTATCCCGCTGCGGTGGCGGCAAAGGCTTCCTCTGTGCTCTCCCGGACGCGCTCATTGGCCCGCCGGATGCTTTCTTCTGCATCCACGTCATATTTATCCGCCAGATATCCGGCCAGATACGCCGTCTGGAAGTCCACGGCCCGGGACACATCAAAGGGCTCGATGGATTCCATCAGGGTGTCGTCCAGCTTGGAAGAGCCGTCCACCGGAACGGCGGAGAAATCCAGCTGTCCGCTGCGGGACAGCGCAAAGAAACTGGTCTGGGTGTAATAATAGCGGCTGTCGCTCCAGGACCGCACCTGTGTGGCCTGATACCGCACATCCGCCTCCGCCTTGGCATCGAAGAGCCATACGGGGACATATACGCCCTGGATCTCCTGGAGATGGTTTTCATCCCGGAAAATCTTCGGCAGCAGGCGCTTGCCCTCATAATGCTTCTTCAGGGCCGTGATTGCGGCCTCTTTATCAAGCTGGAAGGGGATCACACAGTCCGGTTTCAAAGCGCCGGTGAACTGTGCCATCATCACCACCGGATTGCCGCAGTAGGGGCAGGCGGTGGCGGCGGTGTTTTCGTCGGCGATGATCTCGCCGCCGCAGGAGTGACAGACATAGCTTTGGATGTGGTCCTCCTCCTGCCAGGTTTCGGATGCCGTGAGCTCCCACTCCAGGGCATCCGTCTGTTCGTTCTGCAGTTCCTGATCGTAGGCCGCCAGTGCCTCCATTTCAAATTCCGTGTCGCAATAGGGACACTTCATTTTCTGGATATCGGAATCAAAGGCAATGGCGCCGCCGCAGCAGGGACATTTGTATTCCTGCAAGACTGCCATAAAAGATACACGCTCCTTCCGGTCAGATCAGGTCGCCGCTGTCAAAGGGATCGCCGCACTCGGGGCAGAACTTCGGTGCGCGGGTGGGATCCTCCGGCTGCCATCCGCACTTGTCACAGCGGTACTGCGGAACGCCGGCAGGTTTTTTCGCGCCGCACTCGGCACAGAATTTACCCTGATTCACGGCTCCGCAGGCACAGGTCCAGCCGGTTTCCTGCGGTCTGGGACTGCCGCACTCGGGGCAGAATTTTCCGGTCGCCGTGGCGCCGCACTTGCAGGTCCATGCACCGGCGGGCTTGGGCTCCGGCTTTTTGGCGCCGCATTCCGGGCAGAATTTCCCGGTCGCCACTGCGCCGCAGCTGCATTTCCATCCGCCTGCGGCGGGCTGGGGTGCGGCCGGCTGAGCGGCCTGCTGCTGGCCCATGGCAAAGAGATTCTGGGCGTTCATGCCGCCCTGGTTCATGGCCATCCCCATGCCGATGAAGCCGTTCATGGCGCCGCCGGCGTTTCCTGCCGCCGCCTTCATGGCGTCGGCCTGAGCGCCCACCAGAGTGGCCGCGGCCATGGTGGGATCCCGCATAATGGCGGTGCGCTGTGCCTGGCGGATCAGTTCTGCATCTTCCTCCGGCAGAGTCACGGAGCCGAAGGCGATGCTGACTACCTGAAGTCCGCGCAGAGCCGCCCACTTGGCAGAAAGCGCCTCGTTCATGGCAGATTCCATGTCCGTCGTGTGGGTCATGATCTGGTTGGGTCGCAGCTCCATCTCGGACAGGCGGCCAAAGGCCGGCTGGAGAGCGCTGATGAATTCGGTTTTCAGCTGGCTGTCCAGCTCGCTGCGCCGGTAGTCGGCAGACACATTGCCGCAGACATTGGCATAGAAAAGCAGCGGATCCGCGATCCGGTAGGAATATACGCCGCTGCAGCGGACGGACACATCGATATCCAGTCCGATCTTATGATCCACCACCCGGAAGGGGATGGGGTTGGGGGTGCCGAACTTATTGTCAATGAGTTCCTTGGTGTTGAAGTAATAGACCCGCTGGTCTTTTCCGGTATCGCCGCCGTAGGTGAAGCGCTTGCCGACGGTCTGGAAGGTGGCTTTGATGCTCTCGCCCAGATTGCCGGAGAAGATGGACGGTTCCGTGGAGGCATCGTATGTAAACTGGCCGGGCTCCGCACAGATCTCCACCACTTTGCCCTGCTCCACGATGATCATGCACTGTCCGTCGGCCACGGCAATGCCGGAACCGCTTGAGATGATGTTATCGTTGCCCTTGGTGTTGGAGCTGCGTCCGGAAATCCGCTTCTGTCCCTTGGTCACCAGTACGTCTTTCTCTATGGCATCGCAGTAAAAGAATTCTTTCCACTGATCTGCCAGGGTGCCGCCCAGTGCACCGATTGCTGCCTTAATAAGTCCCATAGTCTGATCTCCTTTCTCATATCCCGGGGCTTATGCCCACGGATCATCCGATTTGCGGGTGCGGATGCCCACCATCAAAAACTGTTCCCACAGACACCACTGTCCGTCGCCCTTTTGCCGCAGAACGATCTCCCGGGGATTGTCTGCGCCGCCGCTGCGAATGTGCAGCTTTTTATAGCCGGGATTGGCATCGGCATAGGGGCCTTCCTCAATGGTCACGGTGAAGGGAACGGACGGCGTGTAATCGTTCTCTGGTACAGCGCCGGCAAAATACGAAAACGGCACGTGCTTTCCGTCCCGGAACCGGTCATTCAGGAAGGAAATATCATAATTGGACAGGGGCCGGGGACCGCGCAGCCAGTTCAGCATGTCTTTTCCGGCGGCCGGATTTCTTCCGTAAGCGCACAGTGCACAAACGGCCAGTGCCGCGGTTTTTACGGGCGTATCCAAAGAGGCTTCCGGCAGGGCCTGCATCTGTGCCAGGGTTTCCGGCAGTGTCTGGAAGGAAATACTCTGTGTCTTAACCGACATACAATTCACTCCTGTTCTGATGTGTTTGGGTGAAACAGCGCCACCAGGTCTTCCATTGCTTCCAGAGGAAGAAAGCTGTCCTGATTATCGGCGGCGCGGATGCTTTCTCCGGAGGCGTACCGGATCGAAAGCTTTGCGCCCAGATCCGGCGGCAATCCCGCCACGGAGGTAAACGCGCCATTATACCGGGCAAGATCATATGCGGATACGATCTGCTGCAAGCGGTCAAAAAAGGCCGCGTCCGGGGTGAAGTCATGCTCTGCGAAAATGTCGCCGCCGGCTCTTTCCTCAAAGCGGCCGCCGTCCTCCCCGGCGTAAAGCGTATAGTACCGTCCCGCCACGGGGGATTCGTTCATGGGAATATCGGTGGTGGAAAACTCGCAGGAGAAGGCGACGATTTCCGTAGACTCGATCTCCTTGGGCGCGTCCTCGTCCAGATGGTGGACCTGGCCGCCGTCAATGATCTCCGTGTCCTGGTCGCCGGACCGGACACATCCCGCCAGGCAATAGAGCAGCAGGATCAAAACCGGGACGATCAATATCCATTTCATCATGTTCTTCTGTGCCGCCTTTCGATCAGATCGCCGTCTCGATCCAATTTGACAGGACGGGCTGTCCTTTCTGCTCCAGGTCGGCTGCACATTCTTTGCACATGTCAATGTCATCGCAGATCACGAAGCACTGGTCACAGACCAGACGCTTGCAGATCGGGCAGTAGTTCATATGCTCTGCCGCATCCCGGATCGCTGCCCGGCGGGCGTCTCTGAATTCCTGCTCGTAAAGTGCCCGGTGGATGATCTGCTCGCGCTGGGTGGTGGGCGGTGTTTTGGATTTGGAAAACCGGATCGGTCTGTTCCCGTATTCGGCGCCGCAGCTTTCACAGGTCACCCGGAACCGAAACTCGTCTTTGGTGGATCGGTTCTCAAGAACTGCTTCCACAAGTTTTTTCAATACGCAGCCCTCCTTTCTCCTATTGATAAAGATATTCTATCGCGCTTTTCCTGGAGAAAAAATGGTCCCAAGGATACTTTTTCGCAAAAGTATCCTTGGGATAATATACAAAATGCACAGGTGAAACACTTATCACCTGTGCATAATGACCATATTCTATTGGACGACTTCCGGCGCGTCCTCTGTCAGTTCCTGCAGCCGTCCGCAGCAGCGGAAAAGCTCTATATACAGCATCAGTTCGTCGCGGGACGCGATCTCCAGTTTCTGATAGATGCTGCGGTTGTGCTTTTTGACGGTGTGGATACTGATGAAGGCAAGCTCCGGGATCTCGGCGATGTCATGGCCGTCGATATAATAATTCAGGATCCGGCGCTCTGCGGAGGACAGGGTTCTGGCCTTTTCCGCAAAGCCGCGGAACATCTCTTCCATACCGGGAGGAAGCAAGCCGGGATTGATCTGGCGGGTGTTCAGCTGCGTCAGCATTTGTACGCTCAGGACACCGGTGTCCGGCCGGATAATGCCGTAGTCGCAGAGCATGTTATAGATCAGAAGCAGCAAAACCGCCGTAATCATATAGGAGACGGACAGGAACTCGAATTCCTCGATAATGATCTGTTCCACCAGCCAAACGCCCACATTCAGAAGCACCGTGACCAGCAGGAAAGCCGTATACTTGGGGGAGCGCAGCCGCCGGGTTTTGGCGGCATAGCCGATGCACACAAGCATCAGCGTCAGATAGCCGACCAGATACAGGGCGTATAACTGATGCAGCGGACCGTATTCCTTCACCAGATGAGAGGTGCCGTTAATGATTTCCAGAGAAACGGAGCGATAATAAAGCCCCAGCCAATCGCCACTTGCAGGCAGCACAAAGAAGAAGATACTGATCCCGATCAGCGTCCAGGTGAGCCACTTCCGTTTTTTCATCTGACAGACGTCGTAGATGATCAAGAGCATCACCAGCATGGAGAACGCGCCGCCAAAATACGAAATGGCGTTAGCCAGCTTTGCAACCGCCAGCGTGTGACAGATCGACAAAAGGAAATATCCGAAATTGGACGCTGCAACACAGCAGAATAAGGCAAGAAACCGGCGATCCTTCTTCTGATCAAAGAGGAAGTATGTCATGAAAAGTAATAAGGACAAAAGCGCGACCACGCCGTACACGATCGATAAAACGCCGCATTTCATAACCCGCCGCCACTCCTTTCGAATAAGAATTGGTCAGTCCATGGCAGGTACTGACCAAGTATAGTATACCATAAATTTGGGAAATTGCAATGCTCTTTGTCAGAATGGTGTTTTTGCGTGGGAAGATGTGCAAAAAGCGGCCTGAAACCGATCGGTTTCAGGCCGCAGGAGATGTGGAGGGGGGATCATTCCCACTCGCTCCTGAAAAAAGTGAAACGGATATGCGTATGGGGTTTCGCACAAGCTCTTATACTTCTTTCCGTAATTAATTTCGTTGCCATATGGTTGCCGCAGCAGGCCTTCCTGATCGGAGATTAGGATCATTATGGCATACGCTCAATGTGAAAGAGTCCACTTAAGAGTACCAGATCGGAATTTTCGAAATACTGATTTTCTCTGGGCTGATAATGATAGAAACGTTGATGTGCTTTATAA
>SVLW01000005.1 GCA_015067705.1 Oscillospiraceae bacterium
GGGGCAGCGTGCCCTCGTATTCGTTGACCACGGTATAGGTGGGACTGGTCACCCGGGCGCGGATGCCAAGTCCCCGGGCAAGTCCCCGGACAAAGGCCGTTTTCCCGGCGCCCAGGTCGCCCGTCATGGCGATGACGTCCCCCGCGCGCAGCACGCGGGAGAGCGCCTCGCCCAATTTCTCCGTATCTTCGGTTTTATGGGAATGATAAATCACTTAAAACAGTCCTTCGATCTGGCCGTTCTCGCCGATGTCAATGGCCTCGGCGGCGGGACGCTTGGGCAGACCCGGCATGGTCATGATCTCGCCGG
The DNA here is from genome assembly GCA_015067705.1 of Oscillospiraceae bacterium. GTDB lineage: Bacteria > Bacillota > Clostridia > Oscillospirales > QAMX01 > Allobutyricicoccus. The sequence goes on from SVLW01000005.1 coordinate 310, forward strand.
TACGCACCACAATGAAGCCGGCGCCGGAAGAGAGGCGCACATCGGCCACATTCAGTGCAAAGCCCTCGGGACGGCCCAGCAGCTTGGGATTATCGGACAGGGAATACTGGGTCTTGGCCACGCACACCGGCAGGGAGCCAAAGCCCATCTTTTCAAAGTTGTTGATCTCGCGGCGGACCTCTGCGGAGTACTTCACTTCGGAAGCGCCGTAGATCTCCTTGGCGATCTTGGCGATCTTCTGACGGATGGTCAGATCATCCTCATAGAGGGTGTGGAAGCCGCTCTCGCCCTGGGACAGCTCAGCAACGGCCTTCGCCAGATCCAGTGCGCCTTCGCCGCCGCGGGCAAAGCCCTCGCACAGCTCCACACGCACGCCGCAGGACTCGCCCACCTTGCGGATGACGGCAAGCTCTGCCTCAGTATCGGTGTCAAAGCGGTTGATGGCCACCACCACCGGGATACCGTACTTGGTGAGGTTTTCGATATGCTTGCGCAGGTTGGTGCAGCCGGCCTCAAGAGCCTCGGTATTCTCGGCCTTCAGCTCTGCCACCGGCACGCCGCCGTTATACTTCAGTGCACGGACAGTGGCCACCAGCACGGCGCAGGACGGACGGAAACCGGCCTTGCGGCACTTGATGTCAAAGAACTTCTCTGCACCCAGGTCAGCGCCGAAGCCGGCCTCGGTGACGCAGTAATCCGCCAGCTTCAGACCCAGACGGGTGGCGCGGATGGAGTTACAGCCATGAGCGATGTTGGCGAAGGGGCCGCCGTGCATGATGCACGGGGTGTTCTCAAGCGTCTGCACCAGATTGGGGTTGATGGCGTCCTTCAGAAGGGCAGCCATGGCACCCTGTGCGCCGAAATCCTTGGCAAAGAGGGCGCGTTTATCATAAGTATAGCCCACTAAGATCTTGCCCAGACGGTCCTTCAGGTCGGAGAGGTCGGAAGCCAGGCAGAGGATCGCCATGACTTCGCTGGCCACGGTGATCATAAAGCCGTCCTCACGGGGCACGCCGTTGGTACGGCCGCCCAGACCCACCATGGTATAGCGCAGGGCGCGGTCATTCATGTCCATGGCGCGGCGGATCACGATGGTACGGGGATCGAGGCCCAGCTCGTTGCCCTGCTGGAGATGGTTGTCCACCATGGCGCAGAGCAGGTTGTTGGCAGCGCCGATAGCGTGCATATCACCGGTGAAGTGGAGGTTGATGTCCTCCATGGGCACGACCTGTGCGTAACCGCCGCCGGCTGCGCCGCCTTTGACGCCAAACACGGGACCCAGAGAGGGCTCACGCAGGCAGATGACAGAGCTGTAGCCCAGCTTTGCCATGGCCTGGCCAAGGCCGACCGTGGTAGTGGTCTTGCCTTCGCCTGCGGGGGTGGGGTTCACGGCAGTGACCAGGATCAGCTTGCCGTCCTTTTTGTCCTTCACGCGCTCCCAAAGGGATTCGGACAGCTTTGCCTTATACTTGCCGTAGTGTTCCAGCTCGTCCTCGGTGATGCCGAGACCGGCGGCAATCTGGGAGATGGGCAGCATTTCTGCGGCCTGTGCGATCTGAATATCAGTCAGCATAGTAAGGTATCTCCTTTATCTCATAAATTTTGATTTCCCTGGATCATTTCCGCTGCAAGCAGGATGCCCAGCTTGCCGGATTCATAGGTAATACCGCCCTGCAGATAGCAGGTATAGGGTTCGCGCATGGGGGCGTCGCAGGACAGCTCAATGGATGCGCCCTGGATAAAGGCGCCCGCCGCCATCACCACGTCGTTATCATAGCCCGGCATGGCCCAGGGCTCCGGCGTGACGTAGGAATCCACCGGGGAACCGGACTGGATGCCGCGGCAGAACTGTAAAAGCGGCTCCGGCTTGCCGAAGGCAATGGTCTGGATGATATCATGGCGGTCATCAAGCGGCTTGGGATCCACGGTGAATCCCATCTCCTGCATCACGGCCGCGCAGAAATGCGCGGTTTTCAATGCCTGTGCCACCACATGGGGGGCCATAAAGAAGCCCTGATAGAAGGCACGGTTCACGCCGTTGGTGGCGCCGCATTCCCGGCCGATGCCGGCCACGGTCATGCGGGTGGCCGCCCGCTCGATGAGCTCATGGGTACCGGCCAGATAGGCGCCGCCGGGGGCGATGCCGCCGCCGGGATTTTTGATGAGAGAACCCACGATGAGGTCAGCGCCATGCTGGGTGGGCTCGGTTTTTTCCACAAATTCACCATAGCAGTTATCCACTACGATCTTAAGATCCGGATTGGCCTCGCGGATCACCGCGCACATCTCCCCGATTTCCTCACAGGACAGGGAGATCCGGTCGGCATATCCCCGGGAACGCTGGATCAGCACCGCGCCGGACTTCACTTCCCGACAGGCAGCGGCGATGGCCGGGAGATCCGGGCCGCGGCCAGACATCGGCACCACCTGACATCCCACGCCCCACTCGGCCAGAGAACCGGGCAGCGGCTCGTTGATACCGATGACCTGGATCATGGTGTCATAGGGAAGCCCCATGGCACAAATCAGGGTGTCGCCGGGACGAAGCGCCCCGAAGAGCGCCGTGCCGATGGCATGGGTGCCGTTGACAAAGCCGATACGCACCAGAGCATCCTCCGCGCCGAACACGTCGGCGTAAATCCGCTCCAGATCATCGCGGCCCCGGTCATCATAGCCGTAACCGGTAGTGGTACCCAGATGCCCCTCGCTGACACGGTACTTCTGGAACGCGGAAAGCACCTTGGAGGAGTTATAAAAGGCCACCTCGTCGATCTTTTCAAACTGAGGCAAAAGCTTCCGCTGGGCGGATTCGCCCAGCGCAAGCGTATTTTTTTGTAACGTAATCATACCCGTCTGATCCTGCCTTAAGCGTGCTGATAGCCGATTTCGAAGGCGTTCAAATTCAGCTCTACAAACGCGGGCTTGACGGTCTGGCGGATAGCCTTTTCCCAGGCTTCGCGGGGGAAGCCGATCTCGCGGGAAGCGGCGCCCAGAAGGGCCACGTTGGCGGCGCGCTCGCTGCCGGCCTCTGCGGCCGCGCTCAGTGCGTCAAATGCCACCAGCTTCACGCCCTTGGCGCGGATGGTATCGAGAATATCGTCGGGATACTGGGTGGCGCCGGTGAGCACAGAGATCGGAGAGATCTTCTGGTCGTTCACCACCACCAGTCCGCCCTCCTTCAGCCAGGGCAGATACCGGGCGGCCTCGATCTTTTCAAAGGAAATGATGACGTCGCACTCGCCCGCCGGGATCAGGGGAGAAGCGATCTCCTCGCCGGCGCGGATATAGGTGACCACGCTGCCGCCGCGCTGTGCCATACCATGCACCTCGCTGAGCTTTACGTCGAGACCTTCCTCAATAAACAGGCTGCCGAGAATACGGCTGGCAAGCAGGGAACCCTGTCCGCCGACACCAACAATCATAATATTCAGCATGGAATTCACCTCTTAACCAATGGCATCAAATTTGCAGAGAGAGCGGCACAGGCCACAGCCCACGCACAGAGAAGAATCGATGGCGGCATAGCCCTTTTCAAAGCTGATGGCCGGGCAGCCGATCTTCATGCACATACGGCAGCGGCGGCACTTGTCCGGATCGATGGAGAGCGGACGATTCCGCTTCACGGTCTTTAAGAGTGCGCAGGGACGGCGGGTGATGACCACGGACGGCTCTTCTGCCGCCAGTTCCTCCCGCAGGATCTTCTCAAGCTCTGCCGTCTCATAGGGATCCACCACGCGCACGCGGCGCACGCCGCAGGCACGCACTGCCTCTTCCAGATTCACGGCGTTGGTCACCTGATCCTTCAGAGTCACGCCGGTGGCGGGATTGGGCTGGTGGCCGGTCATACCGGTGATGGAGTTATCCGCGATGATGACGGTTGCGGGAGAATTATTATATGTAATGTTCACAAGGCCGGTGAGACCGGAGTGGATAAAGGTGGAGTCACCGATGACGGCAACGGTGGTCTTTGCTGCCTCGGGGCGGGCTTTGATGCGGCCATGGAGCATGGAGATGGAAGCGCCCATGTCAATGGTGGTATCCATGGCGGAAAGCGGGGCGGAAGAGCCCAGCGTATAACAGCCGATGTCGCCGGAGACGGAGAGCTTCAGCTTATTCAGCACATAGAAAAGACCTCTGTGGGGGCAGCCGGGGCAGAGAACCGGCGGACGCACCGGCACATCCTCTGCGGCGTACACGGAAGCGCTCTTGACGCCCAGAAGCTTTTCGCGGATATCGGCCACGGTGTACTCGCCGATCAGGGAGAAGAGCTCCTTGCCCTGACAGGCAATGCCCATGGCGCGGACATGGGTCTCGATAATGGGATCCAGTTCCTCGATGACATAGAGCTTCTCAACGCTTGCGGCGAAGTCGCGGATCAGATCGGTGGGCAGCGGATACAGCATACCAAGCTTCAGATAGCTGGCGTTCTCGCCCAGGGCTTCCTTGGCATAATCGTAGGCAATACCGGCGGCGATAACGCCGATCTTCTTGGAACCCGGGATCACCTTGTTGATCTTGTCCGTATTGGCAAGCGCAGTCAGGCGGCGGGTGCGCTCCTCCACGATGGGATGACGGCGCATGGCATTTGCCGGGGACATGACATACTTCTGAATATTCTTTTCATAGGGCCGCACCGGCACTTCCACGCGGTCCTTCAGTTCCACCAGGCTCTGGCTGTGGGAAATGCGGGTGGACAGGCGCAGGAACACGGGGGTGTCGTACTCCTCGGAGAGTTCATAGGCCAGCTTCACATAGTCGATGCACTCGCCGGAATCACAGGGCTCCAGCATGGGCATCTTGGCAGACACGGCATAATGGCGGCTGTCCTGCTCATTCTGAGAGGAATGCATACCCTGGTCGTCGGCAACGGCAATGATCATGCCGCCGTTGATACCGGTATAGGAAGCGGTAAAGACCAGGTCGGTGGCTACGTTCAGGCCAACGTGCTTCATGCCGGTGAAGGAACGTGCGCCCTCCACGGCAGCGCCAAAGGCGCTCTCTGCGGCCACTTTTTCATTGGGAGCCCACTCGGCGTAGATCTCCGGATATTCTGCGGCAGCCTCCGTAATTTCCGTGGAGGGCGTGCCGGGATAGCTCGAGACATAACGGCAGCCGGCCTCGTAAAGACCGCGTGCAACCGCTTCGTTTCCAAGCATCAGCTTTTTCATGTCGGTCACCTCAAAAAAATCAAGTATTCTTGCTACTTGAGAATTTGCTATCAAAAATCGGACAGCATTGACAGAATCTTACGGCAGAATCAGATCCTGCCGCTTATAAGATATTCCACTTTAGTATATGCTAAATTTGTCGTTTTGTAAAGCACCACTCTCTTCCGCAGGGAAGAAAACATGATTATTAATAGCCCGGAGGGATCAATATGTGCCGAATTTGGAAATTTGCACAGGCGGCGGTGCTGCTGCTTTGCGGTTACGTCTGCTTTGCGGCCGGGTCTTCGGCGGATGTCCCGCCTGCCCTTGCGGTATCTGCCGATGATGCCCAGGATGCCTATACCCTGCCCATTCTCATGTACCACAGTATCCTGCCGGATCTTTCCCGGGCGGGCGACTATGTGCTGCCGCCGGAGGTTTTGGAGGAGGATCTCCGCTATCTTCGGGAAAAGGGCTATGAGTCCGTCACGGTAGAGGATCTTCTGGCATATGTGGACAAGGGCACGCCCCTGCCTGATCAGCCGATCCTTTTAAGCTTTGACGACGGATACTACAATAACTGTGTCTATCTGCCGCCGCTTTTGGAGGCCTATGAAATGTGTGCCGTGGTCTCCCCGGTTGGCAGCTTTGCGGACGCCTATGAGGAATCGGGCGACCGGAATCTCCTTTACGCCATGGCGGACTGGAGCGCCTTAAAGGCCCTTGCAGAGCATCCGCGCATCGAGCTGCAGAATCACTCCTACTGCCTGCATCAGGAAACGCCGCGCCTGGGGGCCCGGCGCTGTGCGGGTGAGAGCGAGGCGGACTATCAGGCCATGCTCTTTGCCGATCTTGCCGCTATGCAGGACGCCATGGAGTCCCGTCTCGGCGTGCGGCCCCAGGCCTTTGTCTATCCCTTCGGCGCGGTGGACGAGGCTTCCGGCCAGGTGCTGCGGGCGCTGGGCTTCCGCGCCTCCTTCAGCTGCAGCAGCCGGCATAACCGGATCACCCGCGATCCGGACTGTCTGTGGCTTCTGGGGCGCTATAACCGTCCCTACGGAATTTCCACGGCGGATTTCATGAGAAGCGTTGGGATTGATTGACACCTCCCGTCTCTGATGCTACAATGAAACTGGATGAGTGTGGAAAGAGGGGATACGCCGTGCTGCAGCATAAAGGAACCGTCAATCTGGAGACTGACCGCCTGCTCCTGCGCCCGTTCCGGGTGGAGGATGCGGAGGATATGTTCTCAAACTGGGCCTCCGATCCGGAGATCACCCGCTATCTGACCTGGCTCCCCCATCGCAGCGTCGCGGAAACGGAAAACCTGCTTTCCGCCTGGTGCACACTCTATGATGATCCGCGCATTTATCTCTGGGTGCTGGAACTGAAATCCACGGGACAGGCCGTGGGCAGTATCTCCGTGGTAGACCGCTCCGAGCAGCACGAGCACTGCAGTCTGGGCTATGCCCTCTCCCGCGCCCTATGGGGGCAGGGACTTATGACAGAGGCGGTGCGCGCCGTGCTGGGCTTCCTCTTCCGGGAGGTGGGCTGTCATCGGGTACAGGCCTGGTGCCGCGTGGAGAACCCCGCATCCGCACGGGTCATGGAAAAAGCCGGCATGACGAAGGAGGCCTGTCTGCGGGAAATATACAAGACCCGCGACGGCGACTTCACCGATCTTTATTTATACAGCATTCTGCATCACGAATGGGAAACCATGGAAAAAGGAGAGTCCCGCCTATGATCATGGCGATTGATATCGGAAACACCAATATTGTCCTGGGCGCCTATGAGGGCGAGAAGCTGCTCATGAGTGCCAGACTGGCCACGGATCCCGCCCGCACAGAGCATCAGTACGCCGTGGAGATGGACGCCATCCTGCGGATGAACGGGCTTTCTGCGGAACACTTCACCGTTGCGGCCATTTCCTGCGTGGTACCCCCGCTCCTGTCGGTGATCCGCAAGGCGGTAGCCATGCTGCTGCACTGCCGTGTGATCGCCGTGGGTCCCGGCGTGAAAACGGGCCTGAATATCCGGATCGACAATCCCTCGATCCTGGGTTCCGACCTGGTCTGCGGCGCCGTGGCGGCCATCCGGAAATACGGCGCGCCCACTATCGTCATCGATCTGGGCACCGCCACGAAGATCAGCGCCATTGACAAAAACGGCAGCTTTATCGGCTGTTCCATCATGCCCGGCATCGGCGTATCGCTGAATGCCCTCTCCTCCCACACGGCACAGCTGCCCTTTATTGACATCGCCCAGGCCGGCAATGTGATCGGCACCAACTCCGTGGACTCCATGCGCTCCGGCATCATCTACGGCACCGCTGCCATGCTGGACGGCATGATCGAGCGCTATCGCGGCGTGCTGGGTCAGGATACCCCTGTGGTGGCCACCGGCGGATTCGCCGAACACATCATCCCCCACTGCAAAGACCGGATCCTCAGTGATCCGCATCTGATTCTGGACGGACTTCTCATGATCTGTCATAAAAATTCGTAAGGCGGAAATACCCATGAAATCTGATTCTTTCCGGCAGGATGCGGCGGATCGCCGGCTTCTTCTGCCTGTTTATCTTTTAAGCGTCCTGTTCCTGGTGCTCTTCGTCCCCTTTGATCTGGGCGTAAACGTACCGATTTTCATCACCGCCATCTACATAGCGGCCTTTGCCTATCAAAAGCGCTCCGGCGCCCGCATCGACCGGGGCTCCACCACGCTGCTTCTGATCGTGATGGTGGCGTCGCTGCCCTTTGTTTTATATGACAGCTCCCCCTTCCGGGTACTGCATTTTCTGATCCTCATGGGCGCGGTGTTTTTCCAGCTTTACACTATGTTCTCCTGCCGGGCCTATCCCCGGCTCTCCGACGGCATGGTGTTCGATCTGGGCAACGCGGTGCTCACGACGCCTCTGCGGAATCTGGATGCCTTCTGGCGGGTGATGAGCCATCGCTTCGGCCACGGCCGGTTCCGCACGCTGCTTCTGATCCTCTGCGGCGTGGCGGTGGCGCTGCCCCTTCTGATTCTGCTGAGTATTCAGTTTTCCTCCGCGGACGCCGTTTATGCCTTCCTGCATCAAAAGCTTGGAACGCCGCCAATCCGAACGATCTGCCTCGTTCTTCTGGGGCTTCTGGCGGCGCTGCCTCTTGCCACGATCCTCTATGCGGTCTTTTACGGCTATCGTTACCGCCGCGGCACTGCCGTATTCCGCAAACCGGAGGAAGAACAGCTCCATTTCCTGCCGGCGGAGACGGTCCTGGGTGCGCTGATCCCCATTTCTGTCCTGCAGATCCTCTATCTGGTATTGCAGCTTTTCTATTTTGGCTCTACCTTCTCCGGCGTCCTGCCGGAAAACTTCACCTATGCCCAGTATGCAAGAGAAGGGTTTCTGGAGCTTTGCGGCGTGGCGCTTCTGAACATCCTGCTCATCGGCATTGCCATGAGCTTTACGAAATACCGCAAGCCCCGCCAGCGGTACTTCGTCCGGGGGATCATCGTGCTGCTGTCGGTCTGTGCGCTTTGCATGATCGGCATCGCACTGGCCAAAATGATCCTTTATATGCAGAGCTTTGGCCTCACCACCAACCGCATCATCACGTCCTGGTTCATGCTGGGGCTGATCCTGGTCTTTGTCTGCACCATCCTCCGCTGCTTCCGTCCGCAGTTTAAGCTGGTGCGCACGGTGACGGTGGCGGCGCTGGTGATGTTTCTGATGCTGTGCTTTGCCGACTGTGACCATCTGGCGGTCAGCTATAACCGCACCGCCTTCCTGAGCGGACAGCTCCACGGCTTTGATCTCGAGATGCTGGAGGACGCCTCGGACTCTGTGATTCCGCTGGTCATTGACGTCTATGAAAATGCCGAGGGCGAGCTCCGGGAAGATGCCGCCGATCTTCTGCGGCACTACGCCGCAAAGGAACACCATCCGCTCCTCTCCTGGCGCAGCTTCAATATCGCCGGCCATCAGGCCAGAGAAACCTTCCTCCTGTGGCAGCAGGAAAGTGGATTTGAGGGATAAGAAAAAGGATTGTTCGAGCAACTCGAACAATCCTTTTTTCATGCTTTGAGATAGAGAAGCAGAGCTTCCTTTTCGTTGAGGCAGTCGCCGTCGATCACGGCGTCCAGCAGGCGACGGAGGGTTTTACCGATCTCCGGGCCGCGATAGCCCAGCGGGATCAGATCTCCGCCGGAGAGCGCCAACTGGGAAAGCCTGTAACAGCGGCCCTCCGACAGAAGCGCCCGGATGCGCTGCTCCAGTTCCCCGATCTCCCGGCAGTCTTCTCCGTGGGTCATGCGATCTGCCCGGCGCATGGCGCAGAGCTCCAAAAGCGCCTCCGGGGAGAGATCCCGCATGTTCCGCAGGATCGCCGCATCGGTAAGCGCCGGCAGCGTCGAATGATGCCGCACCAGAAGCGTCACCCGCTCCGTCACGGCATTCGGCAGCCGCAGACGGGTCAGCGCCTGTTCGGCCAGTTCTGCGCCATGGGCGGCGTGATCGGGATATTCCTCCTCCACCGCTGTCTCCAGCAGCTTTGCACAATCCCGCAGGAGAAGCGCCAGACGGATGGACAGATCCCGGGGCGCCATGGCAAGTGGCCGGACACTGTGCCGCCACAGGTCGCCATGATGCTCCGCCCGATGGGAAAAGCCCATCATGGGCGCGGCCTCCGGCAGGAATACCGCGATTACGTCCGCAAACTCCGTCAAAATCTCCGTTGCTTTGTCCCCCAGGAGCAGACGGGTGAATTCCGCGGTGCAACGCTCGATAGAAATCTTTCGAAGGCTTCCCGCAAGGGAGTGAATCGCCGCAGCGGTCTTTTCTTCGATCGCATAGCCCAGCGTCGCCGCGAAGCGCAGTCCCCGCAGGATCCGCAGGGCATCCTCCCGGAATCGTTCCTCCGGATCCCGGATACAGCGGATCACGCCCGCCGCCAGATCTTCTCTGCCGCCGTAAAGATCCAGAAACCCCCGATAGGGCGAATACGCCAGGGCATTAATGGTGAAATCCCGGCGGGCCAGATCTTCTTCGATGGAACGATGAAAGGTGACGGACTCCGGGTGGCGGCCGTCCAGATATTCGCCCTCACCCCGACAGGCCGTGACCTCAATGGGTTCTCCGTCCACGATGGCCGTCACGGTGCCGTGGCGGATCCCGGTGAGCACCAGACGATAAGCGGACAGCGCCGCCTCGATCTCCTCCGGCGTGGCGGCGGCGGCAATATCCCAGTCATGGGGCGTCTCCCCCCGCAGCATATCCCGCACGCATCCGCCCACGATCCAGGCACCAAATCCCGCCTGTTCCAGTCGGTCGATCACCTGCCGCGCCGCGTTTCCGATCCAGATTTTTTCCATACGCTCACCATCCATTCGGCCTTCATCATAACAAATTCCGCGGGTGCAGTCAATCCACTCGTTGACAGAAGACTTTTCGGAATGCTATGATAAGGAAAACCTCGGAAGGGAGACCGCCTGTGCCGCCGATTCGTCCCGCTACATCAAAAGATATTCCCGCCATTCTCGCAATCCTAGCCTCCTGCCGGGAGGCGCTGCCGCCCTTGTCCCGGGAGGGACTTTTGCCGCTTTTGCGGCGGAATATCGACCGGGGCAGCTGTGCCGTGGCGGAGCAGGACGGCGTGGTTATCGGCGTCTCGATCTGGTCGCCGCTGCTCTCCCGGATCTCGCTTCTGGCGGTACGGCCGGAGGCACGGGGCAAAGGCATGGCCTCCGCGCTGCTGCAAAACGCGCTGGATTCCCTGCCGGGTGACTTCGTCACGGTGGAGACCTTCCGGGACAATGATCCCCGGGGACACGCCGCCCGGGCGCTTTATGCCAAATTCGGATTCCTGCCGGAGCGGCTGCTCACAGGCTTCGACACCCCCATGGAAGAATTAAAACTGCGCCGGACTTAAATCGCGTCCGGCGCAGTTTTTCGTTAAATCTTGACTTTGATGGTTTTCCACTTGCCGCTGTTGAAGCGCATGAGCACCAGCAGAGAACGCAGGAGCTGGTCGGCAACCAGGGCCGCCCAGGCACCGTACAGGCCCCACTGGAACACATTGACCGCCAGCACCGCAAAGCCGGTACGGACGCCCAGCGTGGTCAGCGTCACAATGATGGCAATGGAACGGGTGTCGCCCGCACCGCGCAGACCGCCCGCAATGATGAACTGAGAGCTCTGGAAGGGCTGCATGAATGCGACGAACATGAGGATGTATTTGCCGGTTTCGACGACTGCCGCGGAATCCGTATAAAGCCGGATGATCGGCGCACCGAAGAAGAAGAACACCAACGCCAGAAGAAGCGACACGACCAGACCCATCCGGCGGGTATACTTGGCGTAGATCTCGCCCATGTCCGGACGGCGTCGGCCAAGGCTCTGGCCCATCAGGGAGGTGGCCGAGGTGGCAAAGGCCTGACCGGTCATAAAGGAAAGCGCCTGGATGTTCATACAGACATTGTGCGTGGCATAGGCGGTTTCGCCCAGACTGGTAACGGTGCGGGTATAGATGATGATAGCCACACGCATGATGACGTTTTCGACCATGGCGGGGATGCCGATCTTGGCGATTTCCCGATAGGCGGCAAAGTCCGGCTTAAAGCTCTCCGTAAACTGCAGGCGAATGTACTGGCCGGGCTTCGTAATGACGATCATGGCGATGACAAAGGCCACGCACTGGCCGATGACGGTGGCAAGAGAGGCACCCACAACGCCCAGGGCCGGGAAGCCCAAACGACCCTCGATCAGGAGGTAGTTACCCAAAATATTCACGGCGTTTGCCACCAGGTTATATTTCATGGCGGTCTTGGAATTACCCACGCCGCGCAGCAGCGCCGTGATGGTAAAGGTCAGAGCCAGCGGGATGATGCCATAGATCTGGATCCGCAGATAATCCATACCGCCCTGGAAGGAGGCGGCGCTGGGCGGCTTCATCAGTCCCACCAGCGGCTCCAGCCAGACAAGACCCACCACCATGGAAATGGCGGCCAGGAGCATATTGAGCATCAATGCCTGACGGACAAAATGATTGGCGCGTTCCGGCTGGCGGGCGCCCTTACAGCGGGCAACCAGTGCGGTGGCGCCCACGTTCATGGACATGAAGATGGTGTTTAAGATAAATTTCGGCTGGGTCGCCAGGGAAACGGAGGAGATCGCCGCCTCGCCCAGATTGCCTACCATCATCATATCGAACATGGACGTCAGCTGTGCCAACGTCAGCTCGATGAGGGTCGGCCATGCGATCTGGACAATATCCCGATAAACGCCCCTGGAGGACACGCCCTCCGGAATATGTTTGGTTTTGGATTTTTTGGTACTGTACTCCCGCAAAAACTCGTCGCTGCCCACGTCCACTTCGTAGAGCTGCATGCCTGCGGTCTTGCTCTTCACTTCTGCTGCCAAGTCGCTTTCCTCCTCATTTTTTCATTCTGGTTTCTATTATAGCACACTGAAATTGATTTGCAAGTGACCGTTCACCCGGTGAACAATCGAAAAGAGAGCCCTTCAGGCTCTCTTTTTGGTTCGATTTTCCAATATCAGGGCTTTGATTGCCTCGTCCGCCCGGCTCTGGGCCCGTCCCGGCCGGGGAAGAATCCCCGCCGCGGCACAGGCCGTCACGCGCACCTGCACGGGCGCGGTCTCTTCAACGGAGAGAAGCAGCAGACAGGGCGACAGCTTGCCGCCCAGGAAGGTACACATCGCGGGCTGAGGCGCCTCCTCCGGCGCATCCATCAGTCGTCCCTGCCGGCCAAGCAGCCGCACACAGGCGAGGATCGCCTCCTCTAAGGAAAGCGGCAGGAGCACCTCGCTCACCGCCGTTTCCACAGGCATGGGAATCTGTGCCAGCGCAAGAAAACGCTCTTCCATGGCAGGCCACAGAATGTCCCGCAGATATGCCTCCGTCATGCGGGATCGCCGTCCTTTTTCATCGCGGTCTCATAATGCCGGCAGATGCGGTCAAAGGTATCGTCAGAGAGATGGTGCTCGATGCCGCAGGCCTCCCGCTCCGCCACGTCCTCCTGAACGCCCAGAGCCAGGAAGAAGCGGATCAGCATCTGATGCCGGTGGTAAATCCGCTCTGCCAGAGCGCGGCCCTCCGCGGTCAGCTCGATCTCGCCGCTCTCCTCCATGGTGATATAACCGGACTCCCGGAGTTTGGACATGGCACGGCTGATGCTGGGTTTGGAATAACCCATTTCCCTGGCAATATCGATGGAACGAACAAAATCGCTCCGCTTTTTCAAAATCAGGATGGTTTCCAGATAATCTTCTGCCGATTCGTGCAAACGTACTGCCATAGTGGGCATGCCCTCCTTTCAGGTATTTGAATCAGTATATCACAGGAAAAAGATTCTGACAAGGCCGGTCACCGATTCAGGCAGTTTATTCCGTATAGGCGCCGCGCTTATAGAGAATCCACTTGGATTTGTCCAAAGGATACACGCCGCGGTACGGCGCATTCTGCCCCAGTCCCTCCGGGCAGTCCCGATAACCGTCAAAGCGGGAGAAGAAGGTGGAGCGTCCGCCGGTAAGACTGGCCAGACGCACGGGATAGTCGAGCGACGTCGCCACCGGGAGACTGCACTCCAGATGGAACATCCCGCCCGTGATCACCGGCACGTCAAATTCGCCCCGCATTCCGGTGATATCGCCGATGACCTTGCCCATGGCGTCCTCCGGCGCGGAAATGCGCACCCGGATAAAGGGCTCCAGAAGCTTCGTCCCGGCATTCACAAGACCGTCCTGAAAGGCCATGGGAGTGGCCACGAAGAAGTCCAGCGGATGGGTATGGATGGTATGATGGCCACCGTCCACCAGGGTACAGCGGAAGTCCGTGACCTCCCATCCCCGGGGTCCCTGCTCGAGGCAAGTGCGGAAACAGGTGCGGATATGCTCCTGGTATTTATAAAAGAGCTGGTCGTGGGGCACACGGCCGCCGTCGTATTGGACGCCGCTGCCCCGGGGCAGCGGTTCCATGAAGAAGCGTACAATGGCCCAGCAGGGCTTTGGCATGGTATAGGCCTCAAAGCCAAAGGCAGGCTCGATGGGCGTTTCTTTATAGATGACCGTAGGCGGCGAGAAGTCCGCCGTCAGGTCATAGCGTTCTTTCAAGAGGGAGGCGATCACTTCCAACTGGATCTCGCCGGTAATATTGATATCGATCTCCCGCTCGCTCTTCTCCCAGCGGCAGTTCACCAAAGGCTCCTCGTCGGAGAGTTCCCGCAGGGCAGTCACCAGTGCGGTGAGCTTCGCGGGATCCCTGGGCTGTGCCTTCACCCGGAAGAAGGGATTTGCCAGAGAATAAAGGCCGCCGGGGCGGCGTTCGCCCAGATAATCCCCCACGCGGGCGCCGGACAGGCCGCAGAGCGCCGCGATATCGCCGGCAGACACTTCGCCCACGTCCACATATTTTTGGCCGTTGAACTTGCGGATCTGCGCGATTTTCTCCTGGGGCCGTTCCTCGTCCCCGTTCCTCGGTTCGTCGTTCTGCAGCGCAACGGTGTCGCGGCTTTTCAGGGCGCCGCCATAGAGGCGTACATGGGCGATCTTGCCCATGGTTTTATCATGTTCGATCTTGAAAATCAGGGCGGAAAGGCCCTCCTGTATGTTCTCCGATGCAGAGGGCAGGCAGGACGTGACGGCATTCATCAGGGTCTCTACACCCAGGCCCTGTCTGGCACAGCCAAACACCACCGGCGTGATGAGCCCAGATGCCACCGCCTCCGCCACGGCGCGGCAGAGCTCTTCTCCGGGGATCTCCTCCCCTTCCAGCCAGCGCTCCGCAATGCCGTCGTCAAATTCCGCCGCCGCTTCCGCCAGACGCTCCGAAAGCGCCGCATCTTCCTCCACGGCACAGTCCCGCTCCCCTTCCCGGAGTACCACGTTCAGCGGCAGGAAGTATCCGCCCAGCCGGGCGCGGAATTCCGAGAGGATCTCCGCGGAGCGGCTGCCGGTGCGGTCCAGCTTGTTGATGAAGAGAATGCGGGGCAGACGGGATGACGTCAGCGCATTCCAGAGATTTTCCGTATGGGACTGGATGCCCTCCACCGCAGATACCACCAGCACCGCTCCGTCCAGTGCCGCCAGACTGCGCTCCACCTCGCCGGCAAAGTCCAGATGGCCGGGGGTGTCCAGCAGATTCACGGTATAGCCCTGCCAGGAAAGACTGGCCTGGGCGGCACGGACAGAGATGCCCCGCTGTCGCTCAATGTCCAGCCAGTCGGTCTGGGCGGTGCCCTCATCCACGCTGCCCGCCTTGCGGATGGCGCCGCAGGCATAGAGCATCTGCTCCGTCAATGTGGTCTTGCCCGCGTCCACATGGGCAAGAATGCCGATATTTTTGATTTTGCTGCTGTCTGCCGCCATATCAGTCCATCAGCTTGCGGAAATATGCCGCGCAGTCTGCGCAGACGTCCGCGTACTCATACTGGTAAAGGTCAAGGCCCAGACCACCGTCAAAGCCCACTTCCCGGAGCTTATTCAGATAGGCGGACAGATCCATGTCGCCCTCCCAGGGCACCAGATGATTATGGATGCCCGTGGCCATATTCTCCACATGGCACTGCAGGATGTAGGGAGCGCTCTGCTCGATGGCCTTCATAGGATCGGGATCACAGAGGAACACATGGCCGATATCACAGTTGATGCCCATGACGGGAGAATCGATCTCCGCAAAGGCTTTCAGCAGCAGCTCCGTACTGTCGATGACGAAGCCCGGCTCATATTCCACCGCCAGACGCAGGCCCAGTTCCTCCGCCGCCGCGGCAAGAATTTTGGTGTCCCGGATCATGGCGTTCCACTGATCCTCGTATTTTTCCGCCTCTCTGCGGATGGCGCCGTTGATGATCACATACTCTGCGCCCAGTTCCTTCGCGATCTTCAAAGTCTCCAGTACGATCACCAGAGCCTCAGGGGACTCGGTATAGTCCTTGTGGGCGCTGACGGAGAAGCCGCGCACACCGTATTTTTCCATGGCGGCCTTCATGCGTTCTGCAAAGCCCGGCAGGAAGAACTCCGGACGGGTGCGGAAGGATTTTTCAAAAATGCTGATTTCGACACCGTCAAATCCGGCGTCCATGATAAATTTCACCGCTTCTTCGTAAGAAAACTGCGGGAGCATCTGCGTGCGGCCGTAAAGTTTCATGATGGTTCTCCTTTTTCTTTATCGTTTGTCTGCATTGTATCACAGGGGCATGGGGACTGTCAAATAAAGAGAAAACACCGGGAATCGCAGGGATTCCCGGTGCAGAAAAGAACAGGATTTACAGCTTGAAGTTCTCGCCGTAGCCGTAGTTTTCGATGACATAGTCCATGTCCTTGTCGCCGCGGCCGGAGAGATTCACGAGGATGGAGTCGAACTTGTTCTCCTTGGCGGCGCGAATGGCATAGGCCACCGCGTGGGCGCTCTCGAGCGCCGGAATGATGCCCTCATAGCGGGACAGGGCGTAGAAGGCGTTGACGGCCTCTTCGTCGCTGACGGTATCATAGGTCACGCGGCCGGCGTCCTTGAGATAGGCATGCTCGGGGCCGGTGGCCGGATAGTCAAGACCGGAAGCCACGGAATAAACGGGATTGGGCTCGCCGTTTTCATCGGCCAGCACATAGCTCTCAAAGCCATGGAGAATGCCGCGCTTACCGTAGGTCATGGATGCGGCGTGGTCGCCCACCTTGCTGCCGCGGCCCAGAGGCTCAACACCGATGATCTCCACAGGATCGGCCAGGAAAGGCACGAACATACCGATGGAGTTGGATCCGCCGCCCACGCAGGCGCAGACCGCATCCGGCATCAGGCCGGTCATCTGCATGAACTGCTCACGGGCCTCAATACCCACCACCATCTGGAAGTCACGCACCATCAGCGGGAAAGGATGGGGACCCACAACGGAACCGATGCAGTAAATGGCATCCTTGTACTCACGGAGATAGGCCTCAAAGGCGGCGTCAACCGCTTCCTTCAGGGTCTTCATGCCGGCGGACACCGGCACGACTCTTGCGCCCAGAAGCTTCATACGGGAGACATTGGGGGCCTGCTTGGCGATATCCACTTCGCCCATGTAAATGTCGCACTCAAGACCGAAATAGGCCGCAGCCGTAGCCAGTGCCACGCCGTGGGAGCCGGCGCCGGTCTCGGCGATGATCTTCTTCTTGCCCATGAACTTGGCGAGCAAACCCTCGCCCATGCAGTGGTTGATCTTATGAGCGCCGGTGTGGTTTAAGTCCTCGCGCTTCAGATAAATCTGGGTGGTGCCCAGCATGTTGGACAGCTTTTCGCAGTGATAGACCGGGGTGGGACGACCCTGGAACTCGCGGCGGATCCGGCGCAGCTCACTGATGAACTGGGCGCTGTGGCAGATCTGACGATAGGCCGCCTCGATCTCACGGAACGCAGCCATCAGTTCTTCCGGCATATAGGCGCCGCCATAGGGGCCGAAACGGCCGTCCTTCGACGGGAATTCTTTCAGATAATTGTCAAATGCAGCATATTTATTCATGATTTCTTACTCCTTTTCGGGATCGCCTGACACTTGATCCCGGCGAACCGATGCTAGATGTTTCGATTGTACCACACGAAGCATGGCCCATGCAAGTCCCAGAATCGACCAGAATACCAACATAACACGGGGATAAAACCAGATATATTCCACCAATTCCATAAATAACAGGCCAAAAAGCGCGGAAAACAAACCAATCGCCAGATATTTTTGCTCTGCTAAATCGGTAAACACCGACACCAGCGTGTTTTTCAGCGTGGAGAGCATCAGTGTAACGCCGCTGAGAAAGCCCAGGATCCCCAGCTCCAGCCAGAGCTCAAAATAGAGATTGTGGGCATGGGTCGCCACCTTGGCCTCGTCCAGCATGAAGCGGCGATAGGCATCGTAGAAATTGTTGGTGCCAAGGCCCACGCCGGAGATCCAGTTCTCCCGCAGGGCATCCCCCGCGCCCTCCCAGATATAGACACGGTATCCGACAGAGGTATCCGTGCCGGAGAAGAGAGAGAGGATGCGGTTCATAATGCTGGCGGGCAGGAAGGGAATCGCCAGGATCAGCAGAATCAGGCAGGGCGGCACCAGCCAGAGATTCGAGAGCGCGATGAAGGATCCCACGCTCAGGGCGAAGGAGATCCACGCGGAACGGGACAGGGTCAGCACCAGTGCCAGCACCGGCAGAGCGAAGGCCGCCCAGAGCAGGAGCTTTGCACTGCGGGTGATGCGTTCCTCCGTCCAGATAGCCGCAAAGCAGCAGGGCATCAGAAGCACCAGCACTTCCGCGAAGTTATTGGGGTTTATGAGCGTTGCGTACACGCGGCCGGAGGTGTTGGGGTTAGTGCTGACATCCGTATAGGAAGTATTCACCGCCACACCGCCCACGGCCTGCAAAATCGCATACACCGAGACGAAGATCAGAGCGCCATAGAGGATCAGGAGCACTTCCCGGATATCCCGCAGACTGCGGACAGAACCCGCCAGCACCACCATAAAGAGGAAGGCCGTGAGGAAATAGGTGAACACCCGCATGGCCTCGGACACGAAGCTTCCCATGAATACCGCGAGGGCACAGGAGAACATCAATAAGAAGAGCGAAGCCGGCAGCGCGGGATGATGCTCCCCCGCTTCCCGGGTGCGCTGGATCAGATAAAGGGCCGCAACGAAGAGCGCCGCCAGGAGTCCATAACCGTTATTCCATCGGCTGTCGTCCACGCAGAGGATCACAGCCAGGAGCACCGCGGTCACCCGGGACACCTTCTGCCGGATCAGCCAATCCGCAAACGTCGTCAGCCACGAGAAGGGCGGCAGATGGGAAAACGCCGTATACACCAGGCGCACCGCCGCCAGGATCCAGGCAAAGAGCCACTTTGCCGCGCCGTACAGCACGCTCTCCTCCCGCATCCGCAGGAAGAGATCCTGTCGGACGAAGAAGGGGCGCACCGCCTGGACGATCCGGCTGCGCCGGCCGGCAGAGGCGATTCCCCGTCCCGCGCGCGTCATCAGCGAAACCGCAGACCGGCAGATCACACTGCGGGATACGCTGTCTTTCAAATATTCCACAATCATACGTTAACCGGTAATTCCTTTTGCAAGTGCCGCAGGCACATCGGGGTTATCGTACACCACATCGCTGACGTTGCAGCTGAACTTGGCAAAGCCGGCCCGCAGGGCAATGGTGTGGCCCACGGAGAATTCCACGCCGGAAAGGCGGATGCCATAGGCGCTGGGCTCGCCGCTGATGCGGGTCACAACCGTGACGGCCTTATAGTTATCCATGGAGGACTGCACCAGCTCGCCCTCCGCATTGGGAGACCACACCACGGAATCCTCCACTTTGAAATCGATCACTTCACCCATATAGATGTTGCGGTCGGCGTCCACCACGGGAGCGCCCACATAGAGCTTCTGTGCCACAAAGTCCGGCACTTCCGCAGAATAGAAGGAGAGCTCTACCTCTTCATAGGAGGCGGCGCTGCCGGAGGGCATCATTTGATATGCCGCAAATGCCAGAACCGCCAAAACCGCCAAAATGATCACGGCGTCCAGCAGCGTAAAACGGCGCTTCTTGTTTGTCTTTTCCATCATCAGTTTCCTCCAAGTTTATGATTCATAGGCTTTCATGATGTTTTCATACATCACTTCTTCCGAAAATTCCCGGCGCACCCGCTCCGCCGCAGCGGCGCCCATCCGGGCCCGCAGGGCGGGATCCTCCGAAAGGCGGCAGAGCCGATCCGCCATGGCGGCGGCATCGCCGAAGGGCACCAGATACCCGCCGTCTGCCTCTGTAGGCACGATCTCGGGATTGCCGCCCACTTTCGTGATGACCACGGGAAGGGAGAGAGACATGGCCTCCGTGATGGCAAAGCTCAGTGCCTCGCTGCGGGAGGTATTGATGCTGACGTCTCCGGCGCAGAGAATCGCGTCGGTATCCCGGCGGAAGCCGGCCTGCAGGAAGAATCCCTCCATGCCGTACCGCTTGATGGTCTCTCTTGCGCTTTCAAATTCGCTGCCCTGTCCGGCGATCAGGAAGCGGGCCTCCGGCAGCCGTTTCTGTACCAGTCGCGCCGTTTCCAGCAGCATGTCCGTACCCTTCACCGGTTCATACCGGGTCAGGGTCGTCACCACAAAGGCGTCCTCCGGGATCCCGAATTCCGCCCGGATCTCCCGGCGCAGCCGGGCAGGATCCGCTACCCGGTCGAAAGGCACGCCGTTATGGATCACCCGCAGACGGTCGGGACGGATGCCGTTTTTCGTCAGCTGATCGATCTGTGCCTCACAGACACAGAGCACCGCGTGATTCCGCGGAGAGAACAGTCGATTGATCACCCGCCACTTGGCGTCACAGGCAAAGACCAGATGCGCCGTGGTGATCACTTTCGCAGAAAGGCCCATACGCTTTGCCAGAATGGCAATGCAGTTTTCTCTGGGGTAATGCGCGTGGATCACGGAGATTTCGCGCGTCCTGGAGATCCCGCGCAGTGTCCGCGCGGCCTTCAGATCCAGGATATGCCGCATGGGCATCTGCAGGACTTCCGCGCCTGCCGCCGCCGCGTCGCCCACCAGCGGGCCTTCTATTCCATAAACCAGTGTGCAGGTATGACCCGCGGCGATTTGCCGCCGGATCAGGGTCAGCACATACTTTTCCGTGCCGCCGCTCCCCGCATAATGGATCAGGTGCAGGATATTCATTCTTCCCACCTCCACATCAGGCATTCAGTATATCACATTTCATTCCCCAAGGAAAGCCTGATATTCATAAATTCAAAAAACATGGATGATTTTCCGTCGTTTCACCCCGATTTTTGTCAAACTTAGAAAAACCGAACACTATCCAGATATATTATTTTGGTTAAATACGTGTTGACATCTCATGGGGAAGTGCGTATAATATCAAGTAAGATATGACGCTGAGTGCCATTTTGGCAGCGGGAGAACCATTTTTGGGGTGTATCCGTCCTTTGGACGGTAGGGTACCTTCTGGCCCAAACCCGACAGCTAATCTCGTAAGCGACGAAGGACACAGTAAACGGATGGATGAAGCGTTTACTGTTGCTTGCAGCGTCCGTCTTACTGCGGGCGGTTTTTTTATGTCCCGCAGGTTCTCTTTTTTGTTTGCACTTCATCTTTTCATGATTCTCCCCTTTCTCTTGGTATCGTCAGTTCGATACCGCAAGAAACCGCCGTACCGAAGAATGGAACGGCGGTATTTTTTTGCACCTTTGGGGGAGAATCGAGAGTTCAGCGCACTTTTTCCCAACCGGACAGGGGCAGGCGCTGCATGGAGCCGAACATCCGCTCCTGGATGCCGGGGGCCTCCCGGTCCAGATCCCGCAGGAGTTCCTTCACATACTGGCGCTTGGTGTTGCCGTCGGCGGGACAGGGATTTGTCACAATGGGCAGATCCATGCTTCTGGCACAGCCGCGCACCAGCTTCTCCGGCGTGTAGAGCAGCGGGCGGATCACCGTCACGTCCTTGCGGTCCAGATAGGTCACCGGCATAAAGCAGGAGATGCGGCCCTCATAGATCTGGGACATCATGAGCGTCTCCACCGCGTCGTCCCGATTGTGGCCCAGGGCGATCACTCGGCAGTTCCGGGCAACGGCGGCATCATGAATGGCGCCCCGGCGCATCTTGGCACAGAGCGAGCAGGGATTGGACTCTTTTCGCACCTCAAAGATGATTTCATAAAGCTGCGTCTTTACAATCGTATAAGGTACGTCCAGTTCTTCGCAGAGGCGTTCGATGGCGTCAAAGCGCATGCCGGGGATACCGGGATCGATGGTGATGGCCTCCACTTCATAGGGAATGGGATAAAAACGCCGCATGGCGGCAAGCGCCTCTAACAGCACCAGAGAATCCTTGCCGCCGCTGACGCCCACGGCGATCCGGTCGCCGGGCTTTATCATATCATAATCTTCACAGCAGCGCCGCACATGAGAAAGAACCTTTTGAAGCACAGGGACAATCTCCTTTTCCAATCCATAGTCTGATCCGAATACCGTTTATTTTACAGGAAAATCCCCTTTGATTCAATCGTTTTTCCGCACTTTGTAAACATCGCATGAATTTGTGCGTGTCGCCTTGAATCCTTTCAGTTCCTTTGCTATAATAGGGTCGAAAATGGAGGATCATCGGCCCCGTCCGATCCCTGATCCAAAAATACATTGAACGAGGGAACAGTTATGGTATTCTGGAAAGTGAAACCCGATCCGTATGAAGAGGCCCGCACCGGCCGCAGAAGTCTGCCGATTTTTCTGACGATTCTTTTGGCCGGCGCCATCTATTACGGGTTTTCGGAACTGAGTTATCTGCTTTACACCAAGATCTTTGACGCCGTCCAGTCCGGCATCACCAATTATAAAATTGATTCCTACGCCCCCTTCCTGAATGATTTCAATATCATCGTTCGCTCCGCACTTTTCCTGCTGATCGGTGTCCTGGGTGTGCTCTATGTCCGTTTCCTGGAGGGACGAAAGCTCTCCACCATGGGCTATCATAAAAAAGGACTGGCCGGCGGCCTCCTGGGCGGTCTCGGTATCGCCGTGCTCCTGATGGGCAGCATGATCGCCGTGTTCCTGTTTGCGGGCAGCATCCTCTTTGAGGGGGAGCTGGACCTGCACTTCGGCACAGTACTTCTGGACATTCTGGCGCTTTTGATCCTGGGCTTTTCTTCTGAGCTTTATTTCCGCGGATTCCTGCTGTCCAGTCTGGGCGCCCGCTGCAAGCCGCTGCTGGCCGTCCTGCTGACGGCGCTGGTCTCTACAGTGGGGCATAGCTTCTACTGGGGCTGGAACATCTTTTCCTTCTATAATAATCTCCTCTTTGATCTGCTGCTGGGTCTTCTGGCGGTACGCACCTGCAATGCCTGGCTGGCCGGCGCGGTTCGCTCTTTCTGGCTGATCCTCTGCCAGCTGGTCTTTGGCATTCTTTATTCCGGCCAGGCCTGTTATTATAAGTTGATCCCCAATGTGGTGAACTATGAAAACGGCAGCTGGGTGGGCGCCAGCTGTGTGGACACCGGCAATGTGTTCACCGCCGTGATGCTCATCGGAATTCTTCTGGTGCTCCTGCTGCCGAAGAAGGATCCCCGGGATGAAGAAGAAGAGCAGAAGCCCTTCTTCCAGCATGTGCCCGTAGAGAAAAAGACCCCGGATGCCGCGCCTGCCGCCGCACCCGAGAAGATGGTCGCGGAGCCTGTCCTTCGCCGTCCCGAGAGCCTAAAGAAGGCGCCCGCCCCCGCAGAAGAACCTATGGAATCACCCGCCGAGGAGGACGAGGAAAACTGGGACGAAGAGGAGACCCGCGCCATTGTCCATCCCGAATTCAAAAATCCCGAGCAGTACTTGAAATAAAGAGAAAGGGAGACACTATGAAAAAGTTTTATTTTCTGACCGCAGATTACTATCATCCCGACACGGTCCTGCGCCCCGGTCTCGAGGCGGCATTCGGTACGGAGAACTGCGTCTATGTCAATGATCCCGCCGAAATTCCCTGGGACACGCTTTCGCAGGACGCGGCATTCCTGTTGATCGCCAAGATGGACGATTATTCCAGCCAGCTGGGTCATCCCCGCTATGAGGAGCTTTTTGCGCCCGAGGCGGACTGGATGCGTCCGGAGTGGGCCGCGGCGCTGGAGCGCTATGTGTCCGAGGGCGGCGGCTTTATCGCCCTGCATTCCGGTACGCTGTGGCATGAGGATTCCGACATGGCGCGCCTCACCGGCGGGTATTTCCTCCGTCATCCGCCGCAGTGCAATGTGCGCGTGGTGCCCACTATAGAGCATCCCATCACGGAGGGCGTGGAACCCTTCACCGCCAATGACGAGTACTATATGTGCCGTGTCTACGGCGACCATGTAAAGCCTCTGGCGCTGGCCTGGTCTCCGGAGCCCCAGGGCGAGCCCACGGTGGTGGCCGCCTGGTGCCGGGAAGTGGCGTGGGGCCGCGTGGCCGTCTTAACGCCCGGCCATACCCTGGACGCCATCCTGAATCCCAACATGACCCGTCTTTTGCAGAATGCTGCCAAATGGGTCACCAAAACCTGCTGATCCTTCCCCGTACGGCCCTTTCCCGCCGTACGGGGATTTTTTCCATCATCCCCAATATTTAGCGGATTCCAGACGCACAGGATGCGATATCTATGGTATACTACTCATTGTGTGCGAATGCCGCGGTCAAAAAAACCGGCGTTCCGAATGATTGGATCGGGGCGGGTGCGCTTGGTGAAAGAGCAGAAAAAATTTCCGCTTCCTCTCGCAAATTTGCCCGATTTACCATTGTCAAATCTTTCGGAATTCTGTATAATATACTCGAGTATGTTAATATGGGGAAATGAGGGGATTCATGCCCTCATCCCAAAAGGAGGAATATATCAATGAAGGTCCAGTTTACCGAGACCGTGTTAAGAGATGCCAACCAGTCTCTTATCGCGACCCGTATGCCGATCGAGAAGTTCCGCGAAATTCTGCCGACTCTTGATAAGGCCGGTTATTATTCCCTGGAGTGCTGGGGCGGCGCTACGTTTGACTCCTGCCTCCGCTACCTGAACGAAGATCCGTGGGAGCGTCTGCGCACCATCCGTGCCGCCTGCCCCAACACCAAGCTGCAGATGCTGCTGCGTGGTCAGAATCTTCTGGGCTATAAGCACTATCCGGACGACGTCGTCCGTAAGTTCGTCGATCTGTCCGTCAAGAACGGTATTGACATCATCCGTATCTTCGACGCTCTGAACGACCTGCGCAACATCCAGGTGGCCGTTGACCAGACCCTCAAGTCCGGTGCAATCGCTTCCGGCGCGATCTCCTACACCACTTCCCCCGTTCATACCCTTGAGAACTATGTGAAGCTCGTCAAGGAAATGAAGGAAATGGGCTGCCAGACCATCTGCATCAAGGATATGGCCGGCGTTATCACGCCCAAGGAGTCCTATGATCTCGTCAGCGCTATCAAGAACGCTCTGCCGGATATGCCCGTGATCCTGCACACCCACTGCACCACCGGTATGGCCTTCATGAGCATCATCAAGGCTGTTGAGGCCGGCGCAGACATCATCGACACCGCCACCTCCTGCCTGTCCGGCGGTACCTCCCAGCCCGCTACCGAGACCATCTACGAAGCTCTCGAGCAGATGGGCGTCGAAATGAACCTGAACCGCAAGGTGCTCAAGGAAGTCAACGACTTCTTCAAGCCCATCCGTGACGAGTATCTCGCCTCCGGTCTTCTGAAGGCCAAGGCCATGGCCACCGATACCGACGCTCTGACCTATAAGGTTCCCGGCGGCATGCTGTCCAACCTGATGGCACAGCTCGAGGCCATGAATGCTCTGGATCGTCTGGACGAGGCTCTCATCGAGACGCCGAAGGTCCGCGAAGACCTGGGTTATCCTCCCCTGGTCACTCCGCTGAGCCAGATGGTTGGCGTTCAGGCTGCTACCAACGTGCTGGTTGGCGAGCGCTATAAGAACGTTTCCAAGGAAGTCAAGGCATATCTCCGCGGCGAGTACGGCCGTGCACCCGGTAAGATCAACGAAGAACTGCAGAAGCAGGTTCTCGGCGACGAGGAACCCGTCACCTGCCGTTACGCCGATCTTCTGGAGCCGGAGTTTGACAAGGTGAAGGCCCAGCTGGGCGACACCGCCCGCTGCGACGAGGATGTTCTGTCCTACATTGCTTTCCCGCAGGTTGCCGAAAAGTTCTTTGCTGCCCGTAAGGCCAAGGAAGAGAACGTCGCCAAGTACACCATCGTCGAGGCATAAGGAGGTACCGTTATGTTCGTTCTGGCCACTAACGTTACGATCCTGGAATCCCTGGGCTATTCCGTCCTGGGTATTGCCATCGTTTTCGCAGCTCTGGTTCTCCTGATGGGTATTATCAAGCTGCAGTCCATCATTCTGAACAAGAAGACTGAGAAGCCTGCCGCTCCTGCCGCAGCACCCGCCGCTCCCGCTGCTCCTGCTGCCGCACCCCAGCTGGCTCCCGGTTCCGCCGGCGAAGTCAAGCTCTATGACGTTCCGGATAAGGTTGCCGCTCAGCTCATGGCAATCGTTGCCGACACCGTCAAGAAGCCCTTAAATGAACTGCGTTTCATTTCCATCAAGGAGGTCAAATAATTATGAAGTACAAGATTACGCTCAATGGCAAGACTTATGAAGTAGAAGTCGAGCATGGCGAGGCCATGGTCGTTGCTGAATACGAAGCTTATGCTCCCGCTGCTGCTCCGGCACCCGCCGCTGCACCTGCCGCAGCTCCCGCTGCCGCTCCGGCACCCGCCGCTGCACCCGCTCCTGTGGCCGCTGGCGCAGGCGAGGCTGTTGTCTCCCCCATGCCCGGCAACATCGTTGACGTGCGTGTTGCCGCCGGTCAGGCTGTCAAGTCCGGCCAGATCCTGGTCATCCTCGAAGCCATGAAGATGGAAAACGAAATCGTTGCTCCCCGCGACGGCGTTGTCAATCAGGTGGTTGTCTCCAAGGGCAATACGGTTGATACCGGCGCTACTCTGGTTCTCCTCGGTTAAGCAGGAGGGTCACAAATGAATGTTCTTGATATTTTAGGCACTCTCTGGGGCAATTCCGGCTTTGCAGGCCTCATGGTGGACTGGCGTTCCCTCGTCATGATCCTCGTGGGCTGCGTGCTCCTCTATCTTGGCATCGTCAAGAAGTTTGAGCCGCTGCTTCTGGTCGGTATTGCTTTCGGTACCATTCTGACGAACCTCCCCGGCGCAAACCTCTACCATCCCGAGCTGTGGGATGCCATCATCGCTCATGAGAAGTCCTGGGGCGCAGTCTTCACCGAAGGCGGCTTCCTGGATATCCTCTACATCGGCGTCAAGGGCGGTATTTATCCGTCCCTGATCTTCCTGGGTGTTGGCGCAATGACCGACTTCGGCCCGCTGCTGTCTAACCCCAAGAGCCTGCTTCTGGGCTCCGCTGCCCAGCTGGGCGTTTACTGTGCATTCATTCTGGCAATCCTCCTCGGCTTCACCGGCGAGCAGGCTGCCTCCATCGGTATCATCGGCGGCGCCGATGGTCCTACCGCCATCTTCCTGACCTCCAAGCTGGCTCCGGAGCTTCTGGGTGCTATCGCCATTGCGGCATACTCCTACATGGCTCTGATCCCGCTGATCCAGCCCCCGCTCATGCGTGCCCTCACCACCAAGAAGGAGCGCGAAACCAAGATGGAACAGCTTCGTACTGTTTCCAAGACTGAGAAGATCGTCTTCCCCGTCGTGGTTTCTATCTTCGTTATCCTGCTGCTGCCGGATACCGCTCCCCTGATCGGCTGCCTGATGCTGGGTAACCTGTTCCGTGAGTGCGGCGTTACCGATCGTCTCTCCGATACTGCTCAGAATGCTCTGATGAACATCGTCACCATCTTCCTGGGCATCAGCGTCGGTGCCACCACCGTGGGTTCCCGCTTCCTGACTCTTGATACCATCAAGATCGTGCTGCTGGGTCTCCTTGCCTTCTGCTTCTCCACCGTTGGTGGCCTGCTGCTGGGCAAGCTCATGTACAAGATCACCAAGGGCAAGATCAACCCGCTCATCGGTTCCGCCGGCGTTTCCGCCGTCCCGATGGCAGCCCGTGTTGCTCAGGTGGAAGGCCAGAAGGCCAACCCGTCCAACTTCCTGCTCATGCACGCCATGGGTCCGAACGTGGCCGGTGTTATCGGTTCTGCTGTTGCCGCAGGTTTCCTGCTGGCTCTCTTCGGCTAAATCCAAACAACATAAAAAAGCGAGAGAATTTCTTCTCTCGCTTTTTTTCATGCAGTTTTTACGGATCCTGCCGATAGAGTTCCAGAGCGTTCTTTCTGGTTTCGTCCAGGAATCGTTTCCACTCGGTGGGATCAATAAAGGGATTAGGCGTCTCGCCCAGATGGGGCAGTTTCTCGGGCGCATGGTTATTCCAGAAGTGATTGCCCATAAAGACATCCACCTTTTCCTCATAGACCTTTTCAATGCTCCGAAGGAAATCATCCCGATAGGACAGGGGCAGACCGTATTCCTCCAGGAAAGCCCTGGTCAGGGAATTGATGCCCGCGCCGCCGAAGGTTCCCACGCGGTAGGTCTTGCCTTCCTCCTCCACGTCGAAGAAGAGGGACATGGTGCCCGGCGTATGGCCGGGAGTGGCAATGCAGTCAATGGTGGTATTGCCGATGGTGAGACGATCTCCGTCCCGGAGCAGTACGTCCGGCTCAAAGGGTTCGATATACTGATAATAGCCCAGTTCTTTTGCCCAGGAGAGATCCAGCGTGCCATTGGCATACTCCCGATCCGGTGCGCCCAGATAGGTCTTTGCGCCGGTAAGCTCGGCAAGAGCCCGGGTGCCGCCGCAGTGGTCGTAATGACCATGGGAATGGATAATATGCCGCACATCGTAGGGATCAAAGCCCAGGGCGCGGATGTTCTCGAGAAGCCAGTACACCGTCTGCGGATAGCCGGTGTCGATCAAAACCAAACCGTCTCCCGTGTCGATCATGTGCGACGAGCCCTCAAAAGTACCTACAAAATATAAATTGCCGATCATGCGAAACGGCTTTACTTTCTGTTCCCAGTAAGGATATACCATATGGTCACTCCCCTTCTCTTGTTTCTTTCATTATACGCGCCCTGTCAAGCGATGTACAGAGACTCTTGCCAAAGCGTCTCCGGGCGCGTATAATAGACCCAAACGAATCAGGAGGGGCGATATGAAGGAACTGGACTTCATCCGGGATCAGATTGTCCGCATTGCCGATCCCACCCGCATTTATTTATTTGGCTCTTACGCCCGGGGCACCCAGCGCCCGGAAAGCGACTTTGATATCTGCATCGTGGCCCGCACCGAGAATAAGCGCCGTCTTTTGACAGAGCTTTATTTTCTGGTGGAGGCGGAACATCCCATTGACTTCCTGCTCTATACGCCGGAGGAATGGGAGGCATGCCTTGCCGACGAGCTGAGCTTTGCCAGCCAGCTCTCCCGGGAGGGGGTGCTGCTCTATGGCTGACAGCCGTCGTTACAACGACTGGTATGACAAGGCGCGGCATGATCTGGACGGTGCAAGAGTGCTGGTGGAGCACGGCGGCATCTATGATCTGGCGGCCTTCCACTGCCAGCAGGCCATCGAAAAGGCCCTCAAGGGATGGCTGTTACAGCACACCGGACGGCTTCACGACGGGCACAGTCTGGTATTCCTCTCCCGCGAGGCCAAGCGCCGGGGCGCCAAAATCGACCGCTATATGCGGGACTGCGCCTTTGTCAACCAGTTCTACATTGAGACGCGCTATCCCGCAGACATTCCCACAGAAGTTTCCCGGGAGGACGCCGCAGAATGCTGTCAGATCGCCGAGGACGTGATGGAAGCCCTCATGAAGATCGATGTATAGGAAAAAGAAAACCCCGCTTAGGCAGTCCCAAACAAGAAACCATAGCCCGCAAAAAGGATCTTTTCGCCGGACTCGTCGTTATTTTCTCTTGTGTTACACAAAGTAGCACTGCGAGAAAATGCCTCGATTCCGGCGAAAATCTCTCTTTTTTCGGCGCTGACGCGTTTTGGCCCGTAAGCATCTGCTTACGGGCCAAAATCTATGTTTTCTTATTCGGAACTGCCTCTACAGGGCGCTTGATCGCGCCCTGTAAGCGAGGTTCTTTTCTTACCATAGCTTACAGCTGCAAGGTCATGCCGGTCTCTTCTGCCATCTGGCGGATGTGGTCGGCACTGAGGGTCACGCGGCTGTCCACCACGCTGAAATGCCGCACCAGTGCATCCGGCAAAAGATCCGCAAAGAGAATGTTTGCACCGGACTCGATGGCCAGCAGATTGCCCTCCCGGTCGCCAAGACCGCGGGAGAGATCGGGGCCGGGCTGCTGTGCTGTGATGAGGATCTCCGGCATCATGAGACGGAGAATGGAGATCTCCCGGAGATTCAGGGTCAGGTCTCCTCTGCCGCCCTCTGCGGCCAGCGGCGTACCCGTGGCCGGCATATAGGGCACGATGGGCGCCCAGCTAATGTCCAGGTCGCGCATCAGGAGAATATCATCTGCCATCTGCTCGATGGTATGGCCGGGGAAGTCCACGATATTGCCGGAGGCCAGCTTCATACCGCTCTTCTTCACGGCCTCGATGCTGCGCATCCGCTGGGTGTGGGACGTGTTGGGGTTCAGGCGATTGAAGGTGTCGGGATCGGACATCTCAAACTTCAGCACATATTCATCTGCGCCCAGTGCCGCAAATTCCTCATACTGTTCCGGCTTGAATTCGCCGCAGGCCATGCTGAGGTGGAGGCCCAACTCCTTGATGCCGCGTACGATCTGCAGCACGTTTTCATAGCCATAGCCCAGATCCTCGCCGCTGATGATGAAGATGCGGGTAAAGCCCATTTCTTTGGCGGTACGAGCCGCAGCCACCACATCCTCCGGTGCCACGCGATAGCGCTTCAGGCAGGTATTGCCGCCCCGCATGCCGCAGTAAAGGCAGTTATTCTTACATACGTTGCTGTAGCCCAGCATGGCAGAACCGTAGAGCACATTGCGGTCGCGGACATACTGCTCCCGGGCTTCCTTCCGGATGGTCTGTTCAAATTCTGCGTAGGGAATCGTCAGAAGGTCGATGAGTTCCTGTTTGGTATAGTTTTTCATACGATTTTCCTCATTTCCATAACGGAGGCCTGCATCATGCGGGCTTCCTCCGGGTCGTGGGTGACCATGATAACGGTCTTGCCGCGGGTGCGGCGGCGGATGGATGCGGCGACAATTTCCCGGGTGCCTTCATCTAAACCCTTAA
Organism: Oscillospiraceae bacterium; assembly: GCA_015067705.1. Taxonomy (GTDB): domain Bacteria; phylum Bacillota; class Clostridia; order Oscillospirales; family QAMX01; genus Allobutyricicoccus. The sequence goes on from SVLW01000005.1 coordinate 31,199, forward strand.
AGGGCTCATCCATGATGAGAAGCTCACCCTCGGAGAGCAGCGCCCGGGCGATGGCCACGCGGCGCTTCATGCCGCCGGAATAGGCGCCCACCACTTTCCCGGGATCCTCGGAAAGCCCCAGTTCCCGGAGGCAATCGAGAATGTCCGCATCCGGAACGGTTTTTCCGGTCACCAGATGAATATTTGCCAGCGCGGAGAACTCTTCACAGAGGCGATCCTCCTGGAACACCACGGAGATGCGCGCCGGGATGCCCGCCACAGTGCCTGCATCGGGGGATTCAAATCCCAGCAGGATGTTCAGAAGTGTGGTTTTGCCGCAGCCGGAGGGGCCCATGATACAGACCGTCTCCCCTGCGGGAAAAACTGCGGAAAAGTCCCGCAGCACCTGCTGTTCCCCAAAGCGTTTGGAGAGGGCGTTGATCACAATGTCTTTCATTTTCTCAAAAGCCTCCCAAATCCACCGCGCAGAAGCGCCAGGAACAGTTTTTCAAAGCCAATGCTCACCGCCACAATGATGACGGTCCAGGCAAAGAGATCCACGGTATTTAAGTACGCCTTGGCGTTATAGAGCATTTCTCCGATGGAGCCGTCGGGGATGCCGATGATCTCCGCGGCGATACCGGATTTCCAGGCAAGGCCCAGCGCCATGGTGCAGGCAGAGAGCAGGTACGGGCGGATCTGCGGCAGCCAGAGATAGTGCAGGCGTCTCGTCCACGGCACATGGAACACATCCGCCATCTGGGTCATCTTGGGATCGATACTGCGGATGCCCTGCAGAACATTGGTATAGACAATGGGCAGCACCATCAGAAAAGAGATGAAGATGGAGAGATTAGCAGAAGTGAGCCAGATGAGACTGATGACGATAAAGGACGCCACCGGCACCGACTTGATGGCCATGAACATGGGCCAGAGCAGGATCTCCAGTGTCTGAAACTTCCCCGACAATACCGCCAGCAGCACGCCCAGGAATAGACCCAGGGCAAATCCGCCCACAATGCGGATGAAGCTGAACCAGATGGAGGAGAAGAACTGTTCCTCCGTCCAGATGGTGCCCAGGCGCAGCAGCACGGAAACCGGCGAGGCCAGCAGAACCTTTTGATCCAATATCATTGCTGCCGCCTGCCAGACGGCAAGCGTCAGGAAGACGGCAGCAATTTTTTTCAGAACAGCTTTATTCTGCATAGTAGAAGTCTTCGTCCGGCAGCGTGCCGCCTACGGACTTGGGATTCTGCTCAAAGAGCACGGCCAGATATCCGTCCATGGGGGCCTTCATATCGTCGCCGGCGATAAAGGTGATGTTGCAGTACGGGATGGCCTTTTCGGCTACAGCGGCCTTGACAATGCCGACCTTTTCAATGATGACGGAGGCATCAGCGGGGTTTTCATTGACAAAGGTGGTGGATGCCTCGTATTCCTCCAGGAAATCGGCCAGAGCCTGGGGATGTGCCTCGGCGAATTCGCGGCGCACCAGCAAGACGCCGGTGAGCAGCATGCTGCCGTTATCCAGTGCATCCCACGCCTCGGTCAGATCGATGGCCACGCGCAGGCCCTCTACGGAACCCTGTGCCACGGTGACAAAGGGCTGGGGCAGCATGGCGACGCCGTCCTCGGTGGAGTTCAGAGTGGCGACCACTTCGGTGGGCTCGCTCTTCCACTCGATGGTCACATCGGTGTCAGGATTCACGCCGTTCTCGGCCAGGATATAGCGGAGGGCGTATTCGGGAGTGGAGCCCTTGCCGGTGGCATAGATGGTCTTGCCCTTCAGGTCGGCAACGGACTGGATGCTCTCGCCCTTTTCCACAATGTAGATCACGCCCAGGGTGTTGATGGCCAGAAGCTGGACAGCGCCCTCGGTGTTATTGTAAAGAACGGATGCCAGGTTGGCGGGAACTGCCACGATGTCCAGTTCGCCCTGGATCAGCTTCGGGGTCACTTCGTCGGCACTGGCCGCGATGGTGAATTCATAATCATTTAAGGACGTACCGGCTTCGTCATCTTCCATGACCTTCACAAGGCCCATGGAGGTGGGGCCCTTCAGGCCGCCGATCCGGATGGTCACGTCTTCTTCGGTGGTTTCAGCGGCGCAGCCGGCAAATGCCGTCACAAGAAGCGCCAGAGTCAGCAGGATAGCAACTAATTTTTTCATATGGGTGATTCTCCTTTCGTCTGTTGACGATTGTAGTATACCCCACTTTTCCGCGATATGACGTTGCTTATGCAACGGAATCACTTGCCGTTTTCAGCGAATAAATGCGGGATCACAAAGGAGTTTTTGTGAAAATCGATGATACCCTCTTCCCGCATACGGCTAAGCTCCCGGGACAGGGCGCTGCGGTTCACGCCGAGATAGGTGGCCATGTTCTCCCGGTCGAAGGGGATGGTGATGCGGCCGCTGCCGGAACGGCTGGCATACTGGGAGAAAAAGGTGATAAGTTTATCCCGGATGGTAATTTTCGAGAGGATCTGGATCCGGTCATTCATGGCAAGGGTGCGCTGGGCCAGCATGGAGATGAAACGATTTGCAAGCATGGCATCCCGGGGATCGGTGGATGCGCTCTGCCGGTGCAGGCGATCCACGTGCATCCATAAGACCTCCGACGCCGTGACGCTGCAGATATAGACCGGGGCATCCTGGCCCAGGAAACAGAGGGACTCGCCAAAGGTGTCTCCCTCCCCTACGTTTGCCATGATCATATGATTGCCGTCGATGTCATCCATATAGACCTGGATGGTGCCGGAGAGCACCATGCCGAAGCAGGGCAGCGGCGACCCCACCCGATTGAGGAAATCCCCGCGCTCATAGCGCTCCACCTTTGCCGAAAAATATTCCAGCGCATATGCCCGATCCGCCGGGGATAAGCCGGAAAAAAGCACACTTTTTTCTAAAATCAAATCCTGTTCCATACCCTCACCATTTTAAATTCCGGATACCTGATTATAGCAAATTTCTGTTGCCGCTGCAACAGAAAATCGGTTTCCATGCCGCATTATCCGTTCTCCCGAAAAAACGTGCGGAAATCGCGCACTTCTTGTATGGTACTCCGATTGAAGCGGGCAGATGGGGACGGTATAATAGAAGCAGAAAAAAGAAATGAGGAGCGACTATGTTAAAACGATTCATTCGGTATTACCGACCCCATCGCAAGCTCTTTGCGCTGGACATGGGCGCATCGCTAATCGTGGCGCTGATCGGTATTGTCTACCCCATCGTCACCCGCACCATGCTGAACGATCTGATTCCCAATCGCCAGTACAAGATGATCGTGTATTTCGGCCTGATCCTGCTGGGTATTTATATACTCAGAATGCTTTTGAACTATTTCATCCAGTATCAGGGGCATATGATGGGCGTGCGGATGCAGGCCGAGATGCGCAGCGATATGTTCCGGCATCTGGAGAAGCTGCCCTACAGCTTCTATGACAATAACGAGACCGGTAAGATCATGTCCCGCATGACAAACGACCTGCAGGAAATCAGTGAGCTGGCCCATCACGGCCCGGAAAATCTCCTGATCTCCACCATCACCGTCGTCACGTCCTTTGTCTACTTATCCAGCATCAACTGGAAGCTGACCCTCATTGTATTTGCCTGTGTGCCCTTCCTGGTGCTGATCTCTCTGGTGATGCGTAAGAAGATGCGCGCCGCCTTTATGAGCAGCCGTAAGTCCATTGCCGTCATCAATGCTGCTCTCGAGAGCAGCATCTCCGGCATCCGCGTCACCAAGGCATTCACCAATGCCCGCAAGGAATGCGAAAAATTCGAGGAGGGCAACGGCCAGTTTGTGGCGGCCCGCCGGGACGCCTATAACGCCATGGGTCAGTTCCATTCTTCCACGGCCTTCATTACCGATATTTTCAACGTGGTGGTGCTGATCGCCGGCGGTCTGTTCCTCTATAACGGCGAGATCGTGTTCGGCGACTATTCCGCCTTCGTGGTGTCCATCGGTCTCTTCATCTCCCCTGTCATGACCCTCATCAACTTCATGGAGCAGTACCAGAACGGCGTCACCGGTTTTGAGCGTTTCCTGGAGATCCTGGATACCGAACCGGAGCAGGATGCCCCCGGCGCCACGGATGCCGGCCGACTCTCCGGTCATATTGAATTCCGCGGCGTCACCTATGCCTATGACGGCTCCAAGGACGTGCTGCGGAATGTGAATCTGGATATCGAGACCGGCAAGACCTATGCTCTGGTAGGCCCCTCCGGCGGCGGCAAGACCACCATCTGCCACCTGATCCCCCATTTCTATGACATCACCGAGGGCGAGCTCCTTCTGGACGGCAAGGAAATCCACACCCTCACCGCAGAATCCATCCGGCGGAATATCGGCATCGTCCAGCAGGATATCTATCTCTTCAATGCCTCCATCCGCGACAACATCCTCTATGGCCGTCTGGACGCCACCGATGAGGAAGTCATCGAGGCGGCGAAGCGCGCCAACATCCACGACTATATCATGTCCCTCCCCGAGGGATATGACACCCAGATCGGCGAGCGCGGCGTGCGTCTCTCCGGCGGCCAGAAGCAGCGCCTTTCCATCGCCCGGGTATTCCTGAAGAACCCGCCCATTTTGATCCTGGACGAGGCCACCAGTGCCCTCGACAACACCACGGAGATTATGATCCAGCAGGCCCTGGACGAGCTCTGCAAGGGCAGAACCACGCTGGTGGTGGCCCATCGTCTGTCCACCATCAAAAATGCCGACGAGATCGCCGTCATCGCCGACGGCCAGATCCTGGAACGCGGCGACCACGAGACCCTGCTTGCAAAAGACGGGATGTACGCCCATCTCTACCGCCAGCAGTTCCGGGAAACCATCGAAGCATAAAAAAGAGCCAATCGGAAGTCGGTTCCGATTGGCTCACTTTTTTCTTAACTTTACTGGCCCTGCAGAAGCGCCGCTTTCACTGTGGTGGCCTCGTCTATGGTGCTGGCATGGGACACAAACTCGATCCCCTCAAACACCTCACCGCCGAGAGACAGCCAGATGCGCTCCATGGTTTTATCGGTATTGAGGATCATCGCGCTGGGCGCGAATGCCTCGATATAGCCGCCGCCCATGATCCATCCGTCGCCGGTGCGCTGGTGCTCCAACGCCACATCCGAAGCAATCATCCGCTCTCCTGTCGCTGTATTTTCCACGATCACCGCACCGGAATAGTGCTTATTCAAGAGGAAATTGCGATCCAGTCTGCCGTCCAGGCGCATCGTCGCCTCCGCAATCACTTCATTCGTTGCGCTGTCGATCATCACACCTTCCCAGGTGCGGGTAAAGACCCGCTGGAACGGCAGCAGATCGAAGAGAAAAATGACACCCATGATCACCACGGAGATACCGGTGATCATCAAAAGACGATGTTTGATGTCTGCCCATTTCAGTACCCAACCCATAGTATGATCCTCCCAAAATCTGTTGGTTTCAGTATACCACCGAAACCCGCAGGACGCAAGACACCCCGGATGATTTTCATCCGGGGTGTTTCAATATCAGTTCTTATTCGGCCAGAAGCTTTTCCGCGTAGGCAAGTCTTGCACAGACACAGAGCACTTCCATGGCCTTGCGGAGTTCCTCGGGCTTGGGGAAGGTGGGTGCAATGCGCAAATTGCAGTCCCGGGGATCCACGCCATAGGGGTAGGTGGCGCCCACATCGGTGAGAACCACGCCCAGCTGGCCGCAGAGCTCAAAGGTCTTTTTGGCGGTGCCGTCCGGCAGGTTCAGGCTGAAGAAATAGCCGCCCTTGGGATTGCCCCATTCGCCGATGCCATAGGGCGCAAGACCCTGGGAGAACACCTCATTGACCACGTCAAAGCGGCGGCGCATGATCTGGGCATGGAGGCCCATGTGCTCCATCATCTTTTCGGCAGTGCCGAAGAACTTCACATGACGCAGCTGGTTCAGCTTATCGGGGCCGATGGACTGGGTCTTCAGTGCCGGCATCATCCACTTGGTGTTCGCGGGAGACATGGCCATAAAGGCAACGCCGTTGCCCGGGAAAGTGATCTTGGAGGTGGAGGAGAAGTAGAACACCCGATCCTCGGTGCCGTATTCGCGGCAAAGCTCGAAGATATTGGCCAGATGCTGCTCCTCATAGACATAGTGGATCGCATAGGCGTTATCCCAGATGATGCGGAAATCGGGAGCGGCCGTTTTCATGGCAGCCAGGCGGCGCACCACCTCATCGCTGAACACCACACCGGTAGGATTGGAGTACTTCGGCACACAGATCAGGCCGCGCACGTCGGGATCCTTGACCGCTTCTTCCACAACGTCCATATCCGGGCCGTCGGCGAGCATATTCACAGTGATCATCTCGATACCAAGGGTTTCGAGGATCTTGAAATGTCTGTCATAACCGGGGGCCGGGCAGAGGAACTTGACCTTTTTGCCAAACCAAGGGCCGTCGCCGCCGGGCAGGCCAAAGAGCATGATGCGGGCCATGGTGTCATAAATCATGTTCAGGCTGGAGTTGCCGCCGATGAGGATGTACTCCTCCGGCACTTCAAACACTTCCGCAAACAGGCGGCGCAGCTCCGGCACACCGTCGAAGAGGGTGGCCACATAGGTACGGCAGTCGCGGCCGTCCGCCGTGAAGAAGTCCTCACGGGATGCAAGCACGTCGTTCATGCCCATGGAGAGATCCAACTGCTCGGCGCAGGGAATGCCGCGGGCCATGGTGAGATTCAGACGCTGTGCCTTGAATGCTTCGATCTGGGCAGACAGAGAAGCGATCTCGCTGCGCAGCTCGTCTTTCGTCAGGGAAAGATACTTCATATTGTTCATTCCTTTAATTTCGAGGATTAGAATTCGGCAGAGCCGGTGGTGCGCGGGAAGGGCAGCACGTCGCGGATGTTGGCGATGCCGGTGACGTACATCAGGAAGCGCTCAAAGCCAAGGCCGTAGCCGGCATGGCGGGTACCGCCGAAGCGGCGCAGATCCAGATACCACCAGTAGTCCTCTTCCTTGAGGCCGCATTCCTCCATGCGCTTCAGGAGGACGTCAAGGCGCTCCTCACGCTGGCTGCCGCCGATGAGCTCGCCAATGCCGGGCACCAGCATATCCATGGCTGCAACGGTCTTGCCATCGTCATTGAGGCGCATATAGAAGGCCTTGATCTCCTTCGGATAGTTGATGACGAAGGTGGGCTTCTTCATGATCACTTCGGTGATATAGCGCTCATGCTCGGTCTGCAGGTCACAGCCCCAGTAAGCGGGATACTCGAAGTTTGCGTTGTTCTTTTCCAGTTCCTTCACGGCGTCGGTGTAGGACAGCACGCCGAAATCGGACTCCACGATAAAGTTCAGGCGCTCAATGAGGCCCTTATCGGTGAAGCGGTTGAAGAACTCCATCTCAGCCGGGCAGTTTTTGAGCAGATGGGCGATGACATACTTGGTCATATCCGTGGCCAGCTGCATATCGTCCTCGAGATCTGCAAAGGCGATCTCCGGCTCGATCATCCAGAACTCGGCTGCATGACGGGCGGTGAAGGAACGCTCTGCACGGAATGTGGGGCCAAAGGTATAGGTCTTGCCATAGGCCATGGCAAAGGTCTCGGCGTTCAGCTGACCGGAAACCGTCAGGTTGGCCTGCTTGCCGAAGTAATCCTCGTGGAAATCCACTTCGCCGTCCTCGGTGAGAGGCGGGTTCTTGGCGTCCAGCGTGGTCAGACGGAACATCTCACCGGCACCCTCACAGTCGGAGGCGGTGATGATGGGCGTATGGGCGTAAACAAAGCCACGGTCGTGGAAGAAGGTATGCAGGGCATAGGCCGCCTCGCTTCTCACGCGGAATGCCGCGTTAAAGAGGTTGGCGCGGGGACGCAGATGGGAGATCTCGCGGAGAAACTCCACGGAATGACGCTTCTTCTGCAGGGGGTAATCCGGCGTGGAGGCGCCTTCCAGTGTGATTTCCTCTGCCTGCACCTCAAATGCCTGGTTGCCGCCGGGGGACTTCACAACGATGCCGCGGACGATGATGGCGGCGCCGCCGTTATACTTCATGACCTCGCGGAAGTTCGGAAGCTTTTCTTCCGTTGCCACGATCTGAATGTTCTTGAGATAAGAGCCGTCGTTCAGCTCAATAAAACCAAATGCCTTGGAATCGCGGGAGGTGCGGATCCAGCCGCCCAGCGTGACTTCCTTGTCTAAGAATGCTTCATAATCTGCAAAAATTTCTTTTACGGTGGTGCGTTTCATATCGATCAAATCCCTTTCAATGCTTTTTCAATTGCTTTCGCCAGCTGATCGGGGCAGGAGGTGGGCTTTCTGCCGCAGGTCACGCCGCTGAGACGTGCCACGATTTCCTCTGCCTTCATGCCTTCGGCGAGTCTTGCAACACCCTGTGTGTTGCCGTTACAGCCACCTTCAAAGACCACATTCTTCACGATACCGTCTTCGATATCGAATTCGACGCTTCTGGAGCAGACACCGCTGACCGTATACTTCATCCTGATCCTCCTATCTCAATCTATTCACAGTGCAATTTTCTGTGAACGATTATGCAATGTTCAAATAATCGCAAAATATGCGTGTTATTTATTATACCACGCATGATTTGGCATTTCTATTGTGACTATGCGAAAAATGCAGGGGGCATATTCTGTCATTCTGTCCAAATTTACCAGAACCGGCCCTATGCTGCACTTCGTGCGGGAAAGACGATATGAAGCATCCCGCATGCAAACATTCATTTCTGCAAGTTTTTAGAGCTTTGCGTCCAAAACGAGCTTATACTCCGCCGCTTCCGAAAGTGCCAGCCAGCAGGCTTCCAGAATATCCGGGGAGACGCCCACCGTGGACCAGGTGGCGTCGCCGTCTGAATAGGTCATGAGGACCCGCACCTTTGCGCCCATGGCGGCCTCCGGATTCAAAACGCGCACCTTTAAGTCACACATCTTGGACTCCGCCAAACGGGGATAAAACTCATAAAGCGTCTTGCGGAGCGCGATTTCCAGGGCATCGACCGGACCGCCGCCTTCTGCGGCGTTGATGGCCTCCCGCTCCCCCACCCGCACTTTTACAATGGCGGAAGAGGAAAGCGAGCCGGTATAGGGCTGTTCGCCGGTGGTTTTATAAAATACCAGATCAAAAAACTTCGGCAGTTTTCCGGTTTCCCGGCGGATCATCAGTTCAAAGCTGGCTTCCGCCGCGTCATAGGAATAACCTGCCTGCTCCGCCTCCCGCAGCCGCTCAATAATCCGCAGGGTTTCCGGGGATTCTCTGGTCAGCTCCGGCGCGATCTGCTGGATCTTATGAAGCAGGGCGCTGCGGCCGGACATCTCGGAGGTGAGGATCCGGCGGGCATTGCCCACCTCCTCAGGTGCGATATGCTCAAAAGAGCGGGAGAGCTTCAAAACGCCGTCGGCGTGCATGCCGGCCTTATGGGTGAAGGCATTGGAGCCGATATAGGGCGAGTGGGACGGAATGGAAATATTGGCAATCTCCGCAATCTGGCGGGCCACTGTGGTGAGCATGGGCATATTCTCATCGGGGATGCAGGAATACCCCAGCTTCAGCTGCAGATTGGGGATCAGGGTCGTGAGTTTCGTATTGCCGCAGCGCTCGCCAAAGCCCAGGAAGGTGCCCTGCACCTGCGTCGCACCGGCCAGCACCGCCGCCTGGGTTCCCGCCACGGCCAAACCACAGTCATCGTGACAATGGATGCCGATCTGTACCGGAAAGAGTGCTGCTGCCTCCCGGGTGGCCTCGCCGATCTCCTCCGGCATGGTGCCGCCATTGGTGTCACAGAGGGTGATGCACTGGGCGCCCGCCTCATAGGCAGCGCGAATGGTGGAGAGCGCGTAGTCCCGGTCGCTGCGGCGTCCATCGAAATAATGCTCCGCATCATAAATGACCCGGCGACCGCGGGCGGCAAAATACGCCACGGTATCGGCGATCATCCGCAGGTTCTCCTCCCGTGTGGTGCCCAGCACATGATCCACATGGAGATCCCAGGACTTACCGAAGATCACCACGGTATCCGTGCCCACTGCATCAAGGGCGCGCACACCGGCGTCTTCCTCCACCGGCGTGTCCTTGCGGCGGGTGGCGCCAAAGGCGGCGATCCGGCTTTTTTGGAAGTGATGCCGCCGCACCCGGCGGAATCCCTCCTGCTCCCGTTCTCCGGTGGACGGATTGCCGAATTCAATGGTGGAGATCCCCAGCATATCTAAAGATGCCGCGATATTCAGTTTATCGTCCACAGAAAGCGTGATGTTCCGCGCCTGGGCGCCATCACGCAGGGTGGTGTCCAAAATTTCAATCTGTTTTCTCATAATGCTCCATGAGGTACCGGTTTGCACCGTTTAAGTAGGATTTGATACTGGCTTCCAGAATATCCGTGGAGAAACCGCGGCCCGATACGCTGTCGCCATCCTTGCGCAGCCGCACCACGGCCTCGCCCAGGGCGTCCTCGCCGCCGGTGACGGAATTGAGACGATAGCTCTCCAGGACAAAGTCGATGCCGATGATCTTATTGACGGCGCGGAAGGCCGCGTCCACGGGACCTTCGCCCAGAGCCGCGCGCTCGTATTCCTGCTCACCGTCGGTAAGCTTCACCACGGCGGTGGTGGAGATGGTGTTGCCGGTGTTCACCACAAAGCTCACCAAGGCATAGCGCCCGGTTTCCTCGGTGATATGACTGGAGATCAGTGCCTCCAGATCCCGGTCCAGCACCACTTTCTTTTTATCTGTCAGCGTCTTAAAGCGCTCAAAGGCGCGGTCCAGTTCCTGGGAATTCAGATAATACCCCAGACTGGCAAGCCGTTCTTCAAAGGCGTGGCGGCCGGAATGCTTGCCCAGCACCATGTTCGTCTCGGGAATGCCCACGGACTCCGGCGTCATGATCTCATAGGTTTCCCGGGCAGCCAGAACGCCATGCTGGTGAATGCCCGCCTCGTGGGCAAAGGCATTGGAGCCCACGATCGCCTTGTTGGGCGGCGGGAAAAAACCGGTGGTATTCTGCACCAGATGACTGGTGCGATAGATCTGGCGGGTACGGATCCCGCAGTCCAGATGATAATAGTCCCGGCGGGTCATAAGCGACATGGCCACTTCCTCAAGGGCCGCATTGCCTGCCCGCTCGCCGATGCCGTTGATGGTGCACTCTGCCTGACGGGCGCCTGCAAAGAGCGCCGCCAGCGTATTGGCCGCCGCCATCCCCAGGTCGTTATGGCAATGGACACTGAGCGTCACGTCGCCGATGCCCACCACCGTTTTCTTCAGATACTGGATCAGCGCAGTCATCTCCGCAGGGGTGGTATAGCCCACCGTATCCGCCACACTGATCACTGTGGCGCCGGCACGGATCGCCTCGGAAAAGGCCTGTGCCAGGAATTTCCGGTCGCTGCGGGTGGCATCCTCGGCGGAAAACTCCACATCGTCACAGTAGCTTTTGGCATAGGTCACGCCCTCGCGGATCATGGCGAGAACCTCCTGGGGCTCTTTCTTCAATTTAAACTGCATATGGATGGGAGACGTGGCCAAAAACACATGAATGCGGGGCGAAACCGCACCGCGCACGCCCTCCCATGCCAGATCGATATCACTTGCAAGACAACGCGCCAGGGCGCAGACCGCAGCGTCCTTGATCATCCCGGAGATCTGCTGCACGGCGCGGAGATCATCCGGGGACGACGCCGGGAATCCGGCCTCGATCACGTCAACGCCCAGCCGTTCCAGATGCCGGGCAATCTCCACTTTTTCTCCGATATTCATGCTGCAGCCGGGAGACTGTTCTCCGTCCCGCAGCGTGGTATCCAGAATTCTGACCTTTTCCATATAGGTCGCTCCCAATTCGTAATCAGTTCATTCGGGTCACAAGCGCCAGCGCCAGATCCTCCAAAAACGCCGTATCGGAGAATGCGGACAGCGCGGCATTGGCCTCTTCCGTGAGACGCGCCACCTCGGCGCGGCAGGTCTCCATGCCCAAGAGGGCGGGATAGGTGGACTTGCCCTGTTTTTCGTCAGCGTGAACGGCCTTGCCAAGGGTCACGGTATCGCCCTCCACGTCCAGCATATCATCGCGGATCTGGAAGGCCTGTCCCAATTTCGCGGCAAAGGTGTCGGCGGCGGTGATCTGCGCCGCCTCTGCCCCGGCGGCAATACAGCCCATACGGCAGGCCACGCGGATCAGCGCACCGGTTTTCAGCGCGATCAGACGATCCAGAGTGGCGCGGTCCGGCACACGGCCGTCATAGGCCAGATCAATGCACTGACCGCCGATCATGCCGTAATATCCCGCGGCCCCGGCCAGTTCCCGGGAGAGCCGCAGGGCGCGGGCCTCTCCCACGCGGTCCACCGCTTCCTCGGAGAGCGCCGTCTCAAAGGCGCGGTTTAAGAGGCCGTCACCGGCCAAAAGCGCCGTTGCCTCGCCATAAACCTTATGGCAGCAGGGCTTGCCCCGGCGCAGTTCATCGTCATCCATACAGGGCAGATCGTCGTGGATCAGGGAATAGGCGTGGATCATCTCAATGGCGCAGGCATAGGGCAGCGCCGCCTCCACACTGCCGCCGGAGATGCGGCAGAATTCCAGGACAAAGGCGCCCCGCAGGCGCTTGCCGCCGCCCAGGGCGCTGTAGCGCATGGCCTCCATCACTTCCTGCTGGGGAAGTCCCTCCAGGGGCAGGAAATGGGAAAGCTCCTCTTCGATCCGGTTCGCGTATGCCGCGAGGCGTTCCTTATGCTTCATCGAGAGCACCTGCATCAAAGACCTGCTCCGTCACGACGCCCTCGTTATTTTTGAGAAGGATCGTGACCCGGCGCTCGGCCTGCTCCAAAGCGGTATTGCAGCGACGCACCAGCGCCGCGCCTTCTTCATATAATTCCAGAGACTGCTCAAGCGGCGCATCGCCCCGCTCCAGAAGAGAGACGATCTCCTCCAGGCGATGGAGCGCCTGTTCAAATGTCATTTTCTGTGCTTCCATGCTGTTCTCCCTCTATGATCTCCTGGACCCGGCAGACGGCGCCGCCGCGCTCCAGGCGTAAAGTCAAAGTATCTTCCGGGTGAAGCTGTGCTGCGTCCCGCAGGATCGTACCGTCCCCGGTGGTGGCCATGGCATAGCCCCGGGCCAGCACCCGCATGGGACTTAAGGCATCCAGCATCCCTGCCGCCCGGGCAAGCCGATCCCGGCGTGTCGTGGTCCCGCGCTGCACCATGTCCTCAAAGCGCCGGGAAAGATGATCCAGCGCCATGGCGCGATCTTCGATATAATTCATGGGACTGGTGAGCACCCGCTTTCCTGCAAGTGCCGCCACCCGCTGGCGTTCCAGCGTCACACGGGCGCGCCCCAACTGCAGAATCCGGGCCTGGGTCATGCGCAGCTGCGCCGCCAGTTCTGCCCGGTCGGGCACTGCCAGTTCCGCCGCATTGGAGGGCGTGGCCGCCCGCAGATCCGCCACAAAATCCACAATGGTGAAGTCCGGCTCGTGACCCACGGCGGAGATCACCGGAATCTGAGAGGCAAAGATCTCTCTCGCCACCATCTCATCATTGAACGCCCAGAGATCCTCGATGGAGCCGCCGCCGCGGCCCGTGATGATCACATCCGCCAGACGGTGTTCGTTTACAAAGCGGATACCCTCACAGATCTCCGCGGGGGCCTCCGGCCCCTGCACCCGCACGGGATAGATCCGCACCCGGGCGATGGGCCAGCGGGCACGCAGAATCCGCAGCATATCCCGCACCGCCGCGCCCGTAGGCGAGGTCACCAGCGCGATGCGCGCCGGACAGCGGGGAATGGGCTTTTTATACATGGGATCAAAGAGACCTTCGGCGCCCAGCTTTTCCTTTAACTGTTCATAGGCGATATAGAGTGCGCCGATGCCGTCGGGGATCAGGTCATCGATATAGAGCTGATACTGTCCGTCCCGGGGGAATACGTCGATGCGCCCGTGGGCGATCACCTTCATGCCGTTATCCGGGCGGAATTTCAGTCTGGACGCGCTGCCGCGGAACATCACCGCCCGCAGCACGCCGCCCTCATCCTTCATGGTCATATAGGCATGACCGGAGGAATGCAGCTTATAATTGGAGAGCTCTCCCCGCACAAAGACGGAAGCGAGAAGCTCGTCCTGAGAAATCAGTCCTTTCAGATGCTGGTTCACATCTGTAACGGACAAAATCAGAGAAGTGTCCATTCCGGTATTTTCCCTTCGCTTCGGATCGCCGCAAGAATCGCCACGCCCATGGCATTATCGGTGGAAAGCTCCGGGCGGGCAAAGGCGGCGTCATAAGTGTTCCGCATGACGCGGCGGATCCGTTCATTGGACGCAACGCCGCCGGAGCATAAAACCGGCAGTCCCGGCCAGCGCTCCAGCGCCTGTTCCGTGGCGCGCATGATGGCACGCGCCACCGTATTGATGACAAAATTGGCAATCGCGGCGGGCGGCGCAGTCTTTTCATAAAGCGCCTTCACCTGATTTTCCATACCGGACAGAGAGAAGCGGCAGTCCTTCACCCGCAGGCCATAACGCTCGTCGGAAGGCTCTGCGTCGGCCATGGCCGCCAGACTCTTGCCCGCCGGGAATCCCATGCCCAGCAGTACCCCTGCGCGGTCAATGAGCTGGCCGGCGGAGATATCCGTGGTGCCGCCGACGATCTCTTCCGTCACAATTTCCTCCCGATCCGGGCGGACAAACAATAGTTCCGTAGTGCCGCCGGAAAGGTGCCATGCCAAAAAGGGTTTCTCCATCAGTTCCGTCCGACCGGAGGAAAAGACCGCCGCGGCGATATGTCCCTGCTGATGGGAGAAGGCATAAAAATCCGCGCCCTGGGCCGATGCCATGGCCCGGGCCGTCCCCTCGCCCACTAAAAAGCAGGGCATGTAGGAGCCCGCTTTCGCCCGGGGACGGGTGGAGGCCGCAAAAATACGGGGAGCTTCCCGCTCCTCCTGCGCCATCAGCTGTGCCGTGATCTCCGGCAGAGCCTTCACATGGGCAAACACCGCGTCGCTCTGGCGGAGGCCCAGCTCTCCCTGACGAACGGGCAAAAGCCGCGACACATTCGCGCCGCGGCCCGTCTTTGCATCTAAATACGCAGCTGACGTGGTATAGTTGGACGTATCAAACGCCAGAATCCCAGCCATTACTCCGTGACTTCCTTCCGTACAAAAGTGCCCAGAATGCCGTTGACGAAGGAGGCGGCATCCGGCGTGTCATAGCGCTTGGCCAGCTCGACAGCCTCATTGATGGCGACGGACGAAGGAACGTCCGGCATATAGAGGATCTCGAACATGGCAAGGCGCATGATGCAGGCGACGATCCGGGAAATACGCCCGAACTTCCAGCCCACACTATAAGTCTCGATATATGTATCCAGCTCCACCAGATGCTGGTCAATACCGGTCAGGATGCGGCGGATATAGGCCTGATCCCGCTCGTCCGGCATGGTCTGGTAAAGCTTGTCTTCCTGAGAAAGTGCCTGAAAGCCCTCTGCACCCAGGCGGCGATCCAAAAGGGTGGCACTGTCCCCACCGGTGAAATCCATCTCGAACACCAGATGCAGCGCCAGTTCTCTGGCAGTTTTTCTGCTCATACTCTGCTCCCCGGGCTTATTCGCCCTTCTTCTCCTTTTCAAAGCTCACACCGGACACCGTCACATTGATCTTGCGGGCGGTCATGCCGGTCATGGACTCGATGGCGTCCTTCACGTTCTGCTGCACCTTCAGGGCAGTCTGGGGAATCTTCACGCCATAGCGCATCTGCACGCAGATGTCCACGTCTGCATTCTCTTCTTCCACCACCACGCGCACGCCGCGGCTGATGCCCTTCTTGCCCCAGAGCTCTGCAAGATCCAGCGCGGAGGCGGAGGTCACCTTAACGCCGTCCACTTCATTGGCGGCGATGGTCACGATGGATACCACAACATCCTCGGAAATCTTCACATTTCCGGTATTCACGATCTTATTCTCGTCTTTCATGATCAAAACGCTCCTTTATGCCGAATATCTGATCTGAACCTGCCAAAGGAAGGCGGCCCAGGCGGTCTGACATACTTATACAAGAGTAGTATAACACAGTTCCGCCGCAATTTCCAGTTCTTTTTCCAGAAAGCCCTATCGGAGCACCACATTTTCCTCGCCCAGCAGTCTGCACAGTTCGGAAAGCATCAAATCGCTGCAGGACACGGTCTCTGCCAGGCGGCGCTTTTCGCCGCTTCGTCCGTCATAGAGCACCACCGGCACCGTGCCCAGAAAGATCCGACACATGGATTCCGCGCGGGACAGGAGATGGGCATTCTCCTCCGTCAGACGGAGATAGAGCTTCCGGGACTTCTGCTGCACTTCCGCGGCGCGGACAGGCGGTTCCCGATACGCGCCGGGGCGGCGCTGTTTCATCTGGGCGCCGGGCAGACCGGCCGATGACAGCGGCGCAATATCCTCACATTTCAGCTTGGGAGCTTCCTCTTCCCGGGCAGTGATCTGCGCCGAGAGCATCACGGTCTCCCCTTCCCGGATCACGGCGGAGGCCGTGGAGAGCAGCCGGGAGAAGATCATCACTTCCACGCTGCCGGTGGTATCCTCCAGCGTGGTGTAAGCCATCATGGAGTTGGATTTGGTGGTTTTCAGGCGCACAGGGCCCAGAATGCCGGCGGCAACGAGATAGTCGCCGTCCTGATACGGACAGTTTTCCGCAAAAAGCGTTCCCAGTGGAACCGCATGGATCGCGGCGATCTCCTCGGCGCGGCTTTCCAGCGGATGACCGCTCATATAAAGCCCGGTCATTTCTTTCTCCATGGAAAGCATACGGCTCCGCTCAAATTCCGGAATATCCGGCAGCTCCGTCTCGTCGGAGGATTCATCCTCCTCCGCCATGATGCCAAAGAGATCCAGCTGGCCCGCCACATTGGAACGGGCGGTCTTGACGATGCCGTTTAATACCCGCTCGCACACCGCCATCAACTGCGAGCGATATACGCCAAAGCTGTCAAACGCGCCGGAGAGGATCAGACTTTCCAGCGAACGGCGGTTTAAGTCCACGCCGTACATCCGTTCACAGAAATTCTTGAAGCTTGTGAAATTGCCGCCCCGCTCCCGCTCTGCCATGAGCTTTTCGATAAAGGCACGGCCCACATTCTTCACCGCCACCAGGCCAAAGCGGATGCTGTCCCCCGCCACGGTGAAGTCGCCGCGGGATTCGTTCACGTCCGGCGGCAGCACGCGAATGCCAAGCGTGCGGCACTCTGTAATATACCCCACCAGTTTTTCCGTGGAACCCAACACCGAGGTGAGCAGCGCCGCCATGTATTCTCTGGGATAATGGCACTTGAGATATGCGGTCTGATAGGCGATCAGAGAATAGGCCACGGCGTGGCCCTTGGGGAAGGCATAGCGGGCAAATTCCTGCATCTCCTGAAAGATGCTCTCTGCCGCCGCCTCGCTGACGCCATGGGTGCGGGCACCCTCTACAAAGGCGGCATGCTCCCGCTCCAGCACGTCATATTTTTTCTTACTCATGGCCCGGCGCACGATATCGGCGCGGCCAAGGGAATACCCCGCCAGTTCCCGGCAGATGGCCATGACCTGCTCCTGATAGACAATACAGCCATTGGTGGGACGCAGGATCGGCTCCAGATGCGGGGTCTTATAGGTGATTTTGGAAGGATCGTTCCGGCACTCGATAAAGCGCGGGATAGAATCCATGGGGCCGGGGCGATAGAGCGCCACGGCGGCGGTGATGTCCTCCAAAGAGCGGGGCTTCATCTGCATCATCAGATTGGTCATGCCCGCGCTTTCGATCTGGAAGATACCGGCGGTTTTGCCCTGAGAAAGCATTTCATAGGTAGCGGGATCGTCGTCCGGCACCCGGTGAATGTCAAAGTCCGGGAAGCGCTCCCGTACCAGGCGCTGGGCGTCATCCACTACGGTGACGTTGCGCAGCCCCAGGAAGTCCATTTTGAGAAGGCCCAGTTCCTCCAGCGTCACCATGGTATACTGGGTCACCACGGTATCATCGGAACGGGACAGAGGCACATAGGCGTAAACCGGCCGATCGGTGATGACCACGCCGGCGGCATGGGTGGAGGCATGACGGGGCATGCCCTCCAGACGGCGGGCAGTATCGATCACCCGGCGGGTGACCTCGTCCCGCTCATAGCGTTCCTTCAGCTGGGGCGACAGCTCCAGCGCCCGATCGATGGTGACATGAAGCTCCGCAGGCACCAGCTTGGCAATGGCATCCGTATCGGCGTAGGACACATTCAGCACACGTCCCACGTCCCGGACGGCCTGGCGCGCCGCCATAGTGCCGAAGGTGACGATCTGTGCCACGTGATCCTCACCGTATTTATGCTTGACGTATTCGATGATCTCCTGACGGCGGATGGCACAGAAGTCCATGTCGATATCCGGCATGCTGACGCGCTCCGGATTTAAGAAGCGGTCGAAGAAGAGATCAAAGCGCATGGGATCGATATCGGTGATCCGCAGGGAATAACTGACGATACTGTTAGCGGAGGAACCACGTCCGCCGCCCACCGGGATCCCGTTCTCCTTGGCGTAGAGAATGAAATCCTGTACGATCAGGAAGTAATCGCAAAACCCCATGCGATTGATGATATTCATTTCGTATTCCAGACGGTCATAGTACTGCGGGGCACGTTCTCCATAGCGCATGGAGAGACCCTGATAGCACTTTTCCCGCAGGATCTCCTCATGGGGACGGGGATCGTCCGTGAGATATTCCGGCAGGTGATAATGACCGAATTCAAATTCCACGTTGCAGCGCTGGGCAATGCGCACGGTATTGGCAAGCGCCTCCGGCTGTTCCGGGAAGAGCTCCGCCATTTCCCCGGCAGTTTTCAGATAAAGCTCCGGGGAATCATAGCGCATCCGGTCGGTCTCATCCACCGTGTGACCGGTCTGGATGCACATCATCACATCCTGGATATAGGCATCCTCCCGGCGCAGATAATGCACGTCATTGGTGGCAACAAGGCCGATCCCGGTCTCCTGCGCGATCCGCAGAAGTCCCGCATTCACATCAAGCTGTTCCTGCATCCCGTGGTTCTGCAGTTCCAGGAAGAAATTGTCCTTCCCGAAAATACGCTGGTATTCCAGCGCCATCCGGCGCGCACCCTCGTAATTGCGTTCCAGCAAAAGCCGCGGCACCGCGCCCGCCACGCAGGCGGAACAGGCGATGAGGCCCTCGTGATGCGCCTCCAAAAGATCCAGATCCACCCGGGGACGATTGTAAAAGCCCTCCACATAAGCCATGGAGACCAGATAACAGAGATTCTGATAGCCCGTCTGGTTCTCTGCCAGAAGCACCAGATGCATGGGGCTCTTGTCCTGCTCCGGGTCCCGGTCATATCGGGTGCGGGGAGCCACATAGACCTCACAGCCGATAATGGGCTTGATGCCCGCCGCTTTTGCGGCACGATAGAAATCGACCACGCCGTACATGACGCCGTGATCCGTAATGGCCACGGCGGTCTGGCCGGTCTCCGCTACGCGCTGCATGATGTCACGAATGCGGCAGGCGCCGTCGAGCAAGCTATACTCTGTATGCAGATGCAGATGGACAAAGTCCGGCATGATCGCGTTCCTCCTTTACGGTTTGTCTTCCGCCAGTTCTACCAGTTTTTTCAGGCGATAGCTCAGAGTTGCCCGGGAAACCGGGGGATCCAGTGCGGCCGCCAGCGTGGCAAGCGATGCCTCGGGACTGGCGAGACGGGCACGGGCCGCCTCCTGCACCACCTTGGGCTGCAGGGCGAGGCGTCCGTCCTCTTCGAGAATATGGATGGCGCGGATCTGTGCCGCGGCGGCATCCACGGTTTTGGTGATATTGGCGGTCTCACAGTTGACGTGGCGGTTGATCTGGTTCCGCACGTCCTTCACCACCTTGGCCTGCATCACGGCCAGCGCCGACATGGGCGCGCCGGTCTGCACCAGAAAGTCCTCGATGGCCTCGCTGGACTTAAAATACAGCACATACTTGGACTGGCGGCGGGTGATGCGGGGCTGGAACTCCGCATCCATCAAAAACGCCGTCATTTCTGTGGAAAACACATAATGAGGCGTGACAAATTCCAGATGATACCGGGACTCGGGATCCGCCACACTGCCACCGGACAGGAAAGCACCCCGCAAAAATGCCGCCTTGCAGCAATCTTCTTCCAGGATCGCCCGATTCAGACGCACGCCGGAGGCATTGGGATCCAGTCCAAAGGCATTGAATATTTTGGAAAGTTCCTGTTTTTTTGTGATTTCAAAGACATAGCGGCCCTCTTTGGATCCGCGCCGCGGCTCCACCCGCAGGCCGAAGGCGCGGAGAAACAGCATCTCCACCCGACGGGCCAGATCTTCATTTCCGGTGATGACCCGCACGCCGTTTTGCCGGAACAGATTGGCAAACAGCAAAATACCATAGCATTCGCCAAGCGCGTCACAGTCCTCCAAGATATCCACCGCGCAAAGCTCCCGCTTGACCTCCTGGGAAAAAGACATACTTCACCACATTTCCACTTCACACGACAGCATCACGCCGTATGCGCGATACACCGTCTCTTTGATATGTTCGATGAGGCGGCGCACGTCATCCGCTGTGGCGCCGCCGCGATTGATGACAAAACCTGCGTGCTTCTCAGAAACGCACGCGCCGCCCACGGCATAGCCCTTCAGGCCGCAGTCCTCAATGAGCTTCCCGGCGAAATACCCCTCCGGGCGCTTGAAGGTGCTGCCCGCGGAAGGGAATTCCAGGGGCTGTTTCTCCCGGCGGCGACCCATCAGGTCGTCCATCTCCGCCCGAATCGCATCGGGATCACCGGGCATGAGAGACAGGTCCGCCGAAAGGATCGTGAGCTCTTTTCGGGATTTGAACACGCTTTCCCGGTAGCCAAAGCCCAGTTCCCCGGCAGAAAAGTGCAGAATCTGTCCGTCCCGGTCACAGGCGGTCACCGCCGTCACTACCTGGGAGAGTTCTCCGCCGTAGGCACCGGCGTTCATGTAGACGCCGCCGCCTAAGTTTCCGGGAATCCCATGGAGAAAGGCAAGGCCGGAAAGGCCTTTTTTCTGTGCATAGACCGCCGCGGCCGCCTTCTGACAGCCGGCACCCACGCGCATCGTCCGTTCGTCCTGCATTTCGATCCCACCGCAGGAAATTTTCAGTACCACACCGGGCACACCGGAATCGGACACCAGCAAATTGGAACCGCCGCCCAAGATATGCAGCGGCAGATCCGCCTGACGGATCAGGCGAAGCAGCACCGGCACTTCTTCCGCACGGGCAGGCTGCAGCAAAACTTCTGCAGGACCGCCAATTTTGAACGAAGTATATTTATCGAGATTCTCCTGCTCGTATATCTTCAAATCAGGTACGGCAGCCGCCGCCGCTTGCAAAAAAGTCTTCAAATGTCCCATCCTCCCGGTTTCTTTGGGTACCACGCAATGGGTGATATCACCCCATGATTATTATAGCGGATTTTTCCCATAAAATGAAGCAGTCAAAACAAAAAATTTTGCAGCGAACGAGAAAAAAACGCTCTGCCCGGGATGGGGCAAAGCGTGTTTGGATACGGGATTGTCGGATCAGTCGCTGAAGTCCTCGCTTAAGCGGGTCAGAAGCTCGTGGGCGGCATTAAAGCCCATTTTGCGGTCGCGGTTATTCATGGCGGCCACTTCCAGAATCACGGCCAGATTACGGCCGGGACGCACCGGAATGGTCATGAGCGGCACATTGATATCAAGAATATTGATCTTCTCTACTTCCTCGCCCAGACGGTCATAGCTGTTGCCGTCCTGCCAGGGCTCCATCTTGATCACCAGGTCAATGCGCTCCGTCATCTTAACGGAACCCATACCAAAGATGCGGCGCACGTCGATGACGCCGATGCCGCGCAGCTCTACGAAATGGCGGATCACCTCCGGTGCGCTGCCCACCAGAGTACGGTTGGACACCCGGCGGATCTCCACCGCGTCATCCGCGATCAGTCGATGGCCGCGCTTGACCAGCTCAATGGCCGTCTCGCTCTTACCTACGCCGGAATCACCCAGAATCAGGATACCCTCACCATAGACCTCCACCAGAACACCGTGGCGGGTGATCTGCGGGGCCAGCCAGACCTTCAGCGTGGAAAGCATATCGCTCATTAGCGTGCTGGTCCACTCACGGGAACGCAGCACCGGCACATGATGCTTCTGCGCCATTTCCAGAAGTTCCGGAGCGGGCTCCAGATTACGGCTGATGATAATAGCCGTGGGATGATAGGAGCAGAGCTTTTCCAGCACTTCCGCACGATCCTCGGGTTCCATGCGCTGTAAATAAAAGATTTCGTCATTACCCAGAATCTGCAGATGATTGGGATCAAAATAGTCAAAGAAACCGGTCAGCTGGAGACCCGGGCGATTGATATCGTCCGACTCCACCTGGATTCGCTCCATTCCCTCCGGCGCATTCAGCACTTCCAGATCAAATTCATGAATCACATCCCCCAGCGGGACACTGGGCTTTTTATATCCGCTGAAATCCATACGATCCTCCCAAATAAGATGCTATTATTATGGCATATTTGAAAGTTGCTGTCAACGGGGTAAGAAAAAAGGCCCGAAGCTTCGGGCAAAAGACTCATCTACGTTCTTCAAAAAACTCCCGCAGCAGTGCGGCGCATTCCTCCGCCCGCACGCCGCCATAAAGTCTGGGGCGATGGCCAAAGCCCTCCTCGAAGAGATTCAAGACCCCGCCGCAGGCACCGGCGATGCGGTCGCGGGCACCATACACCACTTCCGGCACGCGGGCATTGATGATGGCTCCCGTACACATGGCGCAGGGCTCCAGCGTCACATAGAGCGTGCACTCCGAAAGCCGCCAGCTGCCGAGCACCCGGCAGGCCTCCCGAATGGCCAGAAGCTCCGCATGGCCTGTGGCATCGTGACCGAATTCCCGGTCGTTCCGCGCCCGGGCGATCACCTCGCCCCGCCGCACGATCACACAGCCCACCGGCACTTCTCCCGCCGCCGCCGCGTCCTTTGCCAGTTCGATGGCCAGATCCATATACTGTTCCCGCTCCATATTCAACACCGACCCGATAGTATTTCAAAGGCATTTGCCGGGATCAGCACTTCCGCCGTTCGGTCGATAGTGCTCTCCTCCCGGATATCCCGGGCGTATTCCCGCAAAAGTTCTGCCGCAGAGGCCGAGGACGTCGCCAGATAAAAGCGTCCCGCCTTTCTGCATAATTGTGCCGCGGCGCCGGGGAAAAGCCGTCCGGCCTCTCTGGCCGCGTCCAGAAGATCCTCCGCCTGCTCAAAGCCAAAATATGTAATACCGTGGGCGCAGGCTTTTACAAACACCAGGGTCTGGCGCCCGGCGGTGTAGGCGGTCAGCTCCGGCTCTGCCGTTTCCGCAATACCCTCCTGCCGTAATGCGGCGGAGGCCTGCTGCCGCAGATCCTGCTCCTCCGGGCATTCCGCCCGATCCAGCACCAGGAGGAGGCTGTCCGGCCCGATTCTCTGTACTTTCATTCCGCAATCACCTCATACCAAGGATTATACCCCGATGCGGGGCGGAAAGATAGTTTGAATCTTTGGGAAAACCGGAAGGAATTGGCGAAACCCGGCGGAGAACTCTGCTCCGCCGGGTCAGATTGTTTTAATAATCGTCCCGCAGATCGTACTGATCCCGCAAAACGATCTCCACGTCAAAGGTTTCGCCGCTGCGGTATACCGTCAGCGTAATGGTCTCGCCCACGCGCATCCGGTTCTTGATCACATTGATCTGGGATACTGCATAGATGCGGTTACCGTTACAGTGGGTGATGATATCGCCGATCTCTACCACGCCATAGGCGCCGCCCAGCGGATCGATCTCCGCCACCATCACACCGGCAGGCGTGGTGCCGTACTGATCCTTGCCCTCCTCCACGGATGCGGCGGTGAGGCCGATGGCCGGATAGCCGCGCACATAGCCGTATGTAAAGAGATCGGACACGATCAGTTCCAGTTCGCTGGTGGGAATGGCGAAACAAAGCCCCTCATAGGTCGTGGATACCAAACGCACCGTATTGATGCCGATGACCTGGCCGTACTTATTGAGAAGCGGGCCGCCGGAATTGCCGGGATTGATGGCGGCATCCGTCTGCAGAAGGCGCATGGTTCTGCCGTTTGCATCCACCGTGATCACACGGTCCAGCGCCGAGATGATGCCGGAGGTGGTGGTGCCCTGCAGGTCGATGGAGGCGGGGCAGCCGATGGCCACCGAGATCTCGCCCACCCGAAGCTGGGTGGAATCGCCGAACTCCGCAGCCACAAGGCCCTGGGCCTCGATCTTCAGAATGGCAATGTCCGCGTGTTCATCCGACGCGATGATCTCCGCATCGTATTCCGTGCCGTCATGCAGCAGAACTACCACACGATAGGCGTCGGCAATCACGTGATGATTGGTGATGAGATAGCCGTCCTCCGTAAAAACAATGCCGGAGCCAATGCCATAGCCATCCATGGGATCATCGCTGGCATACTTGATCACGCCCACTACAGAGGGCGTGGCCTGCTCCGCAATGTCGGGGATCGAGAGCTCCTCCCGATAGTTCTCGCCTTCCGGCTCCACCGTGATGATCTCCACCCGCGGCGCGTCCTCAATGGGCGTAAAAGAGGCTTCCGGCAAGGCGGAATCGTCCGGATCGGCGGCATCCTCGGGCCATGAGGGCTGATCGGGGTTTTCAGACGGTGCGCCGTCCTCCGGAGGAGACAGCGGCGAATCCGAGTCATCGGAATGTGCCGGGGGCGAATCGGGCCTGCCCTCGTCATGCAGAAGCCGGTCGGACTGGTCGATCCAGGCAACGGTCTGATCCCAGATACCGGTATAAATGAGGCCGAACATCAAAGAACAGCCCAGACCAAACGCCAGCAGAAGCGCCAGGATCGTGAAAAACACGGTGCGGGCCTTATGCGGTTTTTTGACATACGCCGCGGGACTATATTCCTGGGGACGCGGCTCCGCCGCGCCGGGCCAGGGCGCCGGCCGGTATGCCGGCGGCATCTGTGCCGCGAAGGGCTCCCCCACGCGGGGCGGGAATTGCGGCTCTGCCGCCGCAAAAGGCGGTGCGGCAGGCGTCGGCTGTTCCGCACAGGGTTCTGTGGGGAGGGCAGCGTCATTCTGCGGATCCGGTGTTCTGACCGGATCGGTGCCGGGAAGTGCGCCGCCTGACTGCGGCGCCGGATTTTCGTAGTCGCGAATCTCCATAAGATCCCCCAAAAAGTTTCAGTATCAGAAATGTCTGCCGCCTGCAGCCATGCGGTTATCGGCCGCGACAGGCAGCGTGAAGGTAAAGCTGGTCACGCCGTTTGCACTGGTAACGGAAATGCTCTCGCCGTGCATATTGAGGATCGACTTTACGATGAAAAGGCCGAGGCCCGTACTGCTGGAATCAATGCCGCGGGACTTATCGGTCTTATAGAAACGGTCAAATACATAGGGCAGCATATCCGCCGGGATCTCCGCGCCGGAATTTGATACGGTGACCCGGATTTTTCCGTTCTCGCTGACGGCGGATACCCGCAGCACGCCGTTTTCTTCGCCGTACTTGCAGGCGTTGTCCAGAAGATTATAGACCACCTGGGCGATATAATCCTGATCCGCCCGGACAAACATCCGGTCCTGCTCAAAGGACACATCCACCGCCTGGTTTTTCTCTTCAATGCGGTTCTGGAATTCCAGAAGGTTCAGACTGATCATCTCCGCCAGATCGAAGACGCCGGGGTGCAGCTGGATCTCACCGGAGGACAGGCGGCTGGCCTGCAGCATACGCACCACGAGACGGGACAGGCGGCGGGTATCCTTCGAGATGATGGTCAGATACTCCCGCTCCCGCTCCGGCGGGATCGTGCCGTCCAGAATGCCGTCGGCAAAGCCCGCGATGGTGGTCATAGGTGTTTTCAATTCGTGAGAGACATTAGCAATGAAGGAGGAGCGCAGTTCCTCCAGTTTATTGAGAGAAGCAGACATCTGGTTCATGCTGTGGGCCAGCTCGCCGATCTCGTCGGTGCGATCCTCCGGCAGACGCAGGGAGAAATCGCCCATGGCATAGGCGCGGGTGGCCTTGGTCATGGCGCGCAGCGGACGCACCATATAGCGCGTCATGATATAGGACACCACCATACCGATCAGCAGCACAATGAGGCCGATGATGAAGAAAATCTGCTGGTAATACTCAAACATGACCCGCGCGGAATCCACGGGAGCGGACACGAACACCGCACCCAGCACGATGCCGTTTTCGTTCACCACGCATCTGCCGCTGGAGTAACTGACAGACTGATAAAGTCCGCCCAGCGTGCCGGTCTCCGAATAGCTGCCGTTTTGGAACACTTCCGTCATGATCTCATTGGAGATCGACTGGGTAAAGCCCTCGGTATAGCCATCCCGGTTTGCGAAATACAAAAGCTTGCCCTTGGAATCACAGATGATGATCTGCTCGTCATTTTCATACACCACGGCGGAAATGCCGGTGGTGAACATAGAGCGCGCCACCATACTGTCCCGGCTGCCGAAATAAAGGGAGGTCAGATTTCCCACATTCCGGGAATCATCCTCCAGTGTGGTTTTCAGCTGGCCCAGGGTGTAGGTATAGGACTGGACAATAAAGAAGAACCCGAAGAGACTGAAACTGATGAGCAGCAGAAGCATGGTCATGGTGAGATAACGCCAGAAAAGGCTTTTCATGCGTACTCCTTTTGTGCTCAGGAATTCTTTCTCAGTTCAAATTTATAGCCAACGCCCCAGACCGTGGCAAGATCCCACTCGTCACTGACATTCTCAAGCTTCTCACGAAGACGCTTGACATGAACGTCGATGGTGCGGGTATCGCCGAAATAGTCAAAGCCCCAGACTTCGTCCAGAAGCTGAGAGCGAGTGAAGACCCGATTGGGATTGGAGGCCAGGAAGTAAAGAAGCTCGATCTCCTTGGGGGGCGTATCCACCTTCTTGCCGGCCACCGTCAGGTCATAGGCCTCCATATCGATCACAAGACCATCGAAGGACAGACGCTTGGAGGACGCAGCCTCCGGCGCATACCGGCGCATCACCGCGTGCACGCGGGCAATGACTTCCTTCATCTCAAGAGGCTTTACAATATAATCGTCCGCGCCCATTTCCAGGCCGGAGATCTTGTCGCCGGTCTCGCCCTTGGCGGTGAGCATGATAATAGGCGTGGCGGAATCCCGGCGGATCTCCCGGCACACCTGCCAGCCGTCCATCACCGGCAGCATGATGTCCAGAAGCACGATATCCGGCTCCACCCGCTTGAATTCCCGCAGGCCGTTGCCGCCGTCCGCGGCGCCGTAGACCTCAAATCCGTCTTTTTCCAGATAAAGCCGCATCAGTTCGCGGATATTGGCGTCATCCTCTATAATCAATGCTTTTTTTGCCATAAAGCATTCCTCCATTCTTTTGTAGGCTGTATTCATTATACTGCATTTTCTCCCATTTGGGAATGAACAATCTGTAAAAAACGAAATCCGTCGAAAAAGTTTCGGGGAATCCCGGTTTTATGGGTTCTCCCCTGCCTTTTTCCCGGGAAGAACCCTCGGTTCCCGGCGCAGCATCAAAAGCAGCATCCGCAGATTCGGCACCAGCATCAGCATACTGAAAAGATCCGATAAGGTCCAGGCCAGCTCCGTCAGGAGAAAGACCCCCGCCGCCGCAGACACGATCCAGAGCAGCGCGAAAAAGCCGCCCGCCCGCAGACCGGTCAGATAAAGCCATGCCTGGCGGGCGATATAGTACCAGCCGATGATGGTGGAAAAGCCCAGCACCACCAAAAATACCGGCAAAAGCCATTCCCCCACCAGAGGAATCATCGAGAAAGCCCGCCGGGCCAGCAGCATGGGATCCCCAAAGCCATAGCCCTCTGAGAGCGCCGCCGTCACGAAGGTCACGCCGGTAAGCGTGGCCAGGATCATGGTGTCCCACACGCTCTGACAGGCACAGCCCAGAGCCTGTGTCTCCGGATCCTCCGCGTCCGCAGAGGCCGCGCTGATGCCCGCGGTGCCAAGGCCCGCCTCGCTGGAGAAAAGGCCCCGCGCCACGCCCCAGCGTGCCGCCCGGCCGATGCCGTATCCCGCCGT
The DNA here is from genome assembly GCA_015067705.1 of Oscillospiraceae bacterium. Taxonomy (GTDB): domain Bacteria; phylum Bacillota; class Clostridia; order Oscillospirales; family QAMX01; genus Allobutyricicoccus. The sequence goes on from SVLW01000005.1 coordinate 59,258, forward strand.
TCCGGCCAGTGCGCTGGGGAGAGAGAATGCCTCCGTCAGAATCGCCCGGATGGCCTCCCCCACCGCATCCCGGCAGAGCAGCAGTACCGCCCCGCAGGCCGCCACATAAAAAAGCACCAGAAGCGGGATCACCCGAATGCAGAAGGAAAAGATCCGTCCCGCGCCGCCCACCAGCACCAGCGCCGTCAGCGCAGCCAGGATAATCGCCACGATCCAGACATTCCCGCCGTAGGGAATGAGCACCGTGCGGATGCTGTTTGCAGGGATCAGCGCGCCCATGGTCAGTCCGCAGAGCACCGCCGCCGCGGCATAAAGCCATGCGCTGCCCCGGAAGCCCATGGCGCGCAGAGAAACCATGGGCCCGCCGGGCAGATCCTCCGTTTGCCTGTGCCGCAGAGAGCAGAGGCACTCGGCATACTGTACACCCATGCCCGCAAATCCCGCAAGCCAGCACCAGAACACCGCGCCGGGCCCGCCCAGCGAGATCGCCATGGCCACGCCCACGATATTTCCCACACCAAGCACTGCCGCAAGACTGACGCTGAGGCTGCGGCGCACCGCCCGGTTCCCGGAAAAGGCGGCCCCGAGGCCCCGGAATACCCGCCGCTGCGGGAAGCCCGCCCGGCAGGATATGTAAAGATATACGCCCAGAAGCAGGAACACCACCGGTGCACTCCAGATCAGGTCGGCCATTTCCGACAGGAAACGGATCCACGTCATTTCATCCTCTCCCCCATGGAACATTCGCGTTTTTTGCATGGTTTTTTATCTATCACGCCAAAATATCCTATGCGGATCGCCATCCCGTTATGCGCGAACGCATAATTCACACAAATTTTCACAGAATACTTGCCAAATGGCGCGATTTGTCGTATAATACAGGATAGCTATGAGCAATAAGAATTCATGGAGGGTTATATCTTATGATTACTGCCGGCGATTTCCGCAACGGTATTACTTTTGAAATGGACGGCCAGGTCTACCAGGTCGTGGAATTCCAGCATGTTAAGCCCGGTAAGGGTGCCGCATTCGTTCGTACCAAGTATAAGAACGTCATTTCCGGCGGCATTGTGGAGCGTTCCTTCAACCCCACCGATAAGTTTGAAAATGCTTACATTGAGCGCCGCGAGATGCAGTATCTCTATGCTGACGGCGACATTCACTACTTCATGGACATGGAGTCCTTTGAGCAGACTCCCATCGACAACGGCGTTCTGGGCGACAGCCTGAAGTTCGTCAAGGAAGAAATGATGGTCAAGATCCTGTCCTACAAGGGCAACGTCTTTGCTGTTGAGCCTCCCACGTTTGTCGAGCTGGAGATCTCCGCTACCGAGCCCGGTGTCCGCGGCGATACCGCCACCAACACCCTGAAGCCCGCCACTCTGGAGACCGGCGCCGAGATCAAGGTCCCGCTGTTTATCAACACCGGCGACATGATCAAGATCGACACCCGTACCGGCGAGTACATCGGCCGCGCATAATTTTATCTGACAGGAGGCGTCACTATGACTTCTCAGGAAAAGGTGGCCTATCTGAAGGGCCTGCTGGCCGGCCTTGAGCTGGACCAGGACAAGAAGGAAACCAAGCTCTTTAACGCCATCATCGACGTTCTGGATGATCTGGCACATGACGTGCTGGACATTGAGGACGACATCATCGATATGTGCGAGCAGATCGACGGCATCGACGATGATCTGGCCGCTCTCGAAGACGACATCTATGAAGATGACGACGACGAGGATGACGAGGACGATGAGGACGACGAAGACGAGGACGATGATTTCTTCGAGATCAATTGCCCCGGCTGCGGCGAAGAGCTTTATGTAGACGGCGACATTCTGGAGGATGGTTCTCTGGAGTGCCCCAAGTGCGGCCGCGTGATGGAGTTCATCCCCGCCTGCGACTGCGGCTGTGAAGATTGCGAAGGCTGCGAAGACGATGATTAAGCGGAAAGAAGAAATGACGGCCCGCGTCGTGGAAAGCGTGCGCGGCGGAAACGGCAATACCGTTTTTCTTGATTTTCTCACCGAAGAAGAATCTCTGGGCAAGCTTCGGATTGCCGCACTGACCACGCTGGAGAAGGGCTGTTCCATCGGCCGTCATCCCCATGGTCCGGACGCAGAGATTTATATCATTACGCAGGGCAAAGGCATTGTCGATGATGACGGCGTTGAGACGACTCTGGAAGCCGGCGATATTATTTACACCGGCGGCGGTGCATTCCATGCAATCCGTAACGAGGAAGACGAAGCTCTGCAGTTCATCGCGATCGTGATCAACTAAGTCAAAAAGAAAACCGTCTGTCGCTTTAGGCAGACGGTTTTTTGCAAAGAAAGGGGAAGCAAGACATGATCAAGAAATTAACGGAAATGCCCGTCAGCGGGCATGACAACTGGTGCCGGGGCCGGGGCCATGCCGACGCCCTGCATCTTCTAACGGCGGAGGAGACCCGTGGCCGCATCCGCGACGCCATGCTGATCACCGTGGAAAAGGGCGGCTTCATCGGCGACCATCCCCATGTGGATGACGCGGATCTTTATTACATCATCGAAGGCACTGCCCGTGTGGACGATAACGGCGTCCTGAAAGAGATCACGGCCGGTGAACTGAGCTATACCCAGGAAGGCGAACATCACAGCATCGAGAACATCGGCGACGGCGAACTGAAGTTCCTGGCGCTGGTTCTGCGCTGAATCAGAGAATAAAGGAGAATCAGTATGATTTACAAGGATTTTCAGGGTTTGAAGCTGTCGGCCCTCGGTTTTGGCACCATGCGCCTGCCGCTGACAGATACCGATCCCACCCACATTGACGAGGGCGCACTGGCCGAAATGGTGGCCTATGCGCTCGACCATGGCGTCAATTATTTTGACACCGCATGGGGCTATCACGGCGGCCAGTCCGAGCTGGCCATCGGCCGCGCCCTGAAGCAGTATCCCCGCGATTCCTTCTATTTGGCCTCCAAGTTCCCGGGATATGACCTGGCGAACATGGGTAAGGTGGAGGAAATCTTCGAGCGCCAGCTTGAGAAGTGCGGCGTGGAGTATTTCGATTTCTATCTGATCCACAATGTCTGCGAGCGCAATATCAATGAATATCTGGACCGCAGCTATCGTACTTACGAATACTTGATGCAGCAGAAGGCAAACGGCCGCATCCGTCATCTGGGCTTCTCCATCCACGGCAGTCAGGAAGTGCTGGAGCGGTTCCTGGCCGCCTACGGTGAGGGCATGGAGTTCTGCCAGGTACAGCTCAATTATCTGGACTGGGACTTCCAGGACGCCAAGAGCAAGGTGGCGCTTCTGAACGAGCGTGGCATCGCCGTGTGGGTCATGGAGCCCCTGCGCGGCGGCAAGCTGGCCAATGTGGGCGAGGAGGAGCGTGCCCGTCTGGCCGCCCTGCGTCCGGAGACCACGGTGCCTGCCTGGGCCTTCCGCTTCCTGCAGTCCATCCCCGGCGTCACGGTGACCCTGTCCGGTATGTCGAACCTGCAGCAGATGCAGGAGAACATCCGCACCTATGAGACGGAGGAGCCGCTGAACGCGGCGGAGATGGAGGCACTTCTGGGTCTGGCCGCCGACATGGTGCGCAAGACCGCTCTCCCCTGCACCGCCTGCCGTTACTGCACCGCACACTGCCCCATGGAGCTGGACATCCCGGCGCTTCTGGAACTTTATAACGAGTACACCTTCACCGGCGGCGGATTCCTGGCTCCCATGCGCGTGAATGCCATGCCCAAGGAGAAACAGCCCAGCGCCTGCATCGGCTGCCGCAGCTGTGAGACCCTCTGCCCCCAGGGAATCCACATCGCCGACGTCCTGGCGGACTTCGCCGAAAAACTGAAATAAAGAAAAACCCCGGGTGGAAGCAAAGTGCTCCATCCGGGGTTTATTTATTCTACGGTAATATACGGGCGAATCTTTTCATAGAGGCCGTCTCCGATCCCGGTCACGTCCCGGACATGGGAAAGCTCCTGAAAATCGCCGTTATAGGTGCGATAGCGCACGATCCGTTTTGCCAGTGTCTCACCGATTCCGGGCAGGGTCATGAGTTCTTCCACCGAAGCGGTGTTGAGATTCAGACGCGGGCCGGAATCATCCGGTTCTTCCGCCGTTCCCAAAAGCGCATGGAGTTTTTCCTCCGCCGTCAAGGCATCCGGCACACGTTCGTGCATGGTATACCCGTCACCGGAGATGCCGACATCACGAAGCCGGCCGAGAAAACACACCAGCATCACGGCGACAAAAAGACCAGCCGCGATCCAAATCCCTGTTTTCAGGCGCATGGCTTTAGAGAATATAGTCGAACTGATAGCCCTCGACGTCCACGGTATCGCCCTCGTTGATCCCCATTTCCTCCAGTTTGTCATAGACACCGGCCTCACGCAGCGCCTTGTCGAAGAACATACGGGATTCGTAATCGGTGAAGTTGGTGCTCTGGATCAGGCGTTCCAGCCAGGTACCCTCCACATAATAGACACCCTCGTCGCAGGTGATCTCGATCTCGCGGGATGCGCCGACATCGATCATGGGCGGCACATACTCCGGTTCAAAGACGATGACCGGCGGCAGCTCGGAAAGCTGACGGGCGGCCTCCCGCACCACATCCCGGACACCGGCAGTGGTAGCGGCGGAAATCTCAAAATACGGCAGACCCTTTTCCTCGATATAGGCACGGAAACGCTGGTAGGCTTCCTCATCCTGGATGATATCGGTCTTATTGGCCACCACGATCTGGGGACGATGGGACAGCGCCTCACTGTACACAGCCAGTTCGCGATTAATGGTCTCAAAATCTTCAATGGGGTCACGTCCCTCAATGCAGGACACGTCCACCAGATGTAAAAGCAGGCGGCAGCGTTCTACATGGCGCAGGAAATAATGACCCAGGCCCGCGCCTTCACCGGCGCCCTCGATGAGACCGGGGATATCGGCGGCTACAAAGCTGGTGACTTCGTCCACGGACACCACACCCAGGTTCGGCACCAGGGTGGTGAAGTGATAGTTGGCGATCTTGGGACGAGCGGCAGAAATCACGGACAGGAGCGTGGACTTACCAACATTGGGGAAGCCAATGAGGCCCACGTCCGCCAGAAGCTTCAGTTCCAGAGTCAGATCGAAACTCTCGCCCTCGAGACCCGGATGGGCAAAACGGGGCACCTGGCGCCGGGGATTGGCAAAATGGCTGTTACCCCAGCCGCCGCGGCCGCCGCGGGCCACGATAAAGGGTTCGTTATCGGAAAGATCCTTGATGAGTGCGCCGCTGTGCTGCTCCCGGATCAGGGTGCCGCGGGGCACTTTGACGATCACGTCCTGGCCGGACTTGCCGTAACAGCGACCGCCGCGGCCGTTCTCGCCGTTGCCCGCCACATACTTACGAGTGTAACGGAAGTCCATCAGAGAGGACATATGGTTATCGGCAATAAAGACCACGTTGCCGCCGCGGCCGCCGTCGCCGCCGTCGGGGCCGCCGGCTGCGATATACTTTTCCCGATGGAAAGATACCGCGCCATCGCCGCCGCGACCGGCCTTCACATGAATTTTTACAATATCAACAAACATACTTCTGGTATCTCCCACTGGTTCAGAATTTGGCAAGAATGGATTCCACGGTGGGAAGCTCCGCCGCACGGCGATATTCCCGGCAATCGGCGCTTCTGGTCAGGAATCCGAAATCCACCAGTTCACGCCGCACCAATACATAATCGGAAAATGCTATTTTCGAACGGATGATGTCATTGATCTCCAATTCGGTATAAACACGATCCGATTCGAAAAATTGACCCACATAGGCCACCACAGAAAGCCGCTGACCGAATTTCTTGGGACAGCGTGTCACCACACCGTTTTCATCCAATAGTTTTTCAAGAGAAAAGTATTTCATATACACATTCCTCATAGAGAAAATCCCGAACCTTCGAGAAAAAGGTTCGGGACTTTTTGTTTGCTTACTGCTCGAGCTCGTAAACAGAAACCTTCTTGCGGTCCTTACCAACACGCTCAAAACGAACGGTGCCGCTGGTGAGGGCAAAGAGGGTATCGTCGCTGCCGCGGCCCACGTTGGTGCCGGGATGGATCTTGGTGCCGCGCTGACGAACCAGAATATTGCCGGCCAGAACGAACTGACCATCCTGACGCTTCACGCCAAGACGCTTGGACTCAGAATCACGGCCGTTCTTGGTGGAACCAACGCCCTTTTTATGAGCGAAGAACTGAATACCAATCTTTAACATAACTTACACCTCCGAAATTTGTAGAAAACGAGGATATTCCTCAGAAAGTTCCGATAAGTACAGGTAAAGCGCCTGCAATACCGGCTGAGCAGCCACAGAGGGTTTTTGGAACCCAATGGTGATTTCTGCCCGTTCTTCGTCTGTCTGTACTTCCGCGGAGAGCTTCAGCACGTCGTTTAACTGACACTCGGCCAGTCTGACGGCGGAAGTGATGGCGGCACACACGATGTCAAAACCCCGCGGCGCGCGCCCGGAATGTCCGCTGACCCGAAAGGCCAGGAAAGCATCCCCTTCCCGGAAGAACGTGACCCTGGTCATTTATGCGTTGACCTTTTCGATCTGGATCTTGGTGTAGGGCTGACGATGACCCTGACGACGACGATAGTTCTTCTTGGCCTTGTACTTGAAGACCATGATCTTCGGGGACTTGCCGTTCTTCAGAACCTTAGCGGTAACGGTTGCGCCCTCCACATAGGGATTGCCAAGCTTTGCCTCGCCGACCTCACCGCAAGCCAGAACACGGTCGAAGGTGACAGTTTCATCAGCGGCGACATCCAGCTTCTCGATATAAACGATTTCGCCCTCGGTCACTTTGACCTGCTTGCCGCCAGTTTCAATAATTGCGTACATGGTTTTACCTCTCTTCTTTTTTAGAGTCACGCTCTGACGGGTGGAGAAAAACTCGGCTTACATACCCGTCCCGATGCGGCCTTTGGTATTATAGCATTCGGGATACTCTTTGTCAATACTTTTTCCCCAAAAAAGCAAAGTTTTTCCGGGAAGATTCCCGGTTTATTCGAAATAAAGATGCAGATATCCGTCATATACGGAGATTCCCGCCGGTGCTCTGCCGTAGGAGGCAAAGTAATCGGTGAGGGCGCGGTTTGCGCCGCTCATCCAGGCATCCGGCAGATAGGATACCGGCAGATCAAGACGCTCCACCGTCATCGTCTGGGGATCCAGGGTGATCGTGCCGGCGGCGGCGTCATAGTCCAGAAGGAAGCTCACCGAGAAGGTGATCTCCTCCGGCGCCAGCTGCAGCGCCATGCGTTCCAGCGCACCCAGCGCCGTCTCGGCGCTGTCCATGATCTCCAGGAAGCGGTCCCGCTCCGCCCGGCCGTCCACCTCCATGGTGCCGTCCGCCCGCAGGCTCAGGCTCCCAAGCGTCAGAGGGAAGCGCTCCGCCATAGCATCCTCCAGAAGCTCCCGCAGCTTTTCCTCCGTGATTTCGATCCGGATGGCGTCATCGGGAACCAGATCGGTCAGTCCGTCGCCGTCCTGCGGCGCCTCATCAGGGACAGATGCTTCCGGTTCCTCCGACATGGAAAAGCCCACTTTTTCCAGAAGCTCCGTCAAAAGAGTGCCGCCGTCGGTACTCTTGACCGAGGAAAACAGTACCGCGATCAACAGCACGGACAGTACCAGCACCATGAGAAAGATCAACACACTCAGGCATCCGCCTTTTCGCTTACCAAACAAAGACAGTTCACCTCATCGGGAGATATTCGGTATTCCACCGTATGCAGGCCGTCCCGCATTCATGCAGGACAGCAAAGAAACAGCGCCGCGATGAATCGCGGCGCGGCATGTTTCTGAAAGACAAAAAACGGACTTACAGGTACTTGGCCAGATGTGCCTCTGCCTCGTCCTTTTCACAGCTCAGCATCACGGTGAACTGGATATTGTGCTCCTCACCGAATGCATCGATCTGCTTCACAAAGCGCTCCAGCTCTGCCATATCATCGGTACGGGCGGCCTTCTGCAGGCTGTCGATGAAGATATGAGTGACATCAAAGTTCTGTGCATAAACGGCGCAGATGAAAGCAAACAGGGAATCAGCACCCGGAGCAAGCGGATATTCACATATATCGATCAAACGTGCCTCATACTTAATATCATAAGTCAGACTGCGTCCTGCCTCAATACAAACAATACTACCATGGTCTGCCTCAACAGCGTGGTTGACCATGTCGATCAGCATCTTGGTCTTGCCAGAGCCTTTTTTGCCAATGATAACCTTAACCAATTTGCATCTCCTCCTTCTTTATTGTGGGGGTCTACTCCTGTCATTATTTTACCACAGCTCGCTTCATCTGGCAATGCGTTTTTTGTAAATATTTTTCCCTGCAAAAAACATGCGCGGAAATCCTCCGCGCATGTTCCATTTGCCTTATTCTTTCATCATAAAGTTCCGAAGGAGACCCTCATAGATCTCACCGGTGCCCAGTCTCTCCACGGACTGCGTCGCCACCAGCGGGATCTCCGCCAGGATTTCCTCCCCCAGACGACAGCGCAATACGCCCAGCCGCTGTCCCTGTTCCACCGGCGCTTCCACGGATTCTGCCAGCGTGATCTCCTGTGTGACGTCGGCCGCCTGTGCCTTTTCCACCAGCACCGACCCCTCATGCTCCGGCTTTACGCACACTTCTGCCGCAGTCCCCAGGCTTACCGGCACCGGGGCAAGCTGCTCTTCGGCAGAATGCAGCGACACCACCGCATAGTTGGCAAAGCCGAAATTCAGAAGGCCCGAGGCATCGGCATTCCGATGGGGAGAGGTATCGGCGTGCAGGATCACGGCGATGAGCTCCATCCCCTCCCGACAGGCGGAGGCCGATACGCAGTATCCCGCACGGGAAGTATACCCGGTTTTCACGCCGGTGGTGCCGTCATAGAAGCGCACCAACTTATTGGTGTTGGAGAGACCAAACGCCCCGTCCCGGACAGTGTCCATCCAGATGGTGGTATACTCCCGGATCATCTCATGGGACAAAAGTTCCCGGGACATCAGGGCAATGTCATAGGCCGTGGTATAGTGCTCCTCGTGGTCGAGACCGCAGCAGTTGGCAAAATGCGTATTCTCCATGCCAAGCGCCGCGGCCCGGGCGTTCATCTGCTCCACAAATCCCGCTTCACTACCGGCCAGATGCTCCGCCATGGCCACACAGGCATCGTTTGCCGAGCTGACTGCAATGGATTTCAGGAGATCCTGCACCGTCATGCGTTCTCCCGGCTCCAGGAAGATCTGAGAGCCGCCCATGGATGCCGCATATTCCGAGGTCACCACTTCGTCCTGCAGCCCCAGTTGTCCCCGCTCGATGGCCTCCACCGTCAGGAGCATGGTCATCACCTTGGTCACACTGGCGGGCGCCATGCGCTCGTGGGCATTTTTCTCATAAAGGATGGTGCCGGTGCTGCGCTCCATCAGCAGCGCACTGGGCGCCATCACCTCCGGCGCCGCGGGTGCGGCCATCGCCGACATGGTCAATAAAAGCGCGAAAACGCCGCACAATAGAATCTTTTTCATCATTTCTCACCTGTTTCCTCGATCATTTTTCAGATTTCACAGGTGTATTTTCTGTCCGAGGGTGTAATTTATGCGGTTTTCGTCCTTGTATATCCCGGGCAATTATACTATAATAGGGATATTACGCATGAATCCGCACAATCGAGGAAGCTTTCATGAAATTTGCTTTTTATACCCTTGGCTGCAAAGCCAATCAATTTGATACACAGGCGCTTGCACAGTTCTGTACGGCCCGGGGACATCAGGTGGTGTCCTGGCAGGAGGCCGCGGATGTCTATGTGGTCAACACCTGCACGGTGACAGCGGAGAGCGACCGCAAATCCCGTCAGATGGTGCGCGGCGCCAGACGGCGTGCGCCGGAGGCCGTGGTGGGCATCTGCGGATGCTTTTCTCAGGTATCGCCGGAGGCCGCCGGAGAACTGGGCGCCGACGTGATCTGCGGCACCCGGGACCGGGAGGAATTCCTGCGCCTGCTGGAAGCCGCCGCCGCAGAACGAACGCCGAAAACTCATGTCATCCCCTATACGCTGGGCGTGCCTTTTGAGGAGCTTCCCTCCGGCGGGTTCGACGGCCGCACCCGCGCCCTTCTGAAAGTACAGGACGGCTGTGACAATTACTGCACTTACTGCATCATCCCCTATTCCCGCGGGCACATCCGTTCCCTGCCGCTCTCTGCGGCAGCCAGAGAAGTGCAGAAGCTGCGGGATGAGGGGTATCTGGAAGTGGTGCTCACCGGAATTGAGATTTCCTCTTACGGCAGGGATTTCCACGACGGCACAGGCCTGGCGGATCTTCTCGAGACCATCTGCCATGCCGCCCCGGAGGTGCGGATGCATCTGGGCTCCTTGGAGCCCCGCACCGTCACGGAGGAATTCTGCCGCCGTATCGCGGCGCTTCCCAATCTTCTGCCGCATTTCCATCTCTCCCTGCAGTCCGGCTGTGACGAGACCCTTCGCCGGATGCACCGCCGCTATACTACTGCTCGGTTTTTGGAATCTGCCACGCTTTTGCGGCAGTATTTCCCCCAGTGCGGCATCACGGCCGATCTGATCACCGGCTTCCCCGGGGAAACCGAGGAGGAATTTGCGGAAACGCTTTCGTTCCTCAGAACCTGCATCTTCTCCGATATGCACGTCTTCCCCTATTCTGAGCGTCCCGGCACGCCTGCGGCAGCCATGACGCAGCTGCCCCGCGCCCTGCGGGAACAGCGGGCCCACGAGGCCGCCGCCGTGGCGGCAGAGCTGCGGCAGACATTTCTGCTGACCCAGATCGGGCGGGAGGAACCCGTGCTTTTTGAGGCAGACCGAAACGGCGTCCAGCAGGGACACACCACCAATTATCTGCCCATTTCCGTGCTGCATACCGAATCTCTGAAGGGGCGCATCCTGCCGGTGCGGATCACCGACGTGGAGGGCGACCAACTGACCGGCGAGCTGAAGCCTATGTAAGACAGGGATTTCCCTGTCCTCAGCCGCGGAATACACAGCCGATATCGTCCACAAGATCCCCCATGGATTTCAGTGCGCGGCTGACGCGCTTTCTGGGGTTCTGCTTATGGCTCATGGGAATGGCCACCATAGCCACCGCGGAACCCAGGACGAGGCCCGCCGCCGCACCTTTTACAAACTGATTCATCAATTCGCACCTCCGCTTTCGTTTGCAGCATTAGTATTGCCCGTTTTGCATATCGTATCACGGTAGATTCTGTCTCTTGCTGCGAAGAACGCTTCTATTTCCAAATTTATCAATTTTCGAGGAGACCAAAAAGCCATGGCTGAAGTCAGACCCTTTCGTGCAATGATGTACCATGCGCAGAACGCGGAATTCGCCGCGCTCTGCTGTCCGCCCTATGATATCATTCCCCCTGCCCGTCAGGAGCAGCTTTATCGGGAGAATCCCGCCAATGCCATCCATCTGGAGCTGGCCCCCGGCGACGGAGCCGCCCGTTATGCAAATGCCGCCGCTACGCTGAAAACCTGGCTGTCCGACGGCACGCTGGAGATCCGGGAGCAGGATGCCTTTTATATTTACGAAGAGGCCTTCACCGTGGCAGGGCGTGACTATTCCCTGCGGGGCGTAATCGCCCGCGTGACGCTGGAGGAGTTTTCCAAGGGCATCGTCCTGCCCCACGAGGAGACCCTCTCCAAGGCAAAGCAGGACCGCTTTGACCTGATGTGTGCCACCGGCTGTAATTTCAGTCAGGTGTATTCCATGTATATCGACGACGAGCACACCATCACGCCCCAGATCGACGCCATGGCGGATCGCCGTCCGGACATCGAGTTCACGTATTCCGACGGCGTCACCCATCGTTTGTGGATCGAAACCGATGCGGCAAAGTGCGCCGCGCTCACCGATGCCTTTGCCGGACACTCCCTCTTCATCGCCGACGGCCATCATCGCTATGAGACCGGCCTGCATTACCGCGACCATCTGCGGGAAACCGTGGGCTTTGCCGACAATGCGGACGCCATTATGATGATGCTCATTGATATTGACCATCCGGGCCTTGTGGTGCTGCCCACCCATCGCGTGCTCTTTGATCTGCCGGAATTCTCCGCAGAAAAGACGCTGGCCGCGCTTTCGGACACCTTCTCCGTGCAGGAGATCCCCGCCGGGGAGATCGAGTCCGCCCTGGCCGGACAGGATACCCCTGCCTTTGCCTTCTATGCGGAGAATCGCGCATGGATGCTGCGCCTCCGGGACTTTGACGCCATGGAAAAGGCCGCGCCGGAGCGTTCCGACGCCTATCGCGGTCTGGACGTGGCGGTGCTGCACAGCCTGATTCTGGAGCCCTGCTTCGGCATCGACCGGGAAAACATGGCACAGGGCAAGAATCTGCGCTATACCCGTGACCCCGGTGAGGCCATGGCGGAAGTGGATTCCGGTGCCGCACAGGCCGCATTCATCATCAATCCTACCCGCGTGCGCCAGATCAAGGACGTGGCCATGGCCGGCGACAAAATGCCGCAGAAGTCCACCTATTTCTATCCCAAGATCATCACCGGTCTGGTCTTTAACCATTTCGGGTATTAAGGAATGTGAGGCAAACATATGTGGTTGATCCTGGCGCTTTTGTCCTCTGTTTTTGCTGCTCTGACTTCTATTCTGGCTAAGATCGGCATTACCGGAGTAAATTCCAATCTGGCCACGGCCATTCGCACAGGTGTTGTGCTGGTGATGTCCTGGGGCATGGTGGTTCTCACAAATGCCCAGAGCGGGCTCTCTGAGATCAGCCGACGCAGTTGGCTGTTTCTGATTCTGTCCGGCATCGCGACCGGCCTGTCCTGGCTCTGTTATTATCGCGCCCTGCAGCTTGGCGAGGCGTCCAAGGTCGTGCCCATTGATAAACTCAGTGTCGTATTCACACTGATAATGGCTTTTGTTTTCCTGCATGAGGAATTTACAGTCAAATCGCTGATCGGCAGTATTTTGCTTGCCGCAGGCACCCTGGTTATGGTATTATAAAGAAGATCAGACACTCTGCATTTTTATCACCTGCCTGTTTTGGGCAGGTGATTGCTGTTTTTCCGATAGTTTGCCGAAAGTAACTGTGCAGAAAGGATTCCGGTGATCGTATGTTTTCTCTTCTTTCCCGTATATTCATCAAACAGCCTGAGGACTATGCCTCCCCTGCTGTGCGCCGGGCTTATGGGATGCTGGCCAGTTTTCTGGGCATCGCACTCAACGTTCTGCTCTTTTTAGGAAAATATCTGGCGGGCGCCGCCTCCGGCTCCATCGCCGTCATGAGCGATGCCTTCAATAATCTTTCCGATGCCGCCTCCTCTGTGGTGACGCTCATCGGGTTCCGGGCCGCCGGGAAACAGGCGGATGAGGATCATCCCTTCGGCCATGGCCGCATGGAGTATATCGCCGGATTTGTCGTGTCCATGATCATCATTCTCCTGGGCTTTGAGCTGGGCAAGTCCGCGGTGCAGAAGATCCTCTCGCCGGAGCCTGCGGAGACCAGTGCGCTCACGATTGTCATTCTGGTGGTGTCGGTCTGTGTGAAACTCTACATGAGTTTCTATAACCGCCGCATTGCCGCCCGTATTGACTCCGCCGCCATGCGCGCCACCGCAACGGACAGTCTCTCCGACGCCGTTGCCACCACGGTGGTGCTCATCGCCATTCTGGTGATGCATGTCACCGGCGTGAATATCGACGGTTGGTGCGGTCTTTTGGTGGCGGGATTCATCCTCTACGCCGGGTATCACGCCGCCCGGGACACCATCAGTCCCCTACTGGGCAATCCGCCCAGCGCGGAATTTGTCTATCAGGTGGAGGAGATCGTCATGGCCCACGAGGAAGTGGTGGGCATGCACGACCTGATCGTTCACAATTACGGCCCCGGCAGAGTCCTGGTCTCCCTCCACGGTGAGGTCAGCGGCGACGGAGACATCTTCCTCCTCCACGACCAGATCGACCTCATCGAGCGGGAACTGGAGGAAAAACTCCACTGCGAAGCCACCATCCACATGGATCCCATCGAGACCGATAATGAGGAAATCGCCCGCCTGCGGGTGCTGGTGAGCACCCTGGCCCGGGAGATTCATCCCGAGCTCACCATCCACGATTTCCGCATGGTCAGCGGCAAAACCCATACCAATCTGATCTTTGACGTGGTGGCGCCCCACACGCTTCGACTCTCCGATCAGGAAGTGGAGCATCAGCTGACAGAGAAAATCCGGGCGGCGGATGCCCAGTATTTTGCCGTGATCCGGGTGGATCGGGCGTACAGTTAAGAGAAAACGGAACCCTGCAGGCATGAGCCGCAGGGTTCCGTTTTTTCTATAATTTGATTGCCTTGGTGGCGATGGATGTCGAAATATACGAATCCAGTGCCGTGCCGCCAATGTCCTCATAAAACCCGACAATGGCAAATCCTGCCGCGATCTGGCCCTGGATCTGATCCTCTAGGGTATGGCTCCAGAGATATCCGCCGCTTTCCACGATTCGTCTGGTTTCTGGATCGTCCATGTGATCGATATCGGCATAGGGGATCTGATTTTCCACCACAAAAATTCCCTGTTCCAATTTCCCGGCGTTGAAAATATATTCGATGGGGTTGCCGAAACCCGACAGCAGAAGGCCGTTTGGCTTCAGCACTCTCCCGCATTCTTTCCACACCGGCAGAACATCGTCGATATACCCATTCGACCAGGGATGGATGATCAGGTCAAAGGACTCCGCCTCAAACACGGACAGATCCTGCATATTGCCCTGAATCGTATGGATCGTCAGATGATCCCGCGCCGCCACCAGATGCTCTTTTTCCAACTGTTTCAGGCTATTGTCAAACACCGTGACGTCCGCACCGGCCGCCGCCAGGATCGGCCCCTGCTGTCCGCCGCCACCGGCCAGGCATAAGACCTTTTTGCCGGAAAGTGTCTCCGGGAACCAGTCCCGGGGAACCGGCTTCGTCGGCGTCAGCAGAATACTCCAGTCGCCCTCACGGGCGCGCTGCACGTCTTCGCTGGTGACAGGGATGGACCAGGTATCCATATTTTCGGACCTTTCATCCCAGATTTTGCTGTTTTCTGCAATATACTGCATAGAAATTCCTTTCGCGCGTTACTGTGCCGTCTGCACCTCCGCACAGGCGTCCGGGATCTTCGTGCGATCCACCACGCCCCAGAAGGCGGGCTTTGCATTCATCTGGCGGTCGAAGAGCAGCGGTGCATTCACACGGCCGGAGACGGGATAGTTATCCAGCCAGCTTCTGCCGTCATAGACGCCCCAGGTCACCACCATGTCGAGGTTGCCCTTCTCCGCCTGGCGGCGGAACATATCGAAAAGATCCGCATAGCGCGTGGCAAGCTCCGCCTGCAGCTGCGGGGTCATTTCCTTGATCTTGGACTGGTCATCCCAGGCAAAGATGGACACATCAAGCTCCGTGATCTGCACCTTGAAATCGGGATTGTACTCTTTCAAAGAGGCCAGTTTTTCAATGGCTTTCTCAAAGGTGGCAACAGAGGGCCAGCCGATCTGGATATGCGCCTGGATACCGGCGCCATCAATGGGCACACCCTTTTCCAGCATGCCCTTAACAGACTCATAGAAACTGTCCAGCTTCGCGTCGCCGTTTTCCAGAGAATAGTCATTGATGATGAGCTGGGCATCCGGGTCGGCGGCGTCCGCCAGATAGAATGCCTGCTCGATATAGTCGTTGAGATTGCCGTCGCCGTCCAGATCACCGATGATGGCGGCGTACTGAGAGCCCTCGTCCTCCATACGCAGACCCTTGCCCTGGTCGGAGAATGCCTCGTTCACCACGTCCCACACGGCCACGCGGCCCTGATAGCGGGTCATCACTTCGGTGATATAGGTCTCCATGCGGGACAGGAGTTCCTCTCGTGTGGCACGGCCATTCTCTCCGCTGCCGCGGAACCACCAGTCCGGCGCCTGAGAATGCCAGATCAGGGTGTGACCGCGCAGAGTGGCCCCCACCTCCTCGCCGAACGCTACAAACTGATCCGGCGCGGTGAAGTTGAACGTGCCCTCGGCGGGATTGACATACATGGGCTTCATTTCGTTTTCGGTTACGAATACGTTATAGTGTTTTGTAACGGTACGATAAAAATCCGTATCGGGTTTTAACTGATCGGTATTGACCGCAGCGCCCACTTTGAAAAGACCGTCAAAGCTCTCCCAGAGAGAGGGCAGCGCTTCGTCCCAGGCCGGCAGCAGATACTGCGGCGCCGCGGGTTCTTCCACAGGCTCCTCTTCGGGCTCTTCCACAGGTTCCGGAGCCTCCTCCGGGGTCCCGGCGATGTCCGCGGGGGATTCTGCTTCCGCTGCGGCTGCGTCGTCCGGGTTCTCCTCTTTCGGCACGGAGCAGGCGGAAAGCAGCAGGAAAAGCGCCAGAAGCAGTGCCAGATAATTCCGTTTATGCATGATGATTCCTCCCAAAATGCTGGTTTATTTTGTTATTATACCGGAATCATCCGGCAAAGTAAAGGAAAACCGGGGAGTTTTGTCCCGATATTTCGACAATATGAACGAATTATTACCATCCCTCTTGACAGCATATTCATTTTCCGCTAAGATATTTTTATCACAATTTGATATGTGCTATATGATGTATGCAGGAAAAGGCTTTCGGGCCGCCGAAGGAGTAACACTCTCAGGTGACAGAGCATTCTGTCGGGACTGTATGCGGATAGTACTCCGGAGAAGCTGCGTTCACCGCAGTGCCGAAGGTGCAACAGCGTTCACTCGCTGAAATCTCTCAGGCAAAAGGACGGAGAAACCCATCAGATTGATGCTGCAGCTTTGCAGTATTTGTTTGATCCCGTGTTTTTGAGAGAGAATTTGCCGTTGGCGGATTCTCTCTTTTTTACTTTGGCACGTGTCATAAATTCTAGGAGGTTTATCCATGGAAAACTTTTTGAGCAAGGTCGCTGAGATCAACAGCGCCGTCAACAATGTGGTCTGGGGCATTCCCGCGCTGGCGCTTCTGATCGGCACCGGTATTCTTATGACCATTCTGACGAAGGGCTTCCAGTTCACCCGCTTCGGTCACATGATCCGCGAGACGCTGGGCGGCCTCTTCCGCAAGAAGGACGTCATGAAGAGCGACGACCGCAACTCCATTTCCCAGTTCCAGGCACTCTGCACCGCACTGTCCGCCACCATCGGCACCGGTAATATCGCCGGTATCGCCTACGCCATCACCATGGGCGGCCCCGGCGCCGTGTTCTGGATGTGGGTGGCCGCCATCTTTGGCATGATGACCAACTACTCCGAAAACGTGCTGGGTATCTTCTTCCGCCGCCGCAACAAGGACGGCGAGTGGAGCGGCGGCGCCATGTACTATCTCCGCGACGGCCTTGGCAGCAAAAAGGGCTGTAAGCAGATCGGCGCGGTGCTGGCGGTACTCTTCTCCGTTTTTGCAATCGTTGCTTCCTTCGGTATCGGCAATATGGGTCAGGTGGCCTCCATCCGTGAGAGCATTGCCGGCCTGGGCTCCTTCACCGGCAACGCCACCATTGACAGCCTCGTGGTGGGTGCAGTGGTCATGATTGCCGTGGCGCTGGTGGTTCTGGGCGGTCTGCATCGTATCGCCAAGGCAAACGAAAAGATCGTGCCCTTTATGTCCGTGTTCTACATCATCGGCGCCCTGATCATTGTCTTTATGCACGTGGATCAGGTGGGCCCCGCTTTCCGCTCCATTTTTGTGGGCGCCTTCAACATGAAGGCCGTGGCCGGCGGCGTCGGCGGCGCCGTCATTATGCAGGCCATCACCTGGGGCTTCAAGCGCGGCGTGTTCTCCAACGAAGCCGGTCTCGGTTCCTCCGTTATGGTGCACTCCAATTCAAACGTCAAGGAGCCGGTCACCCAGGGTCTCTGGGGTATCTTTGAGGTGTTTGTGGACACCATCATCGTCTGCACCCTGACTGCACTCGTCATTCTCACCACCGGCATCGTGGATCTGGAGACCGGCGCATCCCTCTCCGGCGCCACCAAGCTGGGTCTTGCCACCGAGGCATTCACCAATTCCTTTGGCACCTTCGGCGGTATCTTCATCGCCATCGCCATCACCCTCTTCGCCTTCTCCACCGTCCTTGGCTGGAGCCATTACGGCAGCAAGGCCTGGGAGTATCTCTTCGGCACCAAGTCCATCGTGGTGTACCGTGTGGTCTTTATCATCGTGGTTCTGGTCGGTTCTGTCCTGAGCGCAGACCTGGTCATCGACCTGTCCGATACCTTTAACGGTCTCATGGCCATCCCGAACCTGATCGGCGTCATCACCATGTCCGGTACGGTTCTCGCCATCACGAAGAACTACTCCGAACGGAAACTCGGCAAAACCCCGAAGAACGTAAAGCCCATGCTCTCCGCCTTCGAAGATATCCAGGCAGAACAGGAAGCTGCCATCAAGGCTGAGGAAAAGTAAGAAAAACCGCAAAAAGCCTTCGCACAATGCATTGTGCGAAGGCTTTTTTATATGGGTTCTTCCAAAATATACCGCTGCACGCGCAGGCCGTTTTTCTCGTAGAAGCGGATGGCGGTCTCGTTGAAGGCCCAGACATTTAATTCCAGCCGGGTACAGCCCTGGCGTCTGCCATAATCGCGGGCGGCCGCGAGAAGCGCCGAACCCACGCCACGGCCCCGGGCGGATTCCTCCACGATGAGATCATCGATCCACAGGATCCCGGCCGGCTGACCCCGATAGCCCCGTACTTTGCCCATGATCATGCCCTGCACGGTGCCGTCCTCGTCCTCTGCCACCAGAATCAGGCCGTTATCGCCGATCAGTGCTGCGGCAACCGGCATGGTATCCGCGGCGAGGGAGGCAAACACATCGGGGCGGGCGGTCCGGTGCAGCTCCGCAAGACTGCGATAGAGGGCATTCACCCGGGCGGCGTCCGTCATCTCCGCCATTCTCACGGTAATCATTGGCCGTCACTTCCTTTCGGGCGTATAATCAATTCCCGCCCGGCGCGCCTGTTCGCCGATGCGGTCGTGTGCGATGTGATAGAGGCGGCCGTCCTTCCGAAAGGACGCGCCGGTTTGTTTGAAGGTAAAGCGCACGCCGCGGCGGATGCACTGCTCTCTTAAACCAAGCACCCAGTCATAGTCACAGATCCGGGACTCCGGGCCGGACTCTCCGCCCACGGTAACGCCCTCGATCCAGGCACCTAAGAACCGCTCCAGATCAATGGGCTCCAGAAGCGGTTCGCACACCAGTTCCCGGTGACGAATGGGCGCTTCCAGAAAAAGCGGCAGACGGCGCTCCGCCATGGCCTGGTTCTCCACGGTGCAGGCAATGGTCACATTTTCATAGCCCGCGCCCCAATCTTCCGGCAGCGCCACGGAAAAACGGTCAATACGCTTGGTCACAAAGAAGAAGTGCAGGTCCCGGCGCTCCCGCATCATGCGCCAGGCCTCCTCCCGCCAGGGATCGGCATCCTCCAGAAAAAAGTCGGAGGTGAAGCAGGTGTACACCCGCTCCCCGGACGGAATCTTATACGCGCCGTCCCGTCCCCGCCGGATGGGCAGGTCATAATCCGCAGTTTTCGCCACAAGCGCGGCATCCCGGCCGCTGCGGGCGTCCATCCGATAGACATAGCAGTGGGCACAGCCGGGACTTAGTTTGTGACAGCCATGCCAGAGATTCCATCGCACGGACATTGCTTATTCTTCCTCTCCGCCCAGCAGTGCCGCGGTCTCGCCCTCCGGCATGGCGGTGACGGTACGCAGCTTGGAGCGGATCTGGCGGGTGCGTACGCCCACCAGTTTATCCAGTTCGGAGCTGGTCTGCTCGAGACGCTTCTGCGTAGCTTCCAGCACATCGCCGAAGCGGTCGAATTCCGTTTTCACCGCGCCCAGCACCTTCCAGACCTCGCCGGAGCGCTTCTGGATCGCCAGCGTGCGGAAGCCCATCTGCAGGCTGTTGAGAAGCGCCGCCATGGTGGTGGGGCCGGCCACGCTCACCTTATAGTCCCGCTGCAGCACCTCCACCAGACCGCAGGAGACCACTTCTGCATAAAGGCTCTCCACCGGCAGGAACATAATGCCGAAGTCGGTGGTGGCCGGGGGATTCACATACTTGTCCCGGATATCCCGGGCGAAGGACTTCACCGCGGCTTCCAGATTCCGCTTGGCGGCGGAAAGTACGGCGGGATCCCCTGTGTCATAGGCCTCCCGCACATGGGCATAGGCATCCATGGGGAACTTGGCGTCAATGGGCAGATATACGGTCTCGCCGTCGCTGCCCGGCAGACGCACGGCAAATTCTACCGGATTCTGGCTGCCCTTACGGGTCACCACATTGGTCTCATACTGCTCGGGAGAGAGGATTTCCTCCAAAATTGCGCCCAACTGGATCTCGCCGAAGATGCCGCGGGTCTTTACATTGGAGAGCACTTTCTTGAGATCGCCCACGCCGGAGGCCAGGGTCTGCATCTCGCCAAGACCGCGGTATACCTGCTCCAGACGTTCGCTCACCACGGAGAAGCTCTGGTTCAGGCGCTCATCCAGCGTTTTTTGCAGTTTCTCGTCTACGGTCTCCCGCATCCGATCCAGCTGCTTGGCGTTATCCGCCTGCAGATCCTTCAGCCGACGCTCCACGCTCTCCCGGATGTCGGACAGGCTCTGGGCGTTCTGCTGGGAAAAGGCCGCAAAGCGCTCGTCAAAGCCATGGATGCTGTCGCCTACCGAGCGGCGCAGCTCCACGCTCTGGCGGTTCAGCTGTTCCGTCAGCTCCGTCAGTCGCTTATCCTGCATGGCCTGGGTGCGGTCGGCGGCGCCCACAAAGGTTTCGCCCAGGGCGCGGATATTGTTCTGCGTCAGCGTCACCGATTCCTGACCGGCGGCCCGCACCTCCCGGCGCAGATGCTCCTCCATGGGCAGCAGTTCCCGGCGCAGCGCTTCCCCTGCGTCCTCCGTGTGCAGACCGGCCATGGATTTTTTCAGGCCCAGCATCAAAAGAATCGCGGCAAGCGCCAGAATGCAGGCCAAAATAGAAAAAAGTAAAATCAATGTCATCATAAAATATCACCCCTCTCAGTATACCTGAAGAAGACCCGTTATGCAAGCCGGAACAGACGGAGAAAGGAGGCGGGACGTGGGCAAAGGCACGTGGTTCACAGTCGGCGGAATCCTGCTTTTATGGGGATACCGAGAGGCATTGCTGCCGCTCTGGGTCGCCGCGGCGACGGCGTTTCTGCTGGATCTGCCGGCATCCCGTCTGGAGCGGATGTTGCCGCTGCGGCGGGCGTCGATGCGGCGCAGTCTGGCCGTATTGTTGACTCTGCTCCTGCTGGGCGGCGGGATCGTTCTGTTGGGGTTCGGAATGCTGCCGCAGCTGCGGCGGAGTTTTGCCGCGCTTGCGGCGAAGCTTCCCGCCTATCTGGCGGTATTGGAAGCCCGCATGAACGCCCTTCCCATAAACCGGGCATACCTCCCCGACATGGATGCGCTGTGGGAGAGTTTCCGGCGCATCGGCGGGAGCCTCCTGCCCGGTGCCTGGCGCGTGACCAAGGGGATCGGCACGGCGCTGGCCGATTCGATCACCGCCGGACTCACCGCCGTCGTGCTCTGCCTTTATTTCCTCTTTGGCAAGGCGGCGATCCTGTGCCAGTGCCAATGCTTTGCCCCGCTCCTCCCCCAAGGAATCCGAAACGGTGCGGCGTGGATCACCGGGGCCGCGCGGGAAATCTTTGCCGCGTATCTGCGCAGCCGGATTTTGGAATCCGGATTTCTGCTGCTCTGCTGTCTGCCGGGGCTGCTGCTTTGCCGGATCCCCTATGCGCTGCTCTTCTCCGT
>SVLW01000006.1 GCA_015067705.1 Oscillospiraceae bacterium
GGTTGCCAAAACCGTGGAGGCATTCGGCGGCATCGACGTGCTGATCAATAATGCCCAGGCCTCCGCCTCCGGCGTGCCGCTTGCCCAGCACACCCTGGAGCAGTTCGACCTGGCCATGTATTCCGGCCTTTACGCCACCTTCCACTATATGAAGGCCTGCTATCCGTATCTCGCCAAGAGCCAGGGCACCGTCATCAACTTCGGTTCCGGCGCCGGTCTTTTCGGCAACTTCGGCCAGTGCTCCTATGCCGCCGCCAAGGAAGGCATCCGCGGTCTCACCCGCGTGGCCGCCACCGAGTGGGCCAAGGACGGCATCACCGTGAACGTCATTGCCCCGCTGGCCTGGACCGTTCAGCTGGAGCAGTTCAAGAACGCCTATCCGGAGGCATTTGAGAAGAACGTCCACACGCCGCCCATGGGCTATTTCGGCGACCCCGAACTGAGCATCGGCCGAGCCTGCGTCCAGCTGGCACACCCCGATTTCAAGTATATGACCGGCGAAACCATCACCCTGGAAGGCGGTCTGGGTCTGCGTCCGTAAGAATGCGTTATCATTATAAAAAAGCAAGGTGCTGTCGCACCTTGCTTTTTTCATTACTCAATTCTGATTTCTTTCAGATCTTCCACGCGAACGGATACCTGAATATCCTGATCGGTGGGATTTTGCACGGATACGCCTATCCGGAACCAGGCGCCTTTTTCCACTTTCATGGTAACAGGCATACCGGGCGTGAGGTACGCCGGCTCATAGGCGGTTTTTTCTTTCACCTGAACGCCTTTCAGCAGCACCGAAGTGTCCGTCAGGCCGTCTCCCGCGGAAATCCGAATGGTGTCTTTTGCGGGACGAAATTCTTCATCCGAATACACATAATCGGCTGTACTTCCCGCCGGAATGGTAATTCCGATTTCATAAGTCTTGGCACTGCCGCAGGCTGTCAAAAGGAGCAGGAGCAGCAGGAACGACACACCGATCATTGCTTTTTTCACAGAATGCACCTCCGCTTCGTTTGGTATCTGCCAGTTAGACGAGAGAATCCGGAAAAAGTTCCGGTGGGAGCTTAAACGCAGCATTCCGTTGTGTTTCCCAGTTTACGAGCCAGGCATACTGCCGGTCAAAGAATGCGTGATCCACACAATCAAGCCGAAGAGTTCGATGATAGTGGCCTGCAGCGAAAAATGATAAATCGCGATCAGGTCATAGACCGCCGCCTGTTCTGCTGAGGAGAGCGGTATCACCTTGGTATATGTGGAGAGATAGCGTTCGTATACCGCGCGCGTTTTTGCAAAGCCATCCGGCTCCGGCGTAAAATAGTCCGTCATGTTGCAGATGAGCGCCGCATCATACTGGGAGAACGCCCGACAGAAGGTGTCGAAATCCAGCAGATAATATTTTCCATCTGTGGTTTTCAGAAGATTGCCCCGGTACAAATCGCCGTGGCAGTACCCGCGCGGAAGCGAATCCACCCGCGCCCACAATTCTTCTCCCAGGGCCGCAAAAGCATCCACGCCAGGATAGTTCTTTCTCCGCATGATGTTGAGATAGCGGTCGATCATATACGCCCGATCCCATTCGGGCAGCTGACCGGGATAGTCCTGCATCACGCGGTGCAGGTCTCCCACAAAAGTGCCGATCGCCTCCGCATCTGTCTCGGGATCCACTTCTTCCCCGTCAATCCAGTCATAGAGGATCTCATAGCACACGCCATCGTCGGTTTTCTGTTGGGCATAGGGCGCACCATCGCTCGTCCGGATCACCGGCGGCACAGGAAAGCCCTGTTCCAGTAAGTAGAGCTGAACGGAAAGCGCATCCAGTGTGGTTTTTTCAAACAGAGGCTTTGTCACACGCAGGAAATAGGCGCCGTCCGCCGTATCAACGCGATAAGCAAGACATCCGCTGTCCCGCAGGAGCGTGATCGACTGAACAGAAAGACCGTATGCCGCTTCGATCTGCCGCTGTAATACCCGCTCCTCCATCATTCCATCACTTTCCAAACACATCCGCGGCACGCTTCATCCGTTCGATGACGGGGACGCCGAAGGGGCAGCGGGATTCACAGCCGCCGCAGGCGATGCAGTCGCCCGCGTGGGCAGAGAGCGCGGCATACTGTTCCCGGATGGCGGCATGGGTTTCCGGCGCACCGGTGAGGATGCCGTCCAGGGCACGATTCACTGCCGCCACGTTGATCTCCATGGGGCAGGGCAGGCAATGGTTGCAGTAAACGCACTGGCGGGTGCCGGTGAACTGGGCGGTGGCGCCCAGGGTCTCGGCGAAATCGCGCTGTGCATCGGACGCGGTCTCATAGCGGAGCGCCGCCTCCACATCCGCAAGGGTCTGGCAGCCGATGAGAGCCGAGGACACGGCAGGACGGGAGAGGGCATAATGGATCAGCTGTTCCGGGCGCAGGGCGCAGCCAAAGGGCGAAAGCTCCGGATTAAAGAGCACGCCCGCGCCATAGGTTTTCATGACCGTGATGGCGGTACCTGCCGCGGCACAGGCCTCGTAAAGCGCCATGCGGGAGGGATCGATGCCGGAGAGATCCTCTCTCTTCCAGGTATCCTGTTTGAAAAGCGCGTCCACATCGGTGGCCGGCAGAATGTCATAGGCGGGATTGATGGAGAACATCAGGACATCCAGCCATCCGTGCTCCACCGCCAGACGGGCAGTAAGCGGATCATGGCTGGACAGGCCAATGGCGCGGATGACGCCCTTTTCCTTCAGTTCTCTGGCATAGTCCAGCACGCCGCCGTGCTCCACCACGTCCAGATCTTCCGGCTGATCCACATAGTGGATCATGCCGATATCAATATAGTCCGTCCCCATACGGGTCAGGAAATCTTCGATAAACTCCCGGCAGAGTCCCACATCCCGGGAGCGCACATACTGCCCGTTCTGCCAGGTGGCGCCGATATGCCCCTGCAGCACCATGTCCTGCCGTTTCCCCTGCAGGGCGCGGCCAATATTGCTGCGCACCTCCGGCTCCGACATAAAAACATCCATGATATTCACGCCGCCTGCAAGCGCGGCATGAATCACCTGCTCTACAGTTTCATAGGGCTTGCCCTGTAAGTGTTCGCCGCCCAGACCGATCTCCGATACCGGGATGCCGGTTCTGCCCAAAATCCTTGTTTTCATAGCTACTCTCCTTTTTCCTGTCGATCAATAAGCCGTGTCATAGTCCCAGGGCGTACCGCCGGCCAGACAGCCGCCATCGATATGGATCATCATGCCGGACATATAGCTGGAGGCGTCGGAGGCCAGCATCACCACCACGCCCACCACCTCTTCCGGTGTGCCGGGACGCTGCATGGCGATGCGCTCCCGGAGATACTGGGCGCGGGTGGGATGCTCCCAGGTGACAGTGGTGAGAGGCGTCAGGATATGGCCGGGAGCCACGGCGTTGGCGCGGATGCCGTGTTTGGCCCATTCGATGGCCATGGAACGGGTCAGCGCCGTCAGGCCGCTCTTCGTGGCGCCATAAACGGAACAGCCGCCCAGCATCCCCACTGCATTGTGGGAGGACACATTGATGATGTTGCCGCTCTTATGCGGGATCATCCGCTTCACCACTTCCTGGGTCAGGAAGAAGGCGCCCTTCAGATTGATATTCATGATGCGGTCATAGGTCTCTTCATCGTAGTCAAGGAACCCGATGCGCTTATTGACCCCGGCGCAGTTGATCAGCACATCCAGCTTGCCATATTTTTTGTCCAGCATATCGACAAAGCCGGGGAAAGAGGCAAACTCCGTCACATCCAGATGATAGGCGTCGGCTTTCCCGCCGCCGGCGCGGATCTCCGCCTCCAAATCCGCCAGCACCTGATCCGAGGTACCGCAGAGGATCAGATGGCCGCCCGCCGCGGCCAGACCCTTTGCCAGTTCCGATCCGATGCCGCCGGACGCGCCAGTGAGGATGATGGTCTTTCCCTCCAGGGAAAACATTTTTTCCAGATTTTTACCGATATCCATGATGAATCCTCCGATTTTTCTTTCAATTGGTTTCATTTTACCGCATTCCCACTTTTTGTCAAGTGCTTTCCCGTGCTGTCCCGGCCGCTTGACAATGATTTCCAGAATAGTATAATAAAAGTAGTATGATCACCCCTCAAAAGAACAAAAACAGGGAGAGTATATTTATGCGTACCGACGCTTTGGTCACTGAAAAACTCTGCGCCGCGGCGCAGCAGCTTCGGCGGGATGTGGCGGAAATGATGGGGGCCGGGTGCTGTCCCGACGCCTTTTCTGCCGCCGACCTGCTTGCCGCACTCTATTTTGAAAAACTGCGTTATGATGCAAAGGATCCCCACTGGGCGGAGCGGGATCGCCTGATCCTGAGTAAGAATGCTTTCGCTCCTCTGCTCTATGCCGCGCTGGCCCGGGCAGGATTCTTCCCGGCGGAGGAGCTTTCCACCTGGAGACAGTTGGAATCCCAGCTGCAGGGCAATCCCGACATGTGGCTTCTGCCGGGTGTGGAGGCCACCACCGGCTCTCCGGGACAGGGTCTCTCCATCGGACTGGGTCTGGCGCTTGGAATGCGGCTGGATCAGAAATCGTCCCGGGTGTATGTGCTTCTGGGCGGGGACGAACTGGCAGAGGGCCAGGTCTGGGAGGCCGCCATGGCCGCTGCAGGATATCAGCTTGATCATCTGGTGGCCATCGTGGACTGCGGCTGTGCCGCAGATGACCTTGCCGCCAAATGGACTGCCTTCGGCTGGCATGTGATCGGGATCGACGGCCATGATTTCCCGGCGATTCTTGCGGCCTATGACGAAGCCGAAACCGTGCAGGATCGGCCCACGGTGATTCTGGCAAGCACCGTTCCGGGCCGCGGACTCCCTGCGGAGCGTTCCTGAAAGGAGGCATGACGGATGAACGAGAAAAACAGTTTACTTGCATACGCCCAGGCGCTTTTGGACCTGGCAAAAGAGAATCCCGACGTTGTGGCCCTGGAGGCCGGTCGGGGCGACGCCACCATGTCCCGCCTCTTCCGTGAGGCATTCCCGGAACGCTATTTTGATATGGGCAGCGCGGAGGCCAATATGGCTTCCACCGCCGCCGGTCTGGCACTGGCGGGCAAAATGCCCTTTATCCACTCCTATGCCGTGCTTTCCACCGGCCGCGCCTATGACCAGCTGCGCCAGGCCGTGGGCCTTGGCAAGCTGAAAGTGCGTATCTGCGGTGCCGCCACGGGCTTTTCCAATTACGGCGAGGGCGCCATGTACCAGAGCGTGGAGGACATTTCCCTCATGCGTGCCATCCCCGGCATGACGGTGCTGAGTCCTGCGGACGCCAATGAGGCTGCCGCCGCCGTGCGGGCCATGGAGAAGATCGAAGGCCCGGCCTATATCCGCCTCTGCGGCAATCCCACAGATGTGATCACCGACGAAAACCGTCCCTTCGTAGTGGGAATGCCCTATGTGATGAAAGAGGGCAGCGACATCGTCGTATTCGCCACCGGTATCATGGTGGCCCGTGCGCTGGAGGCCGCCCGCGCTCTGGAGGGCGAGATCTCCGTTCGCGTAGTCAATGTGCCGTCCTTAAAGCCGGTGAACCGCGCCGCCATGATCGAGGCGGCAAAGGGCTGTGTCGGTGTGGTGAGCGCCGAGGAGGGTAATCTGGTGGGCGGTCTCAACACCATCGTCACGGTGATGCTGTCTGAGGAGTGCAAGCCTGTGGGCTTCATCGGTCTCCACGACCGCTTCGGGACCAGTGCCGGAAGCTATGAGGAACTTTTGGAATACTATCATCTGACCGCAAACGATATTGCGGACAAAGTCCGCGAAATTTATGGAAAAGCAAAAAAATAACCATAGAAAGGGATAGAAGCTATGAAAATCGGATTTATTGGTCTCGGTATCATGGGCAAGCCCATGGCGCGCAACCTGATGAAGGCAGGACACGAGCTTTATGTCTATGACATCCTCCCCGCCCCGGTGGCAGAGCTGGCGGCAGAGGGCGCCACGGCGGTTGCCTCCCCGGCAGAAGCCGCCGCACAGGGCGACATGGTCATCACCATGGTCCCCAACGGCCCCCAGGTGAAGGACGCCGTCATGGGCCCGAACGGTGTGCTGGAGGGCGCAAAGCCCGGCCAGCTCATCGTGGACATGAGTTCCATCGCCCCCACCGCCGCACAGGAGGTCTATGCCGCCTGTCAGGCAAAGGGCGTGCGCTTCCTGGATGCCCCGGTGTCCGGCGGTGAGCCCGGCGCCATCAATGCCAAGCTGTCCATCATGGTGGGCGGCGACAAAGCCGACTTTGACGAGGCATACGACGTGCTGATGGTCATGGGCGCCAGTGCAGTTTACTGCGGCAAGAGCGGCGCCGGCAACACCACGAAGCTGGCCAATCAGATCATCGTGGCACTGAACATTGCGGCAGTGTCCGAGGCATTCATGCTGGCCGTCAAGGCGGGCGTGGATCCCCAGACCGTATTTGAGGCCATCCGCGGCGGTATGGCAGGCTCTCACGTCATGGAGGCAAAGCTTCCCATGATGATGGACGCCAACTTCAAGCCCGGCTTTAAGATCGATCTGCATATCAAGGATCTCAACAACGCCATCGAGGCCGCTCATGCGGTGGGCGCTCCCCTGCCTCTCACGGTTCAGGTGCAGGAGATGATGGAGAACCTCCACTTCAGCGGTCAGGGTCAGTGCGACCATTCCGGCATCGCGCTTTTCTATGAAAAGCTGGCCGGAGAGACCATTCATCAGGAAAAATAAGCAAAAAAGTTCCGCCCGGAGCGCTCGCTCCGGGCGGTTTTCTTTTTAGTCGTAATTCACGTTCCAGCGTTTCAACGCTTCCTGACTGCAGGTGCCGAGATAGCAGAAGGTGCCGGGGAAGTATTCCGGGGCCAGGGCATAGGACGTCATCCGCAGATGCCCCTCCACGATCACATACGGACCCTTTTCACTCCAAAGCAGGACGATGGGCGGGAACTTGCCGCCCTCCCGCAGGAACTGCTCCCCTGCCAGAAAACGGTCGTGGGGTACCTCGAAGATTCGTCGATCCGCCCGGATATTCTCCACCGCATCCAGCGGGCAGGAAGTGCCGTTTGAAATCTCGTTCCAGTAGGAATAATCGATATAGCGGATCTTCCGAAGATCCTCCGCCTCCAGTTCGGCATAGACCCAAGACGCTTCCCCCACCGGGAAATTCCGGAAGAGTTCCTCGTCCCGGCCATAGCCGCGGAACTGGCCCATCACCTCGGCGCGCAGGGCATTCTCCTCCGCGTTTTCGGGATCGCCGGAGAGAATCAAAGACGGTTCTGCATGACACTTCGCCATTGCAGCGTGTAAATCTTCCGCAAAACGGGGAGAGGTATATTCCGCCTTCAAAAAGCAGAGAATCATCTCCGCCTCCGAAGAAGATCTCAAAATCTTCATGATCAGACCTCTTACAGAGCAGAAATTTCAGCAAACATCTTCTTCAGATCTTCGCGGATGGGCAGAGCCTGGGGACAGGCAGCCTCACAGGCGCCGCACTCGGCGCACTTGTTGGCCCACTTATCGGCGTCCAGACGGTTCAGATTGTCCTTTGCACGGCCGGCATTATTGTACATGCCGTAGTCGTTCCAGATAGAGAAATTGCGGGGGATGTCCACGCCGAAGGGGCAGGGCATGCAGTAGTTACAGCCCGTGCAGCCATTGCGGATGCTGCTGCGGATGGCGGCCACCACCTGATCGATGACGCCCTGTTCCTCCGCATTCAGCGGGACGTAGTGATTGAAGGTCTCGAGGTTGTCCTTCACCTGTTCCTCGGTGGACATACCGGAGAGCACCACGGCCACGCCGGGATGGGCAGCCACCCAGCGCACGGCCCAGGATGCCAGGCTCTTTTCCGGTGCATAATCCTTGAAGATCTTTTCGGCAGCAGGCGCGAAGGAGGCCAGAGAACCGCCCTTCACCGGCTCCATGATAATGAGCGGCACCTTGCGCTCTGCGGCAAGTGCCACACCGCGGTCGCCGGCCTGGATCTCGGTATCCATGTAGTTATACTGGATCTGGCAGAAATCCCAGTCGCAGTAGTTCATGATGTACTCGAAGTCCTCATAGCTGCCGTGGAAGGAGAAGCCCAGATTGCGGATGCGGCCGGATTCTTTCATCTTCCGCATTTCGTCCAGGAGGCCGAACTTCAGGACCTTCTCGGTAAAGACGGTCTTATTGATGCCGTGGAACATATAGAAATCGATATATTCCACCTGGAGCTTTTCAAACTGATGATTGAAGATCTCTATGCCCTTTTCATAGGAGTCGATCTGACCCATGGGCAGCTTGGACGCCAGATAAAAGGAGTCGCGGGGATACTTCTTGAGGGCCTTGCCCACGAAGATCTCGCTCTGACCATCCAGATAACCGTATGCGGTATCAAAATAGTTCACGCCGTTTGCAATGGCGTCGTCGATCATGGACTGTGCGCGGTCATAGTCGATATCACCGCGGCCGCCGCCGGGCAGCAGGGGCAGTCTCATGCAGCCGAAGCCCAGAAGAGACGGTTTTTCTTTCATGCCATAAAGCTGTCTGTATTCCATAGTAAACCCTCCTGAAAGTATATGTATATAGATAGTATAACAGCATGCGGAAATCATTGCAAGTCCTCAGTTATTTTTCACAGTTTCCAAGATACAGCCGGGGTAATAATGCAGGAGAATCTCCCGGTAATCCGCGCCTTCCGCCGCCATGGCCCGGGCGCCGTACTGGCTCATGCCCACGCCGTGGCCATAGCCCAGCGTGGTGATCTCGATAAGCGCGCCCTGCACCGTCCAGGTGAAGTCCGCAGAATTTAAGTGCAAAAGACTGCGGAGGGCCGCGCCGTCCGTGGCGACGCCGCCCACCCGGATGGACGTGATCGTGCCGGAGGCGCTGCGTACCACATCCGTAAGCCACTCTTCCGGATCATCGGAGAGCACCGCATCCGGATAGGCAGAAAGGAGCTGGGTCTTCAGGGCATGGCGGTCGAAGCGCAGGGTCTCCTGATAGCGCCGGGCGTCCTCTTCGCCGGGACTCTCCACCTCGACAAGATAAGGTACGGCGCTGCCCCAGACGGTTTCGGCGCTCTCGGTGCGTCCGCCGGATACCGCATGAAAGGCCGCCAGAGCCGGTGCCTCCTCATAGGTGAGGATTTCTCCTGCCGTGGCCGCCACCGCGGCCTCCAGCCGGGCAAGCCAGGTCTCTGCTCCCTCGCCCCAGAGGGCCTCCGCCATGCCGGGTTCCTCTACCGGGTAATAGCCCTTGCAGTGGGACGCCTGGGTGCAGAGCGACGCGGCGTCATGCACGCCGTCCCGGGGCGGATTCGCCGCCCGGTGGAGAATAAAGCTGCGGGCCGCCACGGCCTGGGCCTTTAATGCCTCTTCCGGGAAAGAGGCGGGCATCTCCGCCGCCAGCACCCCCACCAGATACGCCTCCAGGTTCTGCTCCTGCACGGTGCCGTCCTGCCAGACCGGGATCGAAATTGCATACGCAGATACCGGTTCTTGCAGGATTTCCACCTCCCCCGGATCCACAGGAGCAGGAGAGGCCGTCCCATCCGCCGGATCCCCGCTTCTTTCCGGGAAAATCAAATGAATGTGCAGAAAAAATAAAATTATCAGGACAAACACCCACCACACTGCCCGATTCCGTCTGAATCTTCTTCTCATACGCCGCCATCCTTTCTCTTGCCGGATTGTATACATTTACCCATTGCCGCCAGGATATTCTATACAGGTTGCACATTGACGAACGCGCTTTACCATGCTAAAATACTTGCAAGATATCAGCAGGACTCTTTCAACCAGTTTTCCCGGCAGAGCGATCGGCCGATCTCAAGAGTTCCCTGCGGACATTTTCGGAGGAACAAAGCATGGATGAACGCACCCAGAACGAATTCATATCGAATTTATGTAAGGAATATCTGAAAAATAACCAGATCGATCCGTCTTATTATTCTGACCCCGCGGTAAAGCGGGGCCTTCGTAACGCAAACGGTACCGGCGTCATCGCCGGTCTCAGCCAGATCGGCGACGTTGTGGGTTATGAGCTCCGCGACGGCGAACGCATCAGCGTGCCCGGCCGCCTTTATTACCGCGGCTATAACCTGGAGGATCTGATCGACGGCTTTACGAAAGAGGGCCGCTACGGCTTTGAAGAAGTGTCGTATCTCCTGCTCTTCGGTGCGCTGCCCAGAGCGGATCAGCTGAAATACATCACGGACCAGTTCGGCGTCCTGCGCCAGCTGCCCCGATTCTTCACGGAAGATCATATTCTCAGCGCACCCAGCCGCAACATCATGAATAAGCTGGCCCGCTCCACTCTGGGTCTTTACTGTTATGATGATAATCCCGATGATACCAGTCTTGAGAATCTGATGCGTCAGGGCATGGAGCTGATTGCCCGCTTCCCGCTCTTTCTGGCATACGCCTATCAGGCGAAGCGTCATTTCTTTGACCACAAGAGTCTGCACATCCATTTCCCCCACGATAACCAGTCCACGGCAGAGAGCATTCTCCGCGCCGTTCGTTCCGACAAGCAGTTCACGGAAGAAGAGGCAAAGCTTCTGGACCTGTGCCTGGTGCTCCATGCCGAGCACGGCGGCGGTAACAACTCCACCTTTGCCTGCCGCGTCTGCTCCTCCTCCGGCACGGATACCTATGCCGCTATCTCCGCGGCGCTGGCATCCCTGAAGGGCCCCCTCCACGGCGGTGCGAATATCGCGGTGGTTGAGATGTTCGAGGACATTCAGAAGAATGTGCAGAACTGGAACGACGAGGGTGAAGTGGCGGATTATCTGGCCAAGATGCTGCGGAAAGAAGCCGGCGACCGTTCCGGCAAGATCTATGGCATGGGCCACCCCATTTATACCGTCAGTGACCCCCGTGCAGTGATCCTGAAGGCCAATGCCCGCCGTCTGGCCGAAAAGAACGGCTATGGCGAGGAATTCAAGCTCATCGAGACCGTGGAGCGTCTGTCTCCCGAGGTCTTTGCCCATGTGAAGGGCAGCACCAAGCCCATGTGCGCCAACGTGGATATGTACTCCGGTCTGGTCTATAAGACCCTGGGTATCCCCACGGAGTTGTATACCCCCCTCTTTGCCGCGGCCCGCATCTCCGGCTGGATCGCCCACCGCATTGAGGAAATCTGCGGCAACTCCCGCATCATCCGTCCCGCCTACCGCGTGGTCTATGATGCCAGAAGCTATGTCCCCATGGACGAGAGATAAAAATACAGATTCAAACAGGCACTTGCGTCTTTTGCAAGTGCCTGTTCTTTATGATATACTGTATCAATCTAATCGAAAAAGGATGTGGCTTCATGTTTTTTGATGCGTATGACTATATCGATGTTCCTCGACAAACGGACAATCTGGAAGCGGATGTAAAAGCGCTCTTTTTGAAAAACCAAAAAGAGAAAACATTCACACATGTCATGAATGTTTCAAAAACCAATCTTCGCATTGCAGAGCAATTTGATCTTCACGCGGAAATCTGTCAAATAAGTGCCTTGCTCCACGATATCAGCGCGGTGATGACTCCTGCGGATATGCTTGCTTATGCAGAAACGCATGGCTTTACATTATGCGAAGCAGAATGTAAATACCCGTTTTTGCTCCATCAAAGACTATCCGCAAAGATTGCAGAAGACTATTTTGCGATCACGGATAAGAGAGTTTTATCTGCCATTTCCTGTCACACCACCTTAAAAGATATGCCTTCGAAGTACGATATGGCACTGTTTCTTGCAGATAAGCTTTCCTGGGATCAAGACGGAACACCGCCTTTTTACGCCGAAGTGTCGGAGGCATTACAAGTGTCTCTTGAAAAAGCCTGTCATGTGTATATGACGTATATCAATCGATCCGGAACACTTTTATTTCCACATACCAATTGGGAGTTGGCATTTGAGTGGCTGAATCACCGGAATATATAAAAAACCAGGCGTCTGTTATGAGAAAAGACGCCTGGTTTTTTGTATTTATCTTTCGTTTTACAGCTTTGCGCTCTCGCCTGCTTTCAGGCAGATGGTCTTGTCGCCCATCTGGAACCAGACGGTGAGGGCGGTGGGGTTCTGTACGCGGCTGCCGTCGGCAGAGAAGAGCAGGGCGCGGAAGGCCTCGATATAGTCATAGGCCTCGATATTGGTGCAGTACCAGACATCGTCGCGGTTGCCCATGCGCTCTGCAAAGTTCTCGATGACGTCCCAGTTATCGTTGCCTTCAAACTCATAGCTGTGGCCCCACATATAGAAGAACCGGGCGCGCTGGGCGTATTCCGGCAGCTTGGAGTCATCCGCCAGGAACTCATCGATCAGCTCCGGCAGCCTGGGGTCGTTATGATGGCAGGTGGCCTTCAGGCGCAGCCAGTCGGTGGGCAGATCAAAGCGGCCGGTGGTCATCACCGTGCGGGCATAGACGATGCCGCAGTTTTTCAGGATCTCCACCACGTCGTCATTAAAGGTGCCGAAAGGATAGGCGTGGCCGCGGACGATGGTATCGAACTGGGCCTCCAGATTCTCGCGGTCCTTCATGATCTCATAGGTGGCCATATTGAGGGGCATCCGCTCCAGGAAGGGATGGGTCAGGGCGTGGGTGGCCACTTCCATGCCGCTGTCGCGGTAAAGGGCGGTCACCTGGGATTCCGGCATACGGCGATGCACCTGACCGGCGGGGTATACGGTACCCTCGGCGGCATAGGCGCCGGAATTGATGTTGAAGGTGCCCTTGAGGCCGTGCTTCTTCATAATATCGATCAGGCGGATATCCTGTTCCACACCGTCATCATAGCTGAGGGTCAGGGCTTTTCTCAGGCCGCCGGGGAATAAAATCTTGGCATTCGGCATATTCGCTTCTCCTTTTTTCGATAAAATGTTTCTTGCCCTCAGTATAGCACAAGTAGGTGGGATCAACAAGTATCCGCCGGAAAAAGTGAGAAAAAATCCCGCCGCAACGTGCTGCGGCGGGATCGTTGTTATTCTGCGGGAGCTTCTTCTTTTTTCGGCATCATGCGGGGGCCGCGGACGGCATTTTTCCACTTGCCGGTGCGGAAGCGGAGATAGAAGAGCACGATGCGTACATAGCTGTCCACCACCATGCAGGCAACTGCGGCCGGGAGACCATAGCCCAGGATGGCAATGCAGAGGATGGCGCCGATACCGGCACGGAAGAACCACATACAGGAGGCCGTGATAATCATGGGCCACAGGGTGTCGCCCGCACCGCGGAGACCGCCGGCGAATACCATGGCGCCGGTCTGGGCAGGCTGGAGAATGGCCGCGATCCGCAGACAGCGTCCGGCCAGCTTGATGACCTCCTGGTCAATGGTGAAGAGCGTCACCAATTGGTTTGCGAAGATAAAGAGGCCGAGTCCGGCAACAGTCATGACTGCCATGGAGAGGAGCACGCAGGACTTCATATACCGATCCGCCAGATTCAGCTTGCGGGCGCCAATGGACTGGCCCACCAGCGTGGTGGAGGCGGCGGCGAAGGCAAAGCCCGGCATGAAGGCGATGGACTCCGCCGTGACATAAACGGAGTTCGCGGCCACAGAGATGGTGCCGAGGCTGGCGATACAGCGGCTGATGACCACGTTTGCGCCGGACATACACACACGCTCGATCATGGCGGGGATACTGATTTTGAAAATCTGTCCCACCACATGGAAATCCAGATGATAATCATCCCGCAGCGTGATATGCATGGGGGAATCCTTTTTGGTGAAGAGGAGCATGATGGCAGCAATACCGCCCACTGCCATGGCGATCGAGGTGGCGGCGGCGGCACCGGCCACGCCCCAGCCTGCGCCGATGATGGTGAACTCCGCGCCCAGGAAGGAAATCTGGCGGGTGGGATAAATCAGGAAGAAGTTGCCCACGACGTTCAGAATATTGACAAACATGTTGATCCGCAGCGGCGTCTTGGTATCGCCGCAGCCGCGGAGGGCGGAGAAGATCATCATGGAGGCAATACTGAAGGGACGGCCAAAGGCGCAGATCAGATTATACCGGGCAGCATGATCGATGACGTCGGCCTCCGCGCCCATCCACAAGGGGATCGCGCGATGCAATACACCCAGAATGATGGCAATGGGAACGCCGATGTACAGTAAGATCAGCACCGCATGGCGCACCAGTTTTTTGGTCAGCGCCCGGTCGCCGGCGCCGATACTCTGGGAGATCAGGGCCGTAACGCCCACGCCGAGGGACATGATGACACCGTTTAAGAGGAACACCACGGAATTACTGATGGACACCGCCGCATTGGCGTATGCGCCCAGACGGCCCACCATGATGGTATCGGCATAGGATACCAGGGTTGTCAGAACATTCTCCAAAAAGATCGGCCAGGCCAGCCAGAGAATATTCCGGAGGGGAGAGCGCGACTCATCCAAAAGATCCACGCCGCGGCGTTTCATCGCCTGTGAAGCTGCCATGTAAAATACCACTTCTTTCTCTTCTTTTCTAATACATTCAGTATAGCACAGCTTCCGCACCGTCACAAGAGAAGATTTCGTCAGCTTTTCGGGCAGAAACGCAGGGACAGCGAAGGGCACTGGCCAGGATGGATAGAAAACGGCGTCCGGCCCTGTCTATTTTAGTATGTTTTTGTCCGCCGATTTTCTTGACAGAGACCCCGTTTTTTCATATAATAAGTTAGTTTGATTTGCAGGAGGTAAGATTCGTGAAAATCGTTTTGCGTGACGCACAGGTCTTTTCCGGCAATGCTTTCAAGAAGATGGACGTTTTGATCGATGACGGTAAAATTTCCGCCATCGCTCCTTGTGTTTCTGTTTCCGGCGACGTTCTTTCCTATGATCTCAATCAGTGTTTCCTTTTCCCGGGTTTCTCCGATGTGCATGTACATCTGAGAGAGCCGGGTTTTTCATATAAGGAGACCATTGGAACCGGTACGCTGGCCGCCGCACGCGGCGGATATACGTCTGTCTGTGCAATGCCGAATCTCTCCCCTGTCCCGGACAGCGTGGAGCATCTTGATGAGGAACTCACCCGGATCCGCGAGGATGCGGTGATTCATGTATATCCCTACGGCGCCCTCACCGTGAACGAAGCCGGTGAGGAGCTTGCCGATATTTCCGGCATGAGCGCCCATGTCATCGGCTATTCCGACGACGGACGCGGCGTGCAGGACGCCGATCTGATGCGGGAGGCCATGCATCAGGTGAAGAAAACCGGCCGGATTCTCTCGGCCCATTGTGAGGACAATTCCCTTCTCCGCGGCGGATATATCCACGACGGCGACTATGCCCGCGCCCACGGCCACCGGGGCATCTGCTCCGAGAGTGAATGGGGCCCCATCGCCCGCGACCTGAAGCTTGTCGAGGAAACCGGCTGTCCCTATCATGTCTGCCACATTTCCTGCAAGGAAAGCGTCCGGCTGATCCGGGAGGCCAAGGCACGGGGCGTGGATGTCACCTGTGAGACCGGGCCGCATTACCTCCTGATGGATGACAGCCAGCTCCAGGAAGAGGGCCGCTTTAAGATGAATCCGCCCATCCGCGGTAAGGAAGACCGGGAGGCACTGATCGAGGGCCTTCTTGACGGCACTATCGACATGATCGCCACCGACCATGCACCCCACAGCGCCGAGGAAAAGTCCCGGGGACTTGAAAAGAGCGCCATGGGCATCGTGGGCATCGAGACGGCCTTTGCAGAGCTTTATACCCATCTGGTCAAGCCCGGCATCCTGCCGCTTCAGCGCCTGGTGGAGCTGCTTACGACGGCACCGGGACGGCGCTTTGGCATCGGCACGACCCTCGAGGTGGGACAGGACGCAGATCTGACTGCATTTGAACTGGACACGCCCTATGAAATCGATCCCGCGGAGTTTGTCTCCCTGGGTAAGGCAACGCCTTTTGCAGGCGATACGGTATACGGCAGATGCCGCATGACAATGGTGAATGGGAGGATCGTATGGCAAGAGCATTTGATCGAAAGCTGATTCTGGAAAACGGCGCAGAGTTCGCGGGCTACGGCTTCGGCGCCGTCTGTGAGCGCATCTGCGAAATCGTGTTCAATACCTCCATGGTGGGCTATCAGGAAATCATCTCCGATCCCAGTCATGCCGCCCAGATCGTCTGCATGACCTATCCGGTTATCGGCAGCTATGGCGTCAACGACGAGGATGACGAGTCCCGCAATCCCACGATCGGCGGATTAGTGGTGCGCGACTATAACGACGTGCCCTCCAACTTCCGCTATACCAAGACCCTGTCTGAGGCCATGGAAGAGGACGGCATCCCCGGCATTTACGGCGTGGACACCCGCGCCATCGCCCGCATCATCGGCCGGGAAGGCACCATGCGCGCCATGCTCACCTCCGCCGACACCGCAAAAGAGGACGCCCTGGCCGCCATTGCCGCCTGGACACCCAATCGGAAAATCGCGGAAAGTGTCAGCTGTAAAAAGCGCTGGTATTCCCGCACGCCCAATCCCAAGTATAACGTAGTGGCCGTTGACTGCGGCATCAAGCTCTCCAGTGTGCGGGCCTTCAATGCCCACGGCTGCAACGTCACGGTGGTGCCGATCGGCACCACGGAGGCCGAGATCCTGGCATTAAAGCCCGACGGCCTTTATATCTCAAACGGCCCCGGCGCTGCCGAGGATGTGCCCGGCGTCATCGCGCTGATCCGCGCCTTCCGCGGCCGTCTGCCCATCTTTGGCGCAGGCCTTGGACACGAGCTCATCGCGCTGACCTGCGGCGCCCGCGTCTTTAAGATGAAGGCCGGCCATCAGGGCGGCAACCATCCGGTGCGGAATCTCGACACCGGCAAGATCGAGATCAATGCCCAGAGCCATGGCTACTGCGTGGATCCCGAGAGCTTTACCGGCACCGGGCTCCGCATGACCCACCAGAACGTGCTGGACGGCACACTGGAAGCCATGGAAAGCACGGAATATCCCATGTTCTCCTCCCAGTTCAATCCGGGAGCAGAGCATGAACTGTATGATCGTTTTATCAGGATGATGGAAGAAGGGAGAAAGCGCAATGCCTAAGAGAACGGACATTCATAAAGTCATGGTCATCGGCTCCGGCCCCATCGTCATCGGCCAGGCCGCAGAATTCGACTATGCCGGCACCCAGGCCTGTCTGGCGCTGAAAGAAGAGGGCTATGAAGTAGTGCTCTTAAACTCCAATCCCGCCACCATCATGGCGGATACCCAGATCGCCGACAAGGTGTATATGGAGCCGCTGAATCTCGAATATGTGGCCAAGATCATCCGCAAGGAGCGTCCGGACGCCATCGTGCCGGGCCTCGGCGGACAGACCGGCCTGAACCTGGCGGTGCAGCTGGTCCGCAAGGGCGTGCTGGACGAATGCCAGGTGGAAATTCTCGGCACCAGCTTTGAATCCATCGAGCGCGCGGAAGACCGCGAGCTCTTCAAGGAGTTGTGCGAAAAGCTGGGCGAGCCCGTGCTCCCCTCCCTCATTGCCACCACTCTGGAAGAGGGTATCGCCGCAGCCAATGAAATCGGCTATCCCGTGGTGCTGCGTCCTGCCTTTACTCTGGGCGGTACCGGCGGCGGCTTCGCCGACGATGAGGAAGAGCTGCTGATCCTTCTGGAAAACGGCCTAAAACTCTCTCCGGTGCATCAGGTGCTGGTGGAAAAGAGCATCAAGGGCTATAAGGAAATCGAATTTGAGGTCATGCGCGACGATAACGACACCGCCATCGCCATCTGCAGCATGGAGAATATCGACCCGGTGGGCATCCATACCGGCGACTCCATGGTGGTCGCGCCCAGCCAGACCCTGTCGCCCAAGGAATACGAGATGTTAAAAGGCAGCGCCCTCAAGATCATCCGCGAGCTGAAGATCGCCGGCGGCTGCAACGTGCAGTTTGCTCTCGACCCCTATTCCTTTGAATACTACCTCATCGAGATCAATCCCCGCGTCTCCCGTTCCTCCGCCCTGGCCTCTAAGGCCAGCGGTTATCCCATTGCCCGCGTCACCGCCAAGGTGGCTCTGGGTCTGACTCTCGACGAGATCAAAATTGCCAGCACGCCTGCAAGCTTCGAGCCGTCCATCGACTACATCGTCACGAAGCTGGCCCGCTTCCCCTTTGATAAGTTCACCAGCGCCGACAATCGCCTGTCCACCCAGATGAAGGCCACCGGCGAGGTCATGAGCATCGGCCGCACCATGGAGGAATCCTTACTCAAGGGCATCCGCGGTCTTGAGATCGGCGTGAACCATATCTATAATAAGAAGTTCGACGAAAAAACCGACGATGAGCTCCTCTCCTATATCATCGAGGGACGCGATGACCGTCTCTTCGCCATTGCGGAGCTGATGCGCCGCGGCACCGACCTGGGTATTCTTTATAATGCCACCAAGATCGATATGTTCTTCCTGGACAAGATCCAGAGCATCGTCCGCTATGAGGACGTGATCCGCGAGAACAAGAATGATCTCACCGTGCTTCGGGACGCCAAGCGTCTGGGCTTCTCCGACGCCTATATCGGCAGCATCTGGGGCATCAGCGATGTGGACATGTACCGCCTCCGCGAGGCAAACGACATCTTCCCAGTTTATAAGATCATCGACACCTGTGCCGGTGAATTTGACAGCTATGTACCGTATTTCTACTCCTCCTATGAGGACGAAAACGAGTCCATCGTCACCGATAAGAAGAAGATCCTGGTCCTGGGCTCCGGCCCCATCCGCATCGGCCAGGGCGTGGAGTTCGACTACTCTACCGTTCACTCCATCTGGGCCATCCGCGAAGCGGGATACGAGGCCATCATCATCAACAATAACCCCGAAACCGTTTCCAC
Source organism: Oscillospiraceae bacterium (assembly GCA_015067705.1). Classification (GTDB taxonomy): domain Bacteria; phylum Bacillota; class Clostridia; order Oscillospirales; family QAMX01; genus Allobutyricicoccus. Next base: position 18,760 of record SVLW01000006.1, read on the forward strand.
TGACTACACCACCTCCGATAAGCTCTACTTCGAGCCTTTAACCATCGAGGACGTGATGAATGTCATCCATCTGGAAAAGCCCGACGGCGTCATCGTCACCCTGGGCGGCCAGACCGCCATCAATCTGGCGGATCGTCTGGATCAGCTGGGCGTGCCGGTGGTGGGCACCAGTGTGGCCGCCATCGAGCGTGCGGAGAACCGCGACAGCTTTGAAAAAATGCTGGAGGCACTTCATATCCCCCAGCCCACCGGCGAAGCCGTCACCGATGTGGAGGCCGGCGTGAAGGTCGCCAACCGCATCGGTTATCCGGTGCTGGTGCGTCCCAGCTATGTGCTGGGCGGGCGCGCCATGCAGATCGTCTATGACGACGAATCCCTGCGCCAGTATTTCGCCCACGCCATCGTGGCATCCGAGGAGCATCCGGTTCTCGTTGACAAGTACATCATGGGCAAGGAACTGGAAGTGGACGCCGTCTGCGACGGCCGCGAGGTGCTGATTCCCGGCATTATGGAGCACGTGGAGCGCACCGGTGTGCACAGCGGCGACTCCATCAGTGTCTATCCCCACTTCTCCATCAATGACCGTGTCCGCGACACCATCGTCGATTACACCACCCGTCTGGGCGTGGGTCTTGGCATGGAGGGTCTCTTCAATATCCAGTTCATCGTGGATCCCCAGGATGACGTGTACATCATTGAGGTGAATCCCCGTTCCTCCCGTACCGTGCCCTTCTTAAGCAAGGCCACCGGCCTGCCGCTGGCCAATATTGCCACCAAGGTGGCGCTGGGCCAGTCCCTGGCCGATCAGGGCTACCAGGGTGGGCTCCAGCCCTCCAAGGAGCGCTGGTACGTAAAGGTGCCGGTGTTCAGTTCCTCCAAGCTCCGGGGCGCCGATATTGCCCTGTCTCCCGAAATGAAGTCCACCGGCGAGGCCATCGGCTATGATGACCGTCTGAACCGCGCCTTCTATAAGGCGCTGCAGGCCGGCGGCACCCGCGTGGATAACTACGGCACTGTGTTCGTCACTGTGGCCGATAAGGACAAAGAGGACGCCCTGCCTCTGGTGCGCCGCTTCTATGACCTGGGCTTCAATATCGAGGCCACCGGCGGTACCGCCACCTTCCTCCGGGAGCATGGCATCCGCACCCGCCGCCGCAAAAAGCTCACCGAAGGCAGCGAGGAAATTCTCGATTCCCTGCGTCAGGGCCACGTCACCTATGTGCTGAATACCCTGAACCAGGTCCAGTCCGCCACGAAGGACGGCTTCCTGATCCGTCGTGTGGCTGCAGAGAACAACGTCACCGTCTTTACGTCTCTGGATACCGTGCGCGTCCTTCTGGACGTTTTAGAGGAGATCACCTTCAGTGTCTCCACCATCGATGCAAAGTGAGGCAGCTATGAAGCAGACGATCTTTACCATTCTGGAAAATACAAAGGTCGCACAGGACGTCTATCGGATGCGTCTTTCGGGCGACACCGCGGATTTCACCCATCCCGGTCAGTTTTTGAATATTAAATTGGAGGGTCTTTTCCTCCGCCGCCCCATCTCCGTCAGCGATTATGACGAAAAGAGCGTGCTGATCTATTATAAGGTCGTGGGCATCGGCACCCGTCAGATGAGCGAAATGAAGTCCGGCGAGACCCTCGATATCCTCACGGGTCTCGGCAACGGCTTTGACCCCGCCCTGTCCGGGGAGCAGCCCCTGGTGGTGGGCGGCGGTGTGGGTACGCCTCCCTTATACCGCCTGACGAAAGCGCTGCTTGCCGCGGGCAAGCATCCCACGGTGGTGCTGGGATTCAACACCGCCGCGGATCTCTTCCTGACGGAAGAATTCGAGGCCCTGGGCGTGCCGGTGATCGTGGCCACTGCCGACGGCAGCGTGGGCATCCACGGCTTCGTCACCGACGCCATCCGCGAGGCGGGCATTTCCTATGACTATGTCTACACCTGCGGCCCGGAACCCATGCTGAAGGCGCTTTACCGCGCCACCGATTGCCCCGGCCAGTACAGCTTTGAGGCCCGCATGGGCTGCGGCTTCGGCGCCTGCATGGGCTGCAGCTGCAAAACCATCACCGGCTATAAACGTATCTGCAAGGAAGGCCCGGTGCTTTTGAAGGAGGAGATTTTATGGGAAAACTGAATGTAACGCTCTGCGGCATTGAACTAGATAACCCCGTGATCCCCGCCTCCGGCACCTTTGGCTATGGCTATGAATTTGCAGAGCTTTATGATATCAACTGCCTCGGCACCTTCTCCTTCAAGGGTACTACGAAGGATCCCCGCTATGGCAATCCCCTGCCCCGTATTGCGGAATGCTCCGCCGGTATGATCAATGCCGTGGGTCTGCAGAATCCCGGCGTTGAGAAGGTCATCTCCGAAGAACTGCCGAAGCTGAAGCAGTGCTTTGCAAAGCCTGTCATGGCCAATGTATCCGGGTTTTCCGTGGAGGATTATGCCTACACCTGCGAAAAGCTGGACCGCGAGGAACAGGTGGGCTGGCTTGAGGTGAATGTCAGCTGTCCCAATGTCCACGGCGGCGGCATGAGCTTTGGCACCAGTCCGGAGGCCGCCGCGGAAGTGACCCGCGCAGTCAAGGCCGTCACCAAAAAGCCGGTGCTCATCAAGCTCTCCCCCAATGTCACCGATATCGTGTCCATCGCAAAGGCCTGTGAAGAGGCCGGCGCCGATGGCATCAGCCTGATCAACACCCTCCTGGGTATGCGCATCGATCTGCGCACCAGAAAGCCCATCATCGCCAACACCATGGGCGGCTTCTCCGGCCCCGCTATCTTCCCGGTGGCGGTACGCATGGTCTATCAGGTGGCCCATGCTGTCAAGATCCCGGTGGTGGGTATGGGCGGCGTTTCTACCGCAGAAGATGTGATTGAAATGATGCTGGCGGGCGCCACCGCCGTAGAAGTGGGCGCCGCCAATCTGGTGAATCCGTATGTCTGCCGTGATATCATCCGGGATCTGCCGGAGGTCATGGCCAAATATAGAATCGACAATTTAAGTGAAATTATAGGAGGCGTAAAGTAATGGGTAAGGACGTTATCATCGCATGTGATTTTTCCTCTGCTGAGGCAACCTTTGCATTCCTGGACAAGTTCACCGGCCGGAAACCCTTCGTGAAGATCGGCATGGAGCTCTACTACGCAGAGGGCCCCTCCATCGTGCGCGAGATCAAGGCCCGCGGCCACAAGATCTTCCTGGATCTGAAACTCCATGACATTCCCAACACCGTGAAGAAGGCCATGGCCGTTCTTTCCAATCTGGACGTGGATATTACGAACCTCCACGCCGCTGGTGCTACTGCTATGATGCAGGGCGCTCTCGAGGGCCTCACCCGCCCGGACGGCACCCGTCCCCTTCTCATCGCCGTGACCCAGCTCACCTCCACCGATCAGGAGACGCTGGAGCGCGACCTGATGATCCACGCTCCTATTGATGAAGTGGTCATGCATTATGCAGAGACCGCCAAGAATGCCGGTCTCGACGGCATCGTCTGCTCCCCCCTGGAAGCAGGTAAGGTGCACGAGCGCTGCGGCGAAAACTTCCTCACCATCACTCCCGGCGTTCGCTTTGCCGACGGCGATATCGGCGACCAGAAGCGCGTCATGACCCCCGCCGCCGCAAAGGAAATCGGCTCTGACTACATCGTGGTGGGCCGTCCCATCACCGCCGCCGCCGATCCCGTTGCCGCCTATGAGCGCTGCGTGACGGAATTTGTGGACTAAGCACCATGTGGGATGTCATTCTCTTTGATCTGGACGGTACCCTCACCGACCCCAAAGAGGGCATTACCAAATCGGTGGCCCATGCGCTAAAACATTTCGGGATTGCCGTTGATGATCCCGACACCCTCACGCCGTTCATCGGCCCGCCGCTGATGGGAAGCTTTCAGAAGATCTACGGACTGAGCGCCGCAGAGGCGCAGGAGGCGATCCGGGTCTATCGGGAGCGATTCTCCACGGTAGGCTGGGCGGAAAACATCCCCTATCCCGGCATCCACGACTTCCTTGCCGCACTGAAGGCGGCGGGGAAGACCCTGATGGTGGCCACCTCCAAGCCAGAGGTCTTTGCAGTGCGGATTCTTGAGCACTTCGGCCTCGCCCGGTATTTTGACCTGATCTGCGGCACGCCCCTTGACAACCCCCAGCAGACCAAAGCGGATGTGATCCGCACAGCACTTTCCCGCGGGAAAGTTCATGATCTGTCCCGGGCCGTGATGGTGGGCGACCGGCTGCACGATATCGAGGGCGCCCACGAGGTGGGCATTCCCGCCATCGGCGTCTTATACGGTTACGGCGACCGGGCAGAACATGAGGCACATGGCGCAGACCATATTGCAGAAGACTTATCCCAGCTGCAGGAACTGTTGCTGGGGAATCATTGAATTTAGAAGAAGGAGCAGAAATATGGAAGCCTATAAGAGAGAGTTTATCGAATTCCTGCAGAGTGCAGGCGTTCTGAAGTTCGGCGACTTTACTGCAAAGTCCGGCCGCAAGATCCCCTATTTCGTCAACGCCGGTATGATCAAGACCGGTGACCAGATCACCAAGATGGGCGAGTTCTACGCCAAGGCCTATTTTGACAAGCTGGGCAAGAAGCAGACCGTTCTGTACGGCCCGGCCTATAAGGGCATCTCCCTGTCCATCTCCGCCGCTGTGGCCCTGTCCAAAAACGGCCTGAATGTGCCCTTCTTCTTCAACCGCAAGGAAGTGAAGGATCACGGCGAGGGCGGTATGTTCGTGGGCTATGTGCCCCAGGCAGGCGAAGAGATCGTCATCATCGAGGACGTCATCACCGCCGGCACCGCGATTCGTGAATCCATGGAAATCCTGAGCCATCTGGACGGCACCAAGGTCGCCGCCACCTTCATCATGGTGGACCGCAAAGAAAAGGGCCAGACCGAGAAGGGCGCCATGCAGGAGATCGAGGAGCAGTTCGGCTTCCCGGTTTACTCCGTGGTGGATGTCTATGACATCATCGAGTATCTGGAAGAGGATCCGGCAAACGAAGAAAACGTGACCAGAATCCGCAATTATCTGGCTGTCAATGGTGCAAAAGCATGAGAAGCGTCATCGATATTCTGGATCTGACGGTGGAGGAGATCACAGATCTGATCGCCACCGCCGATGATATCATCGCAAACCCCGCAAAATACGCAGAAAAGTGCCATGGCAAAAAGCTGGCCACGCTGTTTTTTGAGCCCTCCACCCGTACCCGTCTGAGCTTTGAGGCGGCCATGTACGAGCTGGGCGGCCATGTGATCGGCTTCTCCGAGGCTCAGTCCAGCTCCGCCGCCAAGGGCGAGAGCATCGCCGACACCGTCCGCACCGTCAGCTGTTACGCCGACATCATCGCCATGCGCCATCCCAAGGAGGGCGCCCCGCTGGTGGCATCCATGAAGTCCGGCGTGCCGGTGATCAATGCCGGTGACGGCGGCCACAACCACCCCACCCAGACCCTGGCCGACCTGCTTACCATTCATCGGGAGAAGGGCCGCTTCTCCGGTCTCACCGTGGGTCTCTGCGGTGACCTGAAGTTCGGCCGTACCGTGCATTCCCTGATCAACGCCCTGTCCCGCTATGAGGATGTGCGCTTTGTGCTGATCTCCCCGAATGAACTGGTGCTGCCGGAATACATGAAGACCGAGGTGCTGGAACGGAAAAACCTCACCTATCGGGAGACCACCGATCTGGAGGAGGCCATGCCGGAGCTTGATATTCTCTACATGACCCGTGTCCAGCGGGAGCGCTTCTTCAACGAAGCCGACTATATCCGCCTGAAGGACAGCTATATCCTGACGCCGGACAAGCTTTTGAATGCCAAGAGCGACCTCTGCATCATGCATCCCCTGCCCCGCGTGGGCGAGATCGCCGGTTCCGTGGACGACGATCCCCGCGCCTGCTATTTCAAGCAGGTGCTCTACGGCAAATACATGCGCATGGCGCTGATCCTGAAGCTTTTGGAGGTGGCATAAATGGTCATTGATTCCATCAAAAACGGTATTGTTATCGACCATATCCAGTCCGGCCGCAGCATGGAGCTGTATCGTCTTTTGAATCTCGACCGTCTCAAGTGCTCTGTGGCCATCATCAAGAACGCCCCCAGCGACAAGATGGGCCGCAAGGACATCATCAAGATCGACGAGGTGCTGGACGTAGACCTGGACATGCTGGGCTATATCGATCCCGGCGCCACCGTCAACATCATCCGCGACGGCGTGCTGGTGGAGAAGCGTCATCTGGAGCTGCCCGAGCAGGTGGAGAACGTGATCTTCTGCAAGAACCCCCGCTGCATCGTCACCTCCGAGCGCGAGATCTCCCACATCTTCCGTCTCTCCGACCGCGAGCGCGGCGTCTATCGCTGCATCTACTGCGAGACCGAGGGCAAGAGAAGCGAGGAAGAATAACTTCCACCCAAAGCATCAAAAGCGCCGAAGGGGCAATGCCCCTTCGGCGCTTTTTCTTGCAGTTTCTTCCAGTTTGTGGTATTCTGTAGGCAAGCTGAGGCGGGAGGTGTGACATGAGAATCATCCGCTGACATCACCGGAGAACTGGCTCCGGTTTCTTTTCCACATAAACCGGACACACCGGCGCAGATCATTTTAGCCTGAGCCCTCTGTCGTGCAAATTCCTCGGCACGTTTCGCCGGTGTGGGAGCAAACAGGAGGAAGTATTTTGCATTCACTGATTTTTTTGGAAGGCATCCCCGGCAGCGGGAAATCCACGCTGCTGCAATTTTTATCCGAACGGTTTCCGTCCGTCCCGGCCTATCGGGAGGGGGATCTCTCCCCCATAGAGCTGGCCTGGTGCAGCGAGCTGTCGATCCCGGCGTATGAGACGCTGCGTTCCCGCTATCCTGCGCTGGATGCGGAGATCCGCGCCCACAGCCGTCAGGAGGGAGAGCGGATGCACGTGGCCTATACGCAGATCCGCACGGACGATCCTGCATTCTACGCCGAATGGGAGCAGTATGAGATCTATTCCGGGCGGCGCGATCCGGCAGAGTTCCGCGACATTCTGCTGCGGCGCTATCAGGCCTACGCAGAAGAACAGCGCAGGGCATTCACACCCGCCATCTTTGAGTGTTCCCTGTTCCAGAACAGCATTGAGGAATGGATGCTGCATATCTGCCCGCCGGAGGAGGAGATCTTTCGCTTTTACCGGGAGGTATTTTCCCGGTTTGCGGGCGTCCCGCTGACCCTGATCCGCCTGATCCCTCAAGACATGGCCCGGAGTATCGACGCCATCTGTCGGGAACGGGTTAATGAACAGGGAGAAGAGATCTGGTATCAGATGATGATGGACTATCTGAACGGTTCCGCTTACGGCCGACGCCATCCCTTCCGCACCCGGGAGGATCTTCTGGCACACTTCCGCCGCCGCACCGATCTGGAACGGCGCATCATCGCGGACTGTTTCCCCGGAAAATATCTGGAACTGGAAAGCCGCGCCTATGATCCGGAAGCCATCCTGGCAGAACTGCAATAAAACGATCCCCGACACAAGGTTTCCTTGTGTCGGGGACTTTTTTACACGCCTTCCAACAGCTCATAGCATTCAAGCAGGCGCTCTTCCAGTTCGTTTTTCTCCTCCAGGAAGCGGTTCAGGGCCTCGTAGTCGGAGGAATTGGCCTCGATGGCGGCGTCCAGCTCGGCGATTTTCACCTCCAGCATGGCGGCCTCCTTCGCTGCATTGTCGCGGCGACGCTGCAGGCGGCGCTGTTCCTTGGCGGGACTGTCGGCGCCGGTTTTGGCACGGGGCGCATCGGTTTTAACAGGCTGCTTCTCCTGCCTGGTCGCGGCAGCCTGGATGGCAGAGCGGATCTTGGCGGCACGGTATTCCTCAAAGCCCATGCGATAGTCGTTGATCGTCCCGTTTTCCAGTTCCCACACGCGGGTGGCGAAGCGGGTGACGAAATAACGGTCATGGGAGACGAAGAGCAGCACACCGCTGAAATCTTCCAGAAGATCCTCCAGCCATTCGCGGGAGGCCAGATCCAGATGGTTCGTGGGTTCGTCCAGGATCAGGAAGTTTAAGTCCTGATACATGAGGATACAGAGTTTTAAGCGGGACAGCTCGCCGCCGGAGAGCACGGACAGGGGCTTGAACACGTCCTCGCCCTGGAACTGATAGGTGCCCAGGCGGTTGCGCGCCTCCTTTACATCGATCGGCAGCGCATAGAGCAGCGTATCCAGAATGCTCCGCTCCATGTTGTCAAACTTCACGATCTGGGGCAGATAGGCCCACTTGGTCTGGACGCCGAAATTCACGCGGCCGCTGTCGGCCTTGAGACCGCCGGTGATGATGTTGAGCAGGGTCGATTTGCCGCAGCCGTTGGCGCCGTAGATGCACACCCGCTCGCCGCCGGTGATCAGGCCGGAGACGGAGGACAGCACCTGGTTATCCTCATAGCGCTTGCTGACATCAAAGAATTTCAGGGCTTCATCGGCGCGGAACACCGCCTCGCCCAGCTTGGCGCGCATCACGCGCTGGCGGCGGGGACGGTCGGCGATGGTCATGCGCTCGATCTTGTGCTCCACCACCTTGGCCTTGTGGATGGCCTGCTCCGTGGCCCAGGAGCGATAGCGCCGGGCCATGGCCTCCATGCGCTCCTTCTCCTCCATCTGGGCTTCCCAGAGCTTTAAGGCCTCCTGATACCGGCGTTCCTTCTCCACCGCATAATAGCTGTAGTTACCGAAGTATTCAAAGCTGAGACCGTTTTCGATCTCGATGATGCGATCCACCACCCGGTCCAAGAACCAGCGGTCGTGGGAGATCAGCACCACGGTGCCCTTATAGGTGGTCATATATTCGCCCAGCCATTCCGTGGACATGATATCCAGATGGTTGGTGGGCTCGTCAAGAAGCAGGATATCGCTCTTTTCAAGGATCACCCGGGCCAGATTCACCCGGGTCTGCTCGCCGCCGGAGAGGGAGTAGAAAAGCTGCGCCCGCATATCGGCGTCGATGGAGAGACCGTTTGTGACCCGCTCCAGCTCATAATTCACGTCATATCCGCCGGCGTGCTCGAATTCGGACACCAGTGCGCCGTATTTCGCCATCATGGCCCGGGACTGGTCGTGGGCCATTTCCTGCTCCATGCGGGCGATCTCCGCGCTCATTTCATCAAAGCGGCGGAAGGCCAGGCGCAGCACCTGTTCCACGGTATACTCCTGGGGAAACACCGGGATCTGGTCGATGAGACCCACCCGCGCCCGGGGATTGATGACAATGCTGCCGCCGTCGATATTGGCTTCTCCTGCCGCGGCATCCCGCAAAAGCTTCATCAGCGTGGTCTTGCCCGCGCCGTTTCGACCAATGAGGCCGATCTTCTCGCCCTCGTTGATCTCAAAGTTGACGTCCGTCAACAAATCAAATGTACCAAAGGACTTCTTAAGTCCCGTTACCGTGATATCGATCAAAGTTCTGTTCCTCGTTATTCCACGCTCATCAGCGTTCCATCGATTGCGTTGATGTAATAGTCCCCGGTATCAGCAGTCACCTTATAAACCGGTGTCAGGCGAACACCCACCTCTGCAATGGTGCCGGCCACCCAGCCGGTGTCGATCCGATTCACAAAGCGGGTGCCGTCCTGAATCAGACGGTTCGCCAGATCCACCAGAAGGCCCACGGCGTCCCGCTCAGAGCCTGAATTGGTTCTGAGGGTTCTGCCCATGCAGGTGCGGCCGGTGAGCAGCCATACCGCATCCGCTTTTTCTGCCTGTACCTGGCAGTTGAATACCGGATACTCCGCATAATAGACCTGCAGTTCATACCGGTCGCCGTCCACATTGCTGTGCGCGTCACGGGCCCCCAGATGCCGACAGCGCTCCACCAGTTCCGCAGGGTTCAGATCCCCGGAGAGACTGCCGTCCAGAAAACCGCCGTTATAAAGCGCCATCTGGCCGGATTCGTTCCGGTACTGTCCGTTTGAGACAAAGGACAGGTCCGACTGGTCCAGAAGTCCGGACATGGCGCCGAGTTCCGCCGTCACGTCCCGGGTCAGCACCAGCACACTTCTGCCGGGATTTTTGCGGGGCACCAGATCGGGATCCAGCGTGATGCCGTTCTCCTCAAGATAAGCGGAGAGTTCGGCAATGGTCTGGCGCTCTGCGGCAGACTGCCGGTAGGATAAATAGCCCAGATTGCCCAGCAAAAACAAATTGATCAGCACCAGCATCAGAAGTATCAGATTTTTTGCTTTATTCCAATCCAAAAGAGCGTTCCTCCATCAAGCTGCAGGCTGTTCCAGTACATAATACCACCCGGCGTGATACTCGCCCTGGCGGTTTTCCTGATAGCGCAGTTCAAACACCGCGCAGTTTCCCTCTGTCACGGCCGCCGCCTGTTCCTCCGGCAGCAGCAGTTCCGTCTGCTGCAGACGCAGGAAGGACTGCAGCGTGAGATACGCGGCGCAAAGCTGTTCGCCTTCGTACTCGAGACGGGCAAAATATCCATCGTCCTGCACCATGGGGATCCCCTCAACAGAACAACCGAACGTCACCGTCAGACGGCCGGTATCTTCCTCGCAGGAAATCTCCTGCAAATAGAGCGAGCCATCCCCGATCACATCGGACAGCACCCGATCCAGCAAGGAAGCGGCGTGGTTCACCAGCATCAGGCGGCGCTCCACATCCGGGATCTCCGGCTGTTCCGTCTTGCCGGGAGAGAGATAACTGAGCTTGCCGTCCGCCTGGATCCGCAGGGTGGAAAGCTCCTCCACGTACACGCGGGTATAATCCGATTCCAGATAACCGCCGGTGAGATAGGGACTGAAGCCAAATCCCGTTAATACGGTCTGGATCATGCGCTCACCGGTGGCGCTGGTATTCTCAGACACCAAAGACGTGGGCATATAAACCGCCGGAGCTTCCCGATGCGGCACAACAATAAACTCATCGGGCAAATGGGAGAGGTTCTCCTGTTCAAAGGCAAACATGGCGTCACCCGTGCCGTATTCCGAGAGAAGTGCGGCAAATTCTCCGCTGGTCACCGCGGTATCGGCGGAATAGAGCTTTCCGTCCGCGGTCTTCCAAAGGAGGGATACCTCCCGCTCGTCCGCCGCCAGCACCAGATACCGGGCCGTGCGCCCGTCAAAGCGCTGGGGATCGGCGTCAAAGGCCGCCGCCAGAATATCAAGCGGCAGTTCGCCCTCGAAATCAAAGAACAGATGCTGGCCGGAGAGATACCGGCGCCAGTTCTGCCGGGAGAGCGAGCGCGCCTCGGACGCAGATTCAAAGGCGCCGGTCAGGGCGCTGCCGCTGCGTTCAAACAGCTCCCGCACCTGGTCGCGGTCGGAAAGCGCACACATGCCCTCCCCGCTCCGCACGGCGGCACGCACCGGAGCCAGCACCCGCAGCGTATACTCATAGGCCTCATAGTCCACATAAAGTTCTGCCGCGCTGTCCTCGCGGCCCAGAATGCCGCCGAAGAATTCGCCCATGGCCTCACGGCGGGCCGCATTGCCCGGCAGCATCTTGCCGAACCAGGTGATGAAGGTCAGCACCAGCAGCAGAACGGAGAGAAGCAGGATCGCTGCATTTTTTGCAATTCGTTTGGTTTGTTCACTCATCATAGCCATCAATGTGCAGTTTTTCCCTGACGGGCAGGGAGATAGACAGTCATACGGGTACCGACGCCCAACTGGGACTCGGCGCGAATGGTGCCGCTGTGGAAACGGACGATCTCCTGTGCGATGGCAAGACCCAGACCGGTTCCGCCCTTCTCCCGGGAGCGCGCCTTGTCCACGCGGTAAAAGCGCTCGAAGAGGCGGGGCAGATCTTCTTTGGGAATGCCGGAGCCGTTATCGGTAACGCTGATCTCCACGCCCTTCTCCACATTCCGGGCGGCCATAATGATATTGCCGCCGTCAGGGGTGTATTTTACGGCGTTTGCCACAATATTCACCACCACCTGCTCGATGCGGTCTCGGTCGCCCTCGATCTCGGGCAGAGGATCATCCAGTTCCAGCGTCAGCTGGTGCCCGTGATTTTTCGCCTCAAAAAGGATGGCGTCATAGACGCCGCCCATGAGCTTGCCAATGGGGAACAGGGACATCTTCATATCCAGTCTGCCGTTATCGAGACGGGACAGCGTCAGAAGATCCTTGACGATACGGGCCATGCGGTCGGATTCGTTATTGATGACCGTCAGGAACTTACTGCGCATCTCCGTGGGCAGGTTCTCGTTTTCCATCAGGGTCTCGGTATAGCTCTTGATACTGGTCAGCGGGGTACGCAGTTCATGGGAGACATTGGCCACGAACTCGCGGCGGGTCATCTCGAGACGATGCTGTTCCGTCACGTCATGGATCACCGCCATAACGCCCTGCAGCTCGTCCGGGGTCTGTAAGGTTGCCAGGAAGAGCTGGAAGGTGCGGTCCTCCACGCTGTAGTCCACCATGACGGTGCCGTCGCCCTCGGGGCGCGCCACCTCATGGAACACATCTTCAAAAAGGAGTTCCTCCGAGAAGGGAATGCCCAGCATTTCCTCTGCGGCGGGATTCATGTGCATGATGCGGCCTTCCGCGTCAAAGGCGGCCACGCCGTCGGTCATGTGCAGGAAGAGGGTGTTCAGCTTATTGCGCTCCGCCTCCATGTCCTGCATGGTATCGCGGAGGGTCTGGGCCATGTTATTGAAGGTCTGGGTCAACACGCCGATCTCGTCGTCAGAGTGGACCTCAATGCGGTTATCAAACTCACCGGAGGCCAGGCGCGCCGCACTCTTGGTGATATTCTCGATGGGAGTGGTCATGGTCTTTGAGAGCAGGAAGCTCAAGAGCACCGAGAAGAGCAGGCCGAACATGACCACCTGAATGGTGACGGAGAACAGCATCCACGTCAGCTCCGTCAGGTCGCTCTTATTGTCCTTGATATAAAGGATATAGGTACCCGCATCGCCGGTGATGGGGATGGCGATATCCATATAGCTGTTGGCCGAGGAAAGTCCCGTGCCGATCTGGCCGTTTAGGGCCTGGATGATATTGGGGGTGATCTCCAGATTCACGCCCAGCTGGTCATTGGAGCCGGTGAGATACTCACCGCTGTTGGAGGAGAGGATATAGAAATCCCGGTTGGCGTCAATCCCCAGAGAACCCGTATAGGCATCCAGCATTTCCCGCAGTCTGTCCGGCGCCAACTCATCCGCGCAGGCGCTGGAGAGCTCCGCCAGGAAGCGCTGGGTGAACACTTCCTCCATCTGTGTGCTGAATTCGTCCAAGAAGTAGGACGACACCCGGTTGATGAGTAAAGTACCCACCACGATCATCACGGAGAAGATCAGAAGCACCAGGATCAGCATCAATTTCATATGTAACGATCGAAACATAAGTTCACCGCATTCGGATGCCGCAGAAAAACCCCGGCATCCCATCCATCAGATTTTGGCTGTCCGCTTATGCGTTGCCGGACATGAATACATAGCCCACGCCGCGCTTGGTGAGAATGAACTTGGGGCTGGAGGCGTCGGCCTCCACTTTTTCGCGCACGCGGCAGATGGCCACGTCCACGGCGCGCAGGTCGCCGTAGTATTCATAGCCCCACACCTTTTCCATCAATTCCTCACGGGGGATCACCCGGTCGGCATTGGTGGTCATATAGCGCAGGATCTCGTATTCTCTGGCCGTCAGATCCAGAAGCTGGCCATTGCGGCGGATCTCATGGGCATCGAAATAAAGCTCCAGCTCGCCGCATTTCAGATCGGCGCCGGAGGTCTCCGCCGCCGCATCGGCGGCAGGGGCAGCCGGAGCCACGGCGCTGCGGCGCAGATTGGCATGCACCCGGGCCATCAGTTCCCGCATGGAAAAGGGCTTTGTGATATAATCATCCGCGCCCAGTTCAAGACCGGTTACTTTGTCGTTTTCTTCTTCTCTTGCGGTCAGCATGATGATGGGCACGTCGCTCTGTTCCCGCACCTTGCCGCAGATGGTAAAGCCATCCATCCCGGGCAGCATCACGTCCAGCATGATGAGGTCCGGGGAATCGGACAGAGCGTGCTGCAGGCCATCCAGACCGTCATAGGCCGTGGTGACCTCGTGTCCGTCCAGCATCAGATTAAACGCCAGAATATCGGCGATTGCGTGTTCGTCTTCTACGACCAATATTTTTGCCATACCAGATACCTCCGAAACCCGGAACTTACAGCTTGTTTTTGATGAGCGTCAGTGCGCAGATGGTCTTGGCGTCCCGGATCTCGCCGGAGGCCACCATTTCCTCAAAGCGGGCCATGGGCACGCGCTCCACGTTCAGATATTCGTCCTCATCCAGATCCATCTCGCCCTGAGACAGGCCGGTGGCCAGATAGAGGTAGATTTTTTCCGTAAAGATCGCAACGGACGGATAGATCACGGAGAGGAATTCCACATGCTCCGCCGTAAGGCCCGTTTCCTCCCGCAGTTCGCGAATGGCGGCCTCCAGCTGGGCATTCTCCTCGCCTTCCTCCAGTTTGCCGGCGGGGATCTCCAAAAGTTCCTCATCAAAGGCGTAGCGATACTGGCGCACCAGATAGATACAGCCCTCTTTGTCCACCGCGGCCACCGCCACAGCGCCCTTGTGCTCCACGATCTCGCGGAAAGCGGGGCTTCCGTTCGGGAAGGCCACGTCGTCATAACGTACTTTTATGATTTTCCCGTCATAGACGGTGGTTTTTTTCACAGCTTTTTCGTGAGGCAGCATTTCCTTCATCCTTTCGCGGCGCATTTCTCAAAAAATCCGCCTGAAATATGCATAGATATATCTTATTTTAGCACAGAACCGGTGGATTATCAAGTGGGATATCAAGGCATGAAAAAAGCGTCTGCCGGGCGGTTTTCGTCCGGCAGACGCGGGAATACAAGATAGAAACGATGATCCGTTACAGAGGCATGACCCAACCGAAGGGATCAGGACGCTTGCCCCACTGGATACCGGTGAGCTCGTCATAGATCTTCTGGGTCAGTTCGCCGATCTGGTTATTGCTGACGGTGAACTTCTCGCCGTTATAGCACAGCTCGCCAACCGGGGAGACGACAGCGGCGGTACCGGTGCCGAACACTTCCTCCAGCTTGCCGCTGTGTGCGGCGTCCACGATCTCCTGGACGGAGAGGCGGCGCTCAGACACCGGGATGCCCCAGTGCTTCAGAAGCTCCACAGTGGACTTGCGGGTGATACCGGGCAGGATGCTGCCGGTGAGGGCGGGCGTGATCACTTCGCCGTCGATCTTGAAGAAGATGTTCATAGCGCCCACTTCTTCCACGTACTTCTGCTCCACGCTGTCCAGCCACAGAACCTGGGAATAGCCCTTCTCATGGGCTTCCTGCTGGGCCTTCAGGGACTGTGCATAGTTGGCAGCGGCCTTGGTAGCGCCGGTGCCGCCGCGGGATGCACGGGTGTACTTGTCTTCCACGTAGATCTTAACGGGAGCCAGACCCTCGGCATAGTATGCGCCAACCGGGGACAGGATGATCACGAAGAGATAGGACTCACTGGGATGCACGCCAACATTGGGCTGGGTGGCAAAGACGAAGGGACGGATGTAGAGAGAGGTCTCGGGCTGACGCGGCACCCAATCCTGGTCCACGCGAACCAGCTCGCGGATGGCCTGGATGATGTCCTCCTCGGGGATGTAGGGGATGCACAGACGATCATCGGAGGCATTCAGACGGCGGGCGTTCTCCATGGGACGGAAGAGGGAAATGCTGCCGTCCTCGTGACGGTATGCCTTGAGGCCCTCAAAGGTCTCCTGGGCATAATGGATGCACATGGCGGAGGGCTCCAGCGCGATGGGGCCATAGGGCACGATGCGGGCATCATGCCAGCCCTGGCCGATGTCATAGTTCATCATGAACATATGGTCGGTGTAGTACTTACCGAAGCCCAGCTTGCTCTCGTCGGGACGAGCCTTGGGGTTCTGAGTCAGAGTCACAGAAATGTTCACTATAAAACCTTCTTTCAAAATAACTGTCAGTTTTCTTTTGCCTGCAGATCCTGCTCATGGCGCTCCATCAGCTGATGAATGCGCTGTACAGGGGACAGGAGACTGGAGATGGACATATCGTGGTTCAGGACATTCACGATATGTGCGATATACTTGGACATATTCACTTCCTGATACCACGGACGCTCCAGGAGGGCCGGCTCGCGGTAGATCAGGTTGGTGGTGAAAATCTTATCGAAGAGGCCGTCCTGATAGGCCTTATCAAACTTTTCATAGCCCTCATTGAAGAGGCCGAAGGTGGAGAAGACGAAGATGCGGCGGGCCTTGCGCTCCTTTAACTGGCGCACCACGTCGATCATGGATTCGCCGGAGGAGATCATGTCGTCCACCACGATCACGTCCTTGCCCTCCACATTGTCGCCCAGGAAGACGTGCGCCACAATGGGATTGCGGCCATTGACCACGCGGCTGTAGTCGCGGCGCTTATAGAACATACCCAGGTCAACGCCCATCACGGAGGTGTAGTAAATGCAGCGGTTCATGGCGCCCTCGTCGGGGGAGATGACCATGAGATGGTCGCTGTCGATCTTCACATCCGGCACGGTATTCACCAGCGCTTTGATCATCTGATAAGTGGGATGGACATTTTCAAAGCCGGAGAGCGGAATGGCATTCTGCACGCGGGGATCGTGTGCGTCAAAGGTGATGATATTCTCAACGCCCATGTTCACCAGTTCCTGCAGCATAATGGCGCAGTCCAGGGATTCACGGGTGGCACGCTTATGCTGGCGGCCTTCGTAGAGCATGGTCATAATGACCGTGATACGGCGGGCCTTACCGCCAATCGCACCGATGATACGCTTTAAGTCCTGGAAATGCTCGTCCGGGGTCATGCGGGCCTTCTGACCGTAGAAGTCATAGGTCAGGCCGTGGTTGAAGAGATCGGCCACAATAAAGATATCCAGACCGCGGACGGAGTCCGGGATCATGGCCTTGCCCTCACCGGTGCCGAAACGGGGGCAATTGACGGGGATCTGATAGGTATCGCGCATATATCCGCCGGACAGAGACTGCGGAATGGAATGCAGGTCCCGGCGCCAGTTGGTGATATAACAGTCAACCTGTTCTGCCAGAGCTTCGCTGCCGGGCATTGCAATGATGCCAAGCGCACCTACGGGCATTGTATAAAGATCTTCATAGGCTTCGGCCATGTCAAACCTCCAAGTATCTCCGGCGGGGCCGGACATTTTTCATGATGTTGGCTCTGTTCCTTTGCTATCTATCCGCCCTTATCATAACACAATCCCTTCCCGCTTTCAATCGTTTGCCCATGCATCAGAACATCAGAAATACCGCGGCACATTCTGCGGCCTTTTTGTTGATTTTGATGAAACAGGTGATTTTCTAACACATTTGCCGAATTTCCCGGCAAAAACCGCCGAAAAATGAAAAATCCTCCCGCCAAAACCGGCAGGAGGAAGGCGCTTTTCAATTCACTTTTTTTCCAAAAAAACTCCTGCGTGGAGGGCTGTGCCCAGAGCTCCGGCAGAATGCCGGGATAAGTAATGGCCACGGGCAGATCGTCGAAGAGGGCCGTCTCCGCCATTTCGCTTTCCGGAATGGGTCCAAGGGTCTCGATCTCCGCGAAAAAGACCCGGCCGGTGGCGCTGCCGTGTTCGTCCCCCGCTTTGTAATCAAATGCTTCAGAGAGCGTATAGCGCAGGGCACCGGATTCCTCCCAGAGTTCCCGGCGGGCCGCCTGGGTCACAGTCTCCCCCGCCTCCACATGGCCGCCCTGGGTCTCCCAGGTATCCCGCTCCTGATGCCGGGAGAGCAGGAGCTTTCCCTGATACCGGGAGAGGATCACCACATACCGGTAGGGCGCCAGTTCCCCGATGGGCGCGACATAACTGTACATCCCGTCACCGTCCTTAACAGCCAAAATCCCGATAAAGACCCACGACTTTGCCGAGGATCACGGCGCCGCGGGCGGGAATGGGCTGGTACGCATCGTTTTCCGGCAGAAGGAGCACTTCATCGTTCTGGCAGTGGAGACGCTTCACCGTGGCCTCTTCGCCCAGAAGCGCCACCACGATCTCCCGATGCTCCGCCTCGTTCTGGCGGCGCACCACAATGGTGTCGCCGTCACAGATGCCGGCGCCGATCATGGAATCGCCCCGGACGCGCAGGGCAAAGAACTCGCCGCCCCGGTTGCCGGGATCATAGGGCAGATAGCCCTCGATGTCCTCCACCGCCAGAATGGGCTGGCCCGCCGTCACGCGGCCCAGAATCGGCACATTCTGCCAGTGTTCTCCGGCGGACTCACTGCCGGCGGTGCGGATGGCGCGCATCTTGTGCCCGTCCCGGGTGATATACCCCGCCCGATCCAGCGTTTTCAGATGGGCATGCACCGTGGACGGGGAACGCAGACCCACCGCCTCACCGATTTCGCGCACGGAGGGCGGAAAGCCGTTTTCCCGGGAAAAAGCCTGGATATATTCAAAAATTTCCATTTGTTTTTCAGACAGCTTCGCAAGCGCCATAGACAAGAGCCTCCTTGTTCCATGCGGCAGGAAAGAGTGCCGCCGTCTCTGACTTCTGCGTTTAGTATAACACAATCCTCTCAAAAAAGCAAACATTTGTTCAAGTTCTTTTTGTCTTTTCTTGGAAAAATGTATACGGAACCGTTGACAGCATAGAAAATCCGTATTATGATAATAGCGATAATCAGGTAAGCAGTTTAGGAGGATGTACATGATTTTCGAAAAGGTAGCCGGCATTCTGGCCAGCCAGCTTGGCGCAGATGAGAATTCCATCACCGAGGACACCGATGTTGTCAGCGATCTGGGTGCAGATTCCCTTGACGTGGTGACGCTTTTGATGTGCATTGAGGATGAATTCGGCGTAACAGTGGAAGACGATGAGGCACAGGAGCTTCGTCAGGTCGGCGACATTGTTGCCTATATCGAGGCACACATCTGAGTGACTACCAAAATTTCATCATAAAAGACGGCACGGAGCCATTCCGTGCCGTCTTTTTTTCAGCTGGTTTTCAGTTCCAGGCGGAGTTTGTCCGCCAGCATGGAGATGAACTCCGAATTGGTGGGCTTGCCCTTGGTCTGGGACACCGTATAGCCAAAGACCCGCTGCAAGGTCTCCACGTCGCCCCGATCCCAGGCCACTTCGATGGCATGGCGAATGGCCCGCTCCACCCGGGAGGAGGTGGTGTCATAGTGCCGCGCCACCGTGGGATAGAGTACCTTCGTGATCGCGTTGATGATGTTCATGTCGCGGACCGTCATCATAATGGCGTCCCGCAGATACTGATAGCCCTTGATATGAGCGGGAACGCCTACCTCGTGGATCATATTGGTGACGCGCACCTCTAAATCCACTTCCTGCCGCTGGCCAAAGTCCTGGGGATCCGTCCGGCGTAGCCGGTGATTCGTCACAATGCGCTCTGCCAGGGCGTGCATATCAAAGGGCTTCCGGATGAAATAGCCGACCCCCAGATCCACGGCCTCCCGCAGGGCCTCGTCGCTGGAAAACTTCGACATCACATAGACATTGGGCCGGCGGGCATAGCCCTGCTTCTGAATCTCCCGCACTGCGGATAATCCATCCAGCGGCGGCAGCATCATGTCGATCATCACAAGATCCGGCTGCCACTCCCCAATGAGCCGCAGCAGGGTCTCCCGATCCAGCGCATATCCCAAAACCTCGATCCCGTCATATTCTCCCAACACGGAGAGAAGCGTATCTCTGCATTCACTGTCGCAGTCCGCGACCAGCACTTTTATTTTACTATCCATTCACCGAACCTCGCCTTTCTCTTATGAATTCCGTACCAATAATTTACCATATTTTTCCAGTTGGAACAAGTGGGAACTGGAAAATTTTACCATCTCAATTTGCACGATTTTGCAGCCGTCTAGTTGTGCGTTTTGCACAACTAGACGTGGAAACCGTTCCAATTTGCAACAAATTTCCCCCAAAATCATGCAGTTCCCGTCGAAACGGCCATGGAATTGTCGAAAAATGTGCCCGGAGAAAAGCGGCGGAGCGGTGCCCCGACAGGGCTTATCCTGCCAGTTCGGCTTCCAGCATATTGCCAATCAGGATGCCGTAGCCCTTGGTCGGTTCATTGACCAGCACATGGGTCACCGCGCCCACCAGC
The DNA here is from genome assembly GCA_015067705.1 of Oscillospiraceae bacterium. Classification (GTDB taxonomy): domain Bacteria; phylum Bacillota; class Clostridia; order Oscillospirales; family QAMX01; genus Allobutyricicoccus. The sequence goes on from SVLW01000006.1 coordinate 38,861, forward strand.
TTGCCGTTCTGCAGGATGGGACTGCCGCTCATCCCCTGGACGATGCCGCCGCTGATCCCGATGAGCGCCGGATCGGTCACCTCGATGAGCATATCCCGGTGGCCATCCGTCTCCCCGTGATAAAGCGCGGCAATGCGGATCGTGTATTCCTGCACCGCTTCGCCCTCCACACAGGAGAGGATCACCGCTTCTCCCAGTTCCACTTCCCCGGCCTTTGCCACGGGACAGCATTTTCCCTCCGGGATCCCCTCCAGTTGTCCGAAGATCCCGGAAGGGGTATTCTTCTCTACACTGCCGATCCGAGCCTCCGGCTCGAAAGAGCCCTGCAGCTCGCCGGGTTCTCCGGCGCATCCCCGCTTCACGCCCTCCACGGCGGAGTGCAGCAGATCGCCGCCGGCGATCTCCACCAGTTTCCCGGAATCCTGGTCATTGATCCCATGGCCCAGGGCGCCGTACTTCCCGCTTTCCGGGTCATAAAAAGTCAGCGTCCCGATGCCCAGAAGATCGTCCCGTACAAAAACGCCGATCCGCAGCCGGCCATCCTCTGCGGCCGACGGCTTTACCGTCACTTCCAGTTCCTCGGTACCTCTCCTGACCAGGATCCGCACATCTTCTCCCGCGGCCTGCAGGGCGCTCTGCATCTCCTCCGCCCGATCAATGGGATTGCCGTTGATGGAGAGCAGGATGTCGCCCTCCCGGATCCCGGCATCTCTGGCCGGATAGACGGCGCCGCCGGCCGTCTGTACCGCAGAAAGACCCACCACCCGGACGCCCTCCATGGAAAGGCTGATCCCGGCGGTCTTGCCCAGCGGCACCAGCTGTTCCGCGTCCTGCAGCGCTGCATGCGCAGTACTGCCCGACCACAGGAACAGCAGACACATCAGGACGGCGCAGAAGCGCCCTCCCCGATATACTCGATCATTCACATTCACACCTCATCTTGTCTTTCGCGGTCATCTGCCCATGCAGTATGCCCGCAGAAGGAGGAAATCAAGCGGAGGTGCATCGTCAAAAAATAGGCTGGGTTTCCTGTTCTCACATCGAACGGCGGCAGATCTTCTCCCTTTTCCTTTCTAAAGACCTCCGGTATTTCCACGGTTCCCCATGCCATCCAGGCCGCAGCACTGCACAGAGTATACCACCGATTGTTGCAAAATACAATACGTGTTGCAATATTTATCAAAAATTTGCAACACGTAATCCCCCGGAACCGAAGCGGTCGAATTGTATCTTTTTTCTTAAGATTTTGCAGAATCCGTATCAAATATACAGATCTCATGCTATACTGTCTCTGAGCAGAACCGTATCGTAAAATAACAGCAAAGGAACATAAGATGAAAAAAACAGGAGTCAGACGACTGATGAAGCTTTTCCTCATTCTGTGCGCCGCGGGAATTCTCGTATACGCGGGCATCAATCTTTTCATGCTCTGGTATTCCGGCCGGTACATTCTCACGCCGGAGGAGGCCGCCGGAACGGACACGGACTGTGCGCTGGTGTTCGGCGCCAATGTGTGGTCCTCGGGACTGAGCCATATGCTGGAGGACCGGGTGAAAACCGGCATCGCGCTTTATGAATCCGGTGCGGTGGACCGCATCCTCATGAGCGGCGACCACGGCAGAGAGGACTATGACGAGGTCAACAGTATGAAGCGCTATGCCGTGGCGGAAGGCGTTCCGGCGGATGCGGTGTTTATGGATCATGCGGGTTTTTCCACTTATGAAACGGCATACCGGGCACAGGCAGTATTTCAGGTGGAGAGCACCATTCTGGTGACGCAGAAGTATCATCTCTATCGGGCCATCTTTCTGGCCCGGATGATGGGCATCGAGGCATACGGCGTCGCGGCCGATCTGCGGCCCTATTATAACGATTTCTATAACCAGCTGCGGGAATCCCTGGCCCGGGTAAAGGACTTCGGCATGGTGATTCTGCGGCCGGAGCCCACGTACCTGGGCGAGGTGATCCCCATCTCCGGCAGCGGCAGCCAGACGGATGATACCGACGAGTATCGAAAAAACTAAGGCAGGATACCAAGCCTTGCCGCACGAGAGAGGAGCGCAGACGCATGATCCGGATCATTGACACCTTTTCGCAGATCGATATGCTTTTCGGGCCGGATGGATTTGATCCCGAAAAGTGGGAAGCCTATATTGGTTCCGTTTCCGAAAACGCCGCCCGGATGTTCCGGGACGATCTGCAGGACTGTCTGGACAGCGGGGATCTTACTTATGAAAGCGATATCCTGCCGATCCTGAATGCCGTAGAGCGGCATCCGGCCCTGGAGACGCTGCACGCCTCCTTTCTGAAGGTTACCGATCATCTGCAGGAAAAAGTTATCGCGTGCTTTGGATGCACCCTTGAGATTGATATTGTGCTCTATGTGGGGCTCTGCAATGCGGCGGGATGGGTGACTGCGCTGGGCGGCAGGGATGTCATTTTGTTGGGCATTGAGAAGATTCTGGAACTGGGCTGGTGGGACGAGGACGCCATGTACGGGCTGATCTATCACGAGCTGGGGCACGTCTATCACAAGCAGTGCGGAAAATGGGAGCAGGAAAACCAGGACCGCGCCCATGCCTTTGTCTGGCAGCTATTCACCGAGGGGATCGCCATGGTGTTCGAGCAGACACTGGTGCAGGATTTCTCCTATTACCATCAGGACAAAGACGGATGGCAGGCATGGTGCAGGGCGCATTTCCGGCAGATTCTCTCAGATTTTGCCGCCGACTGTCCCACGATGACCAGAGCCACCCAGCGGTATTTCGGCGACTGGGTATCCTATCACGGGCGGGGCGACGTGGGATATTATCTGGGCGCCAGATTTGTCCAGCACCTGATGAAAGAAACGCGCCTTGACCAGCTCATCATGCGGGATGCAGCGCGTGTGTATCAGGACTTTCTCTCTTTTGCGGAACGCGAATCCGCCCTGTAAACCGAATCAAAAGCCGCGGATTTCAGAAATCCGCGGCTTTTTTCTATCGATATCGAATTGAGCAAACATCGCCGGTCAATCAGACTTTCTGGCGACCAGGAAAAAACGGTGGATGTTTCCCTCCACGCATCCGGCTCTATCCAGGATGTCCTGCGCGGCAAGAAGGCCGGGCATACAGGCGTCAACGGAAAAGCCCGGGAATTCCCATTCAATGATACGCGCAAACCACACCAGCGCCCCTACATCAAAAAACCGGATGGGACGGAAGCACTCCTGTTCCTCCAGAATCTCAAACCCGCAATCCCGGAACTTCTTTGACGCGATCCGCAGGTATTGTTCCGGGAACGGCAGAGCTTTTGCCTCCGGCAGGAGAAGCGCCACGAGCTCCCGGTCGTTTTCTGCGCCCACCTGTTCCGTGATAAACAGCCCGCCCGGCTTCAGTACCCGATGGATCTCATGCGCGCGGAAATCACCATGCCGATTGAGAACCAGGTCAAACGAGGCGTCCGCAAAAGGCAGCACGTCGCCGCCGTCTGCCGGACGAAAATCGACCCCCAGAGGCAGAAGCGTCTTTTCACACAGCTCCACATTCGGCGGATAGGCCTCTGTCGCGCTGATGTTGGCGCAGGGATGCCCCAGAGACAGCAAAAACTCCCCGCCGCCGGTATCCACATCCAGGATCTTCCGATCCGGTTTCAGATAGTGAAGCACCGTACCGCGGTAATCCCAGGGCAGGTCTTCCTCCTCCGTATATCGTCCCGCGATGTGGGAAAAGTCCCACCCATGAATGTGGGCGGCCTCCTCTTCCGACCGCCAGAACGCGAGTAATTCTTTCTCCTTCATCTATACTGCTCCTTTTCATTCTGTTTTACTTTTTCATCATGATCAGGTACAGTAAACTGACAACAAGTTTCAAAAATCCCGATCCAATCTGCTGCCAGATTCTTTACTGTACCGGGTGATTATCTCGGATTCGCCGCATCCTGTGCGTTCACCGCCTGTCCGGGTAAGATGCGTATAGTATACCACAGATCCCGCGGCTTGCAAAGCTTCGGTGACAGCATGGCAAAAAGGATGTAAAAAGGCAGCGTATCCCTGAGGATACGCTGCCTTCTCATTCGCTATCAAGTTTCTCAGGTATTCTTCATGATGACGGTTTCCACCACGTCCGCCACTTCCTCACAGGCGTCCAGGCACTTTTCGAGATAGATAAAGATCTCGCGCCAGGCCATGATCTCCAGAGGATCCCGGCATTCGGTGTGCAGCTTTCGCATGGAGGAGATGAACAGGCGGTCGCCCTCCTCTTCCATGGCGTTCAGCTCGATAATCAACTGGTGGATACCGACATCCTTCTTGAAATTCTGGAACTTCTTCATCACCAGTTCCATGGCTTCACAGCAGCGGATCAGAAGCTTTGAGAAGCGCACGGCCTCGGGGTTGATGAAGGTGATATTGTTCATATAAAGATGCAGCAGCACGTCCTCGATGCTGTCGGTGACGTCATCGATGTTCTGGCTCAGGAGAACAATATCCTCCCGCTCGATGGGCGTGATGAAGGCATGCATCAGGGCTTCCATCATCTCGTGCTTCTTGGTGTCGCCCTCATGCTCGATGAGGTGCATCTGCTCCACCAGCTTGGGCAGAGCGCGGGGATCATAGCTGCCGAGGATCTCGTCCAGCATCACGGCCGCACGGCAGGCGCAGGCAGCGCAGTCCACAAAATTGTCAAAAAACAGCTTATCACTTTTCTTTGCCATAGTATTTACTCCTTAAAAGATCAGAATAAAGATCTTTGCCATCAAGAATCCAATGAGGCCGCAGCCCGGGAAGGTCAGCACCCAGGTGAGCACCATTTCTTTGACCACCTTGAAATTCACCGCGGACAGGCGGCGCACCGCTCCGACGCCCATAATGGCGGTGGTTTTCGTATGGGTCGTGCTGACGGGGATGCCGAAGAGCGAGGACAGCAGCAGGCATAAAGACGCCGCCAGATCCGCCGCAAAGCCCTGGTATTTTTCAAGACGCACCATATCCATGCCCACGGACTTGATGATCTTCTTGCCGCCGATGGAGGTACCCACGCCCATAACCACCGAGCACATAAGCATCATCCAGACCGGAAGCGCCATGCCGGCGGTGTTGTCGCCGCCGTTTGCCAGAACAATGCCCAGCATCAGAATTCCGATGAATTTCTGGCCGTCCTGTGCGCCGTGCATGAAGGACATGGCGGCGCCGCCGAAGATCTGTGCGCCCCGGAAGAAGGAATTGGCGTGACGCCGATCCATGCGGCGGAACAGCACCATCACCAGCCGGCAAATCAGATAGCCGCTGCCGAAGCCCAGAACGGTGGAGAGCACCAGACCGTAGATGACCTTGACCCACTCGCCGCCGTTGATGCCGGAGAAGCCGCCCTGCAGCGCAATGGCCGCGCCGGAAATACCGGCGATGAGGGCATGGCTTTCACTGGTGGGAATGCCGAAGTACCAGGCGGCCACGGCCCAGATCACAATGGCAAAAAGCGCCGCGCACAGGGCCACCAGCGCCACATCGCTGTGACCGGCGAAGTTCACCATATTGCTGATGGTCATGGCCACGGTGGCATTCACCATGGTCATCACCAAAACACCCAGGAAATTGAACACCGCGGACATGATGATCGCCGCCGTCACGTGCATGGAACGGGTGGAGACGCAGGTGGCGATGGCGTTGGGCGCATCGGTCCAGCCATTGACGAAAATCACACCCAGTGTCAGAAGCACCGTGATCAAAAGTGCCGGATTTGAGAGAATCTGCTGCCACGCAGCAGCAAATGACAGATCCATTTTGATTACCTCCTGTCGAAATTCATGGGGTCCATATGAAAACGCGGAAAACCCGCCTTGAAATCCAAGTTCATACTAGCATAAAGGCGGCGTCTTGTAAAGATTTCTGGGAATTCTTTCCGGTTCACTTCCAAAAAATGTCGGTTCGGATGCAGGAACCGGGCGCTTAAATCCCGCGTTCCGCAAATGCCGCGTGGATGGCCGCCTCTTCCCATTCCTCCGGTTCCCATTGCCAGCGGCCGAGATCCACGGTTTCGTCCGGTGAAACCGCAACGCCCTCTGCCTCCAGCATGGCCCACTGAAGGCCCGGGACGCCAAATGCCGCCGCGCCGGACAGACGGCCGCGGCTGTTCACCACCCGGTGGGCATTCCCGCTGCATCCCCGTCCCAGGGCAAAGCCCACCATCCGGGCGGCGCGGGGACGGCCGCAGAGCGCGGCGATCTGGCCATAGGTGGCCACTTTTCCCTCCGGGATCCGGGCGCACACCACGGCGACCCGCGCAGTCAGACGCATTTCCGGCACGTCAGGCCTCCTCCGGCAGCGAAACGCCCCGGCGGGCAAAGACGCGCATGGTGTGGAGATAGCCGGGGATCAGCACCGCATCCGCACCGGCCCAGGCCAGCACCTCTGCAAAGAAGATCCCGGTCTCGCCAAAGAGGGCGGAGAGCAGAATCGCTGCGGCGGCGCGCATGACGAATTCCGCCACGCCGGAGAGCATGGGCAGCACCGTATTGCCCAGTCCCTGAATGGCGGAGCGGACGATGTGCAGCACATAGAGAATCGGCAGGCAGACGCTCATGATCGCGAGATAGCGGAAGGCAATGGCCAGGGTCTCCGCCGCCTCCTCCGGTGTACCGGAAATAAAGAGGGAGAGAATCCCCCGGCCGAAGAGCAGCATGAAGGCCATAATGACCAGAGAGGTCAGAAAACCGATGAAGAGCGCGGCGCGCATTCCGCTGCGGATGCGGTCCAGGCGGGCAGCGCCCAGATTCTGGCCCACATAGGTGATCATGGCATAGCCATAAGAGGTGGCGGCCACCTCCAAAATACCGTAGAGCTTATTGGTGGCGGTAAATCCGGCGATGAACAGCACGCCGAAGCCATTCACCACAAACTGGACGATCATGCCGCCCACGCAGATGATAGCGTTCTGAAAGGCCATGGGCGCGCCCAGGAGCAGGAGCTGGCGGGCCATGGCGGGTTCCACCCGGAAATCACCGCGATGAAGCTTTAGAATATCCAGTTTCATCAGATACCACAGGCAGAAAAGACTGGATACCAGCTGGGCAACCAGCGTGGCGGCCGCCGCACCGGCGATGCCCCAATGGAACACCAGCACGAACAAAAGATCCAGCAGGATATTGACGATCGCCGCCACCACCATGGCGTAAAGCGGCGTCTTGCCGTCGCCCAGTGAACGGAGAATACAGGCAAAAAGATTATAGGCCATGACGATGGGGATGCCGAAGAACATCACCCGCAGGTATAAAAGGGCGTCGCCCAGAATGGCGTCGGGCGTCCCCAGGAGCAGGAGCACCGGCCGGGCAATCCCCTGTGCCGCTGCCAACACCACGATACTGCTGACGATGGCCAGAATCCCGGAGCAGCCCACCACCCGACGCAGCATGGCATAGCGCTTCGCGCCAAATTCCTGGGCCATCAGAATCGCAAATCCCTGGGCCATGCCCTGCACCAGACCCATCACCAGCCAGTTCAGCCAGTCCGATGCGCCCAGCGCCGCCAGAGCGCCCACGCCCAGGGCCTTGCCCACCACCATGGTATCCACCACGGTATAGAGCTGCTGGAAGATGTTGCCGATCATCAGGGGCAGTGCAAAGGACAAAATGAGGGGCAGCGGTTTTCCCTCCGTCATATTCCGAATCCGTGCAGCCATGTGATTCTCCTCGTCGATTTCTCTGATTTCCGGCTGAGTATAGCACAAATGGAGAAAGAATACAATCTCCGTTCTGTACAGGAAATCCCGCCGAATTCTCCCGCTTTTCGTTGACAGCGATCTGGGATTATGATAAATTGGAAATAAGCTCCTGCCCACCGTGTCACGGGGCGATCATGACAGAAAAGAGGATGCAATCATGACAAGAGATTATTCCCATCGTAAGGGACAAAAACGTGTGCGCATCGTGCGCAAGGACGGTTCTCCGGTGATCGGACAGACCGTGCAGTATGAAATGACCAATCACGAGTTCCTCTGGGGCTCCGCCATCCGCGAGACCATTCCCTATGTCAACAGCCTTCTGGCCGGGGAACAGCAGGATGATCTGGCCCAGCGTATCGCCCATCTCAATCCCCGCCGCACCAGCACCGCCGGCATGGACAGAGAAAAGATCGAGGAGCGCATCGCGATCTGGATGAAGCTTTTCAACAACACCACCTATCCCTTCTACTGGCAGAACTTTGAGCCGGAACAGGGCAAGCCCATGACCTGGGAGACCCTGCAGGGCGCCAAATGGCTGAAGGAGCGGGGCATCACCCTGAAGGGTCATCCCCTCTGCTGGCACACCCTCTGCGCCGACTGGCTCATGCAGTATGATAATGAAGAGATCCTCCGCCGCCAGCTGGCCCGTATCCGCCGTGACGTGGGCTATTTTGCCGGCACCATTGATATGTGGGACGTGATCAACGAAGTGGTCATCATGCCCATCTTTGATAAGTACGACAACGCCATGACCCGCGTCTGTAAGGAGATCGGCCGCGTCAGCCTCATCAAGCAGGTCTTTGACGCCGCAAAGGAGACCAATCCCGACGCCACCCTCTTAATCAATGACTTCAATCTCTCCACCAATTACGAGATCCTCATTGACGGCGCGCTGAACGCCGGCACGCCCATTGACGTCATCGGCCTCCAGACCCATCAGCATCAGGGCTATATGGGCGCCGAGCGGCTTTATGAGATCCTGGAGCGCTTTGAGCACTTCGGTCTGCCGCTGCACTTCACGGAGAACACCCTGATCTCCGGCCACATCATGCCGCCGGACATCGTGGACCTGAACGACTATCAGATCCCCGAGTGGCCCTCCACGCCGGAAGGCGAGGACCGTCAGGCCAGAGAGACCGTCGAGATGTACGAGATCTTCTTCTCCCATCCTCTGGTGGACAATGCCGTGTCCTGGAACTTCGTGGACGGCGGCTGGCTGGGCGCTCCTGCAGGCTTCATCCGTCAGGACAACTCCATCAAGCCGGTCTATGACGCAGTCTATGATCTGGTGAAGAACCAGTGGTGGACCCGCGGCGAGGCCGTCACAGATGCAAACGGTGAGATCGTAGTGGATGGCTTCCGCGGTGACTACAAGATCGCCTGCTGCGGCAACGAGGCCGAACTGGCACTCCGCAAGGGCAAGCTGGACGGTGTGAAAGTCATCATTCTGGACTAAATCGTATAAAATAACCGCCGACAGAGCATTCTGTCGGCGGTTTCTTTTTTAATGTATCTGCACCAGATCCTCCACGGGGACGGAGATCAGCATGGTCTTGGCCTCGCTGCGCAGGCCAAAATGCTCGTTAATGGCGCGCATGATGTTCACACGGTTCTCCGCAGGGGTCAGAATGGAGATAATCTCCTTATTGGGCTGGATGGTCAGGGCAAGGAAGTGCTCTGCCGCGCCGTGGCCGAAGCCGCGGGCATGGAGAATGGTGCCGCCGGTGGCGCCGGCGCCTCTGGCCACTTCCATAATCTGCTCGGTATAGCCGGGCTCTGCAACTGCCAGAATGAGGCTATAGGGGGTCTCGGTCATCGGGGATTCCTCCTTCTTTTCGTCTTGGTTCTCGGACTCTTCCGGATCCAGCAGGGGCACCGGAACATCGCCGCCCTGCATCAGCGCCGTGTGCAGCATACTGCCGATGCCGGACAGGCGGATGGTGAAGGCGATGCCGCGGCCGGAGAATTTCATAAACTTCCGTCCGCTGAGTTCTGCCAGCATATCCGGCAGGACACCCGCATTCACCGCAGAGAAAATCACGTCTTTATCCGCGGTCTCAAGCCCCAGCATGTCCATCATGGCGGTGCTGGCCGTGCCGACACCCATGGACAGGAAGCTGACGTGGGGATATTTACGGTTAAAGTAAGTGGAAAGGCTGGAGCCGCGGCCGCGGCTGACAATGGCAACCAGCAGTTTGACCGGGGAAGAATACTCAGCCACGCGCGCTCACCTCCTTGGAATGTGAAGACAGAACCTGTGCCTCGTAATCGATGATATCGTCCTCCAGGGCATCCACAGTAGCGCGGGCAGCCGTGAGGCGATCGGACTTGAAGCGGGAATAAAGGCCCAGCACCTGAATGGTCAGAAGCGGCGTCATGGCCACCATAGCCACCACACCGAAGGCATCGGTCAGGAGATTGCCGCCCAGTGCCTCACAGGCACCCATGGTAAAGGGCAGGAGGAAGGTGGCGGTCATCATACCGCTGGCAACGCCGCCGGAGTCGAAGGCGATACCGGTGAAGAGTTTCGGCACGAAGAAGCTGAGGCCGATGGCAATGGCATAGCCGGGGATCAGGAACCAGAAAATATTGATGCCCGTCACCACGCGGGTCATGGCAAGACCGGCGGAGATGGCGACGCCGATGGAGAGAGACAGGCTCATGGCCTTCTGCGTCACTGCGCCGTTTGTGATCTCCTCCACCTGCTTATTGAGCACCTGCACCGAGGGCTCCGCCACGACCACGAAATAGCCGATGGCCATGGCAAGGGGGATCAGCAGGAAGGAGAAGCGGGAGGCGGCCAGGGCCTTGCCCAGATAGGAGCCCACCGGCATAAAGCCGGTATTGGCGCCGGTCAGGAAAAGCACCAGGCCAATGTACGCATAGAAGAAACCCGCCGTCATACGCACCAGACGGGCATTGCGGAAGCGTCTGGTCAGAATATTAAAGAGGACAAACACGCCGATAATGGGCAGGATAGACCACGCCACTTCCAGAAGATATTCCGGGAAGGCATGGACAAACGCCGCGCCCACTTCGCGGGTATTTGCGGCACTGAGGATCCCGGAGGCCTGGTAATCCGCGCTGGTGGGGCGATAGAACATCCCGAGCAGCAGCACCATCAGAATTGGGCCGATGCTGCACAGGGCGACGAGACCGAAGGAGTCGTCCTGACTGCCGCGGTCGCCGCGGATCGTGGAAATACCAACACCAAGGGCAAGAATGAAGGGCACGGTAATGGGGCCGGTGGTGACGCCGCCGGAGTCAAAGGCCAGCGGAATAAAGTCACGGGGCGCCAGAAAGGCCACGAGAAAGGTCAGAAGATAGAATCCCAGAAGCATCCAGCGTAAGGGAATATGGAAGAGAATACGGAGCACCGCCACCACCAGGAAGAGGCCAACGCCCAGGGCAATGGTGAGGATCAGCACCAGATTCGGAATCGTGGGCACCTGTTCCGCCAGCACCTGCAGATCCGGCTCCGCAATCGTAATGATCGCGCCGATCAGGAAACAGATGAAGAGCACCAGGCCGACCCTGCGGGTCTTGGTCATATCAGAGCCGATGGCCTCGCCCATGGGCGTCATGGCCATATCAACGCCGCCGGAAAAGAGCGCCGCACCGAAAACCAGGAGCACCGCGCCCACAATGAACATCAGCATAATATCCACGGGCAGCGGCGTGATGGAAAAGCACAGCACCAAAACGATGGCAATAATCGGCGCCACCGACTGCAGCGCTTCCAGGAGCTTATGCCGTAAACTCTTGAACAATACGTCCCCACCTTTCTCCCGGCCGAGCAGGATATACCCGGCCCATAGTATCTCATTTTATTTAGTATACAACACGAAACGGGCACGGTGCAAGATAAATTGTAAAATCTTAACAGGTTCTTGACAGACCCGCCGAATCCGCTCTGGAATATTTTTCGGATTTTTTTGAAAAAGCCCTTGACAAATCTGACAGAATGTTTTATACTGTACAAGCTTTCGTTGAGAGCGCATTTGGCGGCATAGCTCAGTTGGCTAGAGCGTCCGGTTCATACCCGGCAGGTCGTTGGTTCAAATCCGACTGCCGCTACCAAGCACTGAGAGCAGAGAAACATCTCTGCTCTCAGCCATAAAAGGCCCGGTGGTCAAGCGGTTAAGACACCGCCCTTTCACGGCGGTAACACGAGTTCGATTCTCGTCCGGGTCACCATTTCTGGAGGCATAGCTCAGTTGGTAGAGCACTTGCTCCACACGCAAGGGGTCACAGGTTCGAGTCCTGTTGTCTCCACCAGGAAAAAAGCCGATTGCAAATGCAATCGGCTTTTTTCAATGAAATAAATCCCTTGCAGGATTTGTGAAATAACGCTTGCGCGTTATGAAATAGCTGACGCTATGAAATACGCTGCGGCGTATGAGGGATTTATTTTATTTCACATTCTGCCGCTCCGGCAGAATATTTCATAATCCGAAGGATTATTTCATATTGCTTCGCAATATTTCATTCCATCCCCCTACCCCGAGGACATCATCATGACAAACGTTATTCGTCCCGCTGTCGCGGCTGATCTGGCGCGGATTGCGGAGATCATTATTACAAACTATCGACTGAATTTCTATCCCATTTTCCGGGACGACGCCTTTTATTTCGGCGTGCTGACGGTGCCGGCGCAGATGGAAGTGTACCGGGAAGCGCTGGGCAGTCTCTGGGTGTACGACGACGGCGTGGTGAAGGGTGTCCTGCACGCCGAAGGACAGGAAGTGAAAAAGCTCTTTGTGGAACCGGTTTTGCAGGGACAGGGCATCGGCGCGGCACTTCTGGAATTTGCAGTGCAGAATTATTCCGCAAACACGCTCTGGGCGCTGGAAAAGAACGTCCGTGCCATCGCGTTTTATGAGCGCCATGGCTTTCACATAACTGAAGACCGGAAGCCCGAGGAGGATACGGACGAGTATCTGGTGCGGATGGCGCGCGGCAAATAAAAAATTTCCATGCATTTCTTCCCCCGTTTTCCCGCATACTATCCCCGAGGTGATAGCATATGATTCCGGAAAACGAACTTTTGCAGTATATTCACAAGACGGCGGAGATTGGATGCGAGGGGATCCTGGCGGTGATGGACGCCGCGGAGGATACCGGACTGAAAAAAGAACTGTCCCGCCAGCTGGCGGAATACCGCGGCTTTGAGCGGGACGCGGAGGAACTGCTGCGCAGGCGCGGTTCTTTCGGCGGGGATGTCAGTACCATGAGTAAGCTCTCCGCCCGGGCCATGAGCGCGGGTAAGCTTCTCCTGGACCGCTCCCCTTCCCACATTGCAGAGATGACCATCGAGGGCAACAACATGGGCATCTCGAAAACCCTGCAGCATCTCCACGACTACGGCGGCGGCCATCCGGAAACGCTGGATCTAGCCAATCGCTTCCTGGCGGCACAGCGTGCCAATGTGGAAAGCCTGCAGCCCTATCTGTAAAGAATCGTAAAAAACGCCGACACGCATTCCGTTTGCGTGTCGGCGTTTTCTTTATACTTCCAGGAAGTCGCCAGTGTGCAGGGCCCGCACCCGATCGCCCATGCGGGACTGCAGGAAGGCCAGCTGGGCGCCGCCGGTACAGTGGCAGGTATAGTACTGCGTGGGATAGCGGGAGAGCTCCGCCGCCACGGTTTCCAGTACCGCACGCCCCGCGGGCGTCCCGGGGTCATGATCCTTCAGATGAAAGCCGCCGATAAACACATCCGGCCGCAGCCAGGCCATGAGATTGCGGATCCCCTTATGGGAACAGCCGCTGACCGCGATGCGGCGGCCGTTTTCCTCGATCAAAAGCACCTGTTCATGCCGGAAATCCTCCGGGAGGAAGACGTCCCCTTCCCGCCGGGTCAGGCCGCAGGGATCCACAGGACAAACGGGCTCCTGCTCCTCACAGGTCAGAAGCGTCAGGCCGGGAGCCAGCGCCGTCCGGGCACCGGTGAAGCGCAGCTCCTGATAAGACTGCAGCGCAGGCGTCAGGCCGATATAGCGCTCCGCGCCATGATAATGCCCGCCGAAGGCAGCTTCGTGGAGATAAAGCGGCACGCCGGGATGCTCCCGCAGAAAGCGCGGCATACCGTCGCCGTGGTCATAGTGGCCGTGGGACAGGATCGCCAGCTCCACGCCGGAAAGATCCACGCCCAGACGTCCGGCATTGTCCGCGAAATGCCCGCTCTGCCCCGCGTCAAAGAGGATGCGTTTTCCGCAGACCTCCAGGTATAGACTCAGGCCATGCTCGACGGCAAGCGTCTCCGGCCCGGTGTTTTCCATCAATACAGTAAGACGCATCGCGCAGCCCCCTTTCCTTTTTCCTTTATTATACGCCCGCCGTCAACCGCTTGCGCCGCGCGGCGCCCCTGTGCTATACTGAGGAAAAATGAGAGAGGACGGATCCTATGGTAAAGGTAGTTCTTTGGGATATTGACGGCACCCTTCTGGATTTTCAGGCGGCGGAACAGGCGGCCATCCGGGCCTGCTTCCGGAAGCATGGCCTGGGGGCGTGCAGCGACGTCATGCTGAAAGACTATGCGGCGATCAATCGCCGGTACTGGGAGCGATTGGAGCGGGGCGAGCTTGAAAAGCGCGAGGTGCTGGTGGAGCGGTTCCGGGAGTTTTTCGGCAAATACGGTCTGCCGCAGGAGGCTGTAACTGCCTTCAACGACAGCTATCAGCTGGCATTGGGGGACACGGCCTGCTTCCACGAGCATGGGCTTGAGATCGTTACGGCCCTGCGGGGAACGGTGCGGCAGGTCGCCGTCACCAACGGCACCAAGATCGCCCAGCAGCGAAAGCTGCGTCTGTCCGGCCTGGATCAGCTTTTGGACGGTATTTTCATCTCCGAGGATCTGGGCGCGGAAAAGCCCTCCCCCGCCTTCTTTGATGCGGTGTTGGCAAAAATCGGGAACATCTCCCGGGCACAGGCCATCATCGTGGGGGACTCCCTCACCAGCGATATCCTGGGCGGGAGAAACGCCGGCATCCGCACCTGCTGGTACCGCAAGGACGGAACCGTGAACGATACCGGCGTTCGGCCGGATTATGAGATCCATGACCTGGCGGAGCTGCTTCCCCTGCTTTCCCGGCTATAAGGCGAAAAAACCGGAATATTTTCCATTTCTTGGGAACTTTGCCACAATCCCCTAGGGGTTCGGTATGAAAATATCGGCATCTCTCACAATTTCTATTGCAAGAATGAGGGCTTCCTTTTATACTATAGATAATCATTGACAGGAGGTGTTTTCATGCCCAAGAAAGCGAAAATCGCAGTGCATCCCCTTTATCCCATCGGCAAGATCTCTCCGCGCCTGTACGGCGGATTCCTGGAGCCCATCGGCACCATGGTCAACGGTAATATGTTTAATCCCAAGCATCCCACCGCTGACGAGCAGGGCTTCCGTAAAGACTGGATCGAAGCGCTGAAAGCAGCCGGCATTCCCTCTGTGCGTCTGCCGGGCGGCAACTTCATCTCCGGTTGGGACTGGAAGGACTCCATCGGCCCCAAGGATCAGCGCAAGACCCATCTGGATCTGGCCTGGTTCCAGTACATCACCAACGAAGTCGGTCACGACGAATATCTGCAGTGGGCAGAGAAGGTCGGCTTTGAGCCCATGTACACCATCAACCTGGGCACCGGCGACATCAACGACGCCATTTATATCACCGAGTATACCAACCACAAGGGCGGCACCTATTGGTCCGACCTGCGCCGCAAGAACGGTCATGAAGATCCCTACGGCGTTAAGGTGTGGTATCTGGGCAACGAGGCGGACGGCCCGTGGCAGATCGGCTCCTGGGATAAGGATCCCCGCGGCTACGGCGTGCGCGCCCACGAGGTCTCCAAGGCCATGAAGTGGGTGGACAGCACCATCGAGACCGCCGTGTGCGTATCCTCTTCTCCGTATCTCGATCATTATCCGGACTGGGACCGTCAGGTTCTGGAACAGTGCTTTGAGGCGGTGGATTATATTTCCCTGCATCATTATCATACCGTGCCCCTGGGCGAGCTTCCCACCCTGCTGGCCAGCTCCGTCTACTTCGAGGACTACATCAACACCGAGATCGGTCTGTGCGACTATATCGCCACCAAGAACCGCTCCAACCACAAGATGAAGCTGTCCTTCGACGAGTACGGCAACTCCATGCGTCCTTCCAAGGGCTATCGCTATGGCATCACCCAGGAATTCAACTTCCAGGGCAGCCATCATCTGAAGCACGATCCGCGTGAGTACATCCTCCACGATCCAGACAATATGCCGGTGCGGAACTTCAACCGTCCCTACGGCGACATCGTGGATGTGGCCACCACTGCTTCCACCATGTTCACCTTCCTGCGCCATGCAGACCGTGTGGAGATCGGCTGTATGACCGGCGGTCTGAACTCCTATGCTGCCTGCAACCATGACCATGTCTGGAACGGCACCATGTATCACTTCTTCCAGGCCATGCGCAAGTACGGCGTGGGCATGTCCATGCGTACCGGCGTGGAGTGCGACACCTTTGACGTACCGGGCTACGGCGCAGACAACTTCCACTTCTACGATGCACGCGAGGGCCTGCCTTTCATCGAGACCGCCGCTGCATACGACGAAGAGAACGGTGCTCTGAACGTCTTCGTTCTGAACCGCAACTGGGAGAGCGACAACGAGATCGAACTGGATGCCGCAGGCTTTGCCGGTTATAAGTTCGTGGAGCAGATCCAGCTCTACTCCGACGACATCATGGCCACCAATACTTACGAGAATCCGAACGCCATCCTGCCCACCGTCAATGCTGACGCCAAGGTCGTGGACGGCAAGGTCGTTGCCAACTGCAAGAAGCTGTCCTTCAACGTGTTCCGCTTCGAAAAGGCATAAGGCTCCCGCGAAAAATCTCTTTCTAAAAACAATTCGCCTCCGTATGAAGTTCATACGGAGGCGATTTTTATTCTTTTCTGCTGCCGTCTTCGTGGAATGTCTGTTTCAATGCCCGTTCTGTAGGGAAGATAGAGGCAATCAGGACGATCAAATGGACAGTCACAATCAGAAGCCCGGCGATGGAGACCGGATTTTCTCCGCGACCATAGACAGGCAGCATGGCAAGCGCCGTCGGGAGGAGCAAAATCCACCCGATGCGCCACCAAAGACGGCCGCAATGCTCATGCGCGAAGCGCCAGGTATCCGCGTTTTTCATGGACCGCGTCGTGCGGTAGCCATAGACCCAGTTGATCTTTTGCGGGCAGCGTTTCCACATGATCCGCCCTGCAATGATCATAATCACAGGAATCAACATCGATACCGCCAACATATACCACCAGAACCAGGTCATCTCCTCATTCCTCCATTCGCGCCATCACATCCGCAAGTTCCGGCACGCTGGAGATACCGCCGGGGCGGGTGGTGGAGAGGCCTGCCGCCGTGCAGGCAAAGCGCACCGCGTCCCGCAGCTGCGCGTCTGACAAAGTGGCCGGGTCGCCGGGGAGATCCAGAATGCGATGCACCACGCTGCCGCCGAAGATATCACCGGCGCCGGTGGTGTCCATGACGGCCAGACCGGAAAGCCCCGGCACATGGCCGGAGGCCACGGCATTCTGATACACACAGCCGTCGGCACCGCAGGTGACAAAGACCAGCGGGACGCCGCAGGTCTCGTGGATATACTTTGCGCCCGCCTCCGGGGCGAGGCCGAAGAGGAAGTCCACCTCTTCATCGCTGATTTTCACAACATCCGCCTGGGAAAGGCCCCAGAGCATCTGTTCTTTGGCATCCGCAAGGTTCTTCCAGAGCGGCTTGCGGAGATTGGGGTCAAAGGTGATCCGCTTGCCCTGTGCCTTTGCATAGGCCACGGCCTTCTGCGTGGCGGTGCGGGCAGGATCATCCGTCAGGGACAGCGTGCCGAAATGGAACACCCGCGCCTCGTCGATCAGGGAGAGATCCAGCTCTTCAAAGCTGAGGCAGGTGTCCGCGCCGGGCTTTCGGGCGAAGGAGAATTCCCGGTCACCGGCAGCATCCAGGGTGACGAATGCCAGGGTCGTGAACTGATCCTCGGCCATGAGAAGTCCCCGAGTCTCGATCCCGGCCTTTTCCAAAGTGCCGGCCAGCAGCCGGCCAAAGGCATCCGTGCCCACTTTGCCCAGCAGGGCGGTCTTTTTTCCGTATTTTGCCAGCGCCGCCAGAAAGTTCGCCGGCGCGCCGCCGGGATGGGCGGCCATGGTGGGATATCCGTCGGCGTCCGTGCTCTGACAGGTGAAATCAATCAAAAGTTCACCCAGTGCGACCACATCGATCATACTGTTTCCTCTTTTCTCTGCAAAGTCAGAAGACAGCCGCAACGGCGCGATCTTCTCTTTTGAACATAGCACAAATCCGAAAAAAGGTCAAGAAGCGATGTTTTTCTCCCGTCGGCTCTTGTCAGGGCGGGAGGATGTTTTGTATAATGAAGGCAGGAAACAACCCGCAGAAAGAGAAAGGAGAATCCCTATGTCTCAGGCAAGAGAGCCCATTGTCACCCACGTTTTTACCGCAGACCCCTCTGCTCACGTTTTTGACGGCAGACTCTATGTGTATCCCTCCCATGACCTTCCCCACGACGGCAAGAATTCCGAGGAGGGCGGACAGTATATTATGGAGGACTATCATGTATTCTCCATGACCCGGCCCGGCGAGGACGTCATGGATCACGGCGAAGCCCTGCACGTCCGGGACGTTCCCTGGGCGGAGCGCATGATGTGGGCGCCGGACGCCGCCTGCAAGAATGGCAAATACTATCTTTACTTCCCCGCCAAGGATGCCGACGGCATTTTCCGCATCGGCGTGGCCGTGTCCGACTCCCCCACCGGCCCCTTTACGCCGGATGCAGCACCCATCCCGGAGAGCTGCAGCATCGACCCCGCAGTATTCACCGATGACGACGGCAGAAGCTATCTCTATTTCGGCGGTATCTGGGGCGGCCAGCTGGACCGCTGGGTAGACGGCGTGTATGATCCCTCGAGAAAGACGCCTGTCGGCGATGAGATCGCCGTGACGCCGCTCTTTGCAGAGCTTAGTGACGACATGCATTCCTTCCGCGCCGCACCGGTGCATGTGGTGATCCAGGATGAAAACGGAGAGCCCATCCGTGTCTGTGACGAGGAGCGCCGCTTCTTCGAGGGCAGCTGGATGAACAAAATCGGCGATACCTATTACCTCTCCTACTCCACCGGCACCACCCACTATGTGGCCTATGCCACCTCCGATAAGCCCCAGGGCCCCTTCACCTATCGCGGCATCATTCTGAAGCCCGTGGTGGGCTGGACCACCCAGCACTCCATTGTGGAATTTGAAGGCAAGTGGTATCTCTTCTACCACGACTGTGAGTTCTCCGGCGGCATTGACCATCGCCGCACCGTGAAGTGGACGGAGCTCACCATCCATGAGGACGGCAGCATCGAGACCCTGGACGTCCGGCACTGAGTCTATGTGGAAAGCTTTGATGCTTTGGATCCTGCACCTCACCTGGTGCGGGCTCCAGAATCTGGTGGGCGCGGTGCTCTGCCTCTGTCTGCGTCACTGCCCGCACACGCGCTATCGGGCGGCCATTGTGACCCAGTGGCGGCGGCGGGACGGCCTTTCGCTGGGTGCGTTTCTCTTCGTACCGGAGGGGACACCCGTGCAGAACCCCGCGCTTTTGCGGCATGAATACGGCCACACCATCCAGTCGTTTTTTCTGGGGCCGTGGTATCTGCTGCTGATCGGGCTGCCCTCCATGATTTGGGCAAAGCTTCCCTGCTTCCGCCGCCTGCGGCGGGAGCGGGGCATTTCCTACTACGCCGTCTATCCCGAGAATTGGGCCACGCGGCTGGGAGATCGTTTTTCAGAATAAACGGATTTTGCCCGGTTTTTCCCAATAGCGGGCAGCGGAAAGGACAGCATCATGCGGCGATACACCGTGGAAAAACGAAACATCCCGTCCACCGGACGGGACATCAAAATTCTGGTTTTCCGCCCCACGGCGGCGAAAAAGGTGCCCGCGCAGACGCCCGGCGTCCTTTGGATCCACGGCGGCGGCTATGCCACCGGCATGGCGGAGATGGCTTACTTCTCCCGCCCGCTGGCGCTGGTGAAAAAGTACGGTGCGGTGGTGGTGTGTGTGGATTACCGGCTGTCGGTTGAAGCGCCCTATCCTGCGGCGTTGGAGGACTGTCATGCGGCGCTTTGCTGGATCAGGGAACACGCCGCAGAGCTTGGGATCAACGACAGCCAGATCATGGTGGGCGGCGAGAGCGCAGGCGGAGGGCTGACGGCGGCGCTGTGCATGTACGCCCGCGATAAAGGCAGCGTCAACATCGCCTATCAGATGCCGCTCTATCCCATGCTGGATGACCGCGACACCGAGTCCTCCCGGGATAATCATGCACCCATCTGGAACACCAAGCGCAACCATGCCGCGTGGAAGCTGTATCTGAAAGGGCTTGAAGATATCCCGCCATACGCGGCTCCCGCACGGGAGACGGATTATTCGAATTTGCCGCCAGCCTACACCTTCGTGGGTGATATCGAGCCCTTCTACCGCGAAACGCTGACCTATATTGAAAACCTCCGCGCAGCGGGCGTGGAGGCCAGCGTGGACGTGTATCCCAACTGGTTTCACGCCTACGATATGTTTTTCCCCTTTAAGGCCGTGGTAAAAAAGGCCATCGCCAAGTTTGAGGAGCAGTTCTGTTACGCCGCGGCGCACTACTTCGCCCCGCAGAATAAGGAGTAAACTATGCTGAAATTCATTTGCTATCCCAAGTGCACCACCTGCCAGAAGGCCCGCAAGTGGCTGGACGAGAACAACATCGAATATGAGTTCCGCGATATCAAGACCGAGAACCCTACCCTTGAAGAGCTGACCGCATGGTACAAGCGGAGCGGGCTGCCCCTGCGCAAGTTCTTCAACACCAGCGGTCTGCTGTATAAGTCCATGGAGCTGAAGACCAAGCTGCCCAACATGACCGACGAGGAAATGCTCTCACTTCTCGCCACCGACGGCATGCTGGTGAAGCGGCCCCTCGCCATCGGCGAGGACTTCGTGCTGGTGGGCTTCAAGGAAGCAGAATGGGTGGAGAAACTGAAATGAAAAAGTGCAGAATTACGGTGATGAAGGTCGCCCGCTACGATGACCTCATCGAGAAATATGAAAACCCCATCGAGCACGCCTGCGACATGAAAGAGGGCCAGGTATTCATTGCCAACGGATGGGAGCGGCCCGAGGGCTTCTGTCTCAGCGCGTGGGAGAGTATGTCCGCCTTTGTGCTGGCACTGTCCCACGGCGGCGGGGATTTCTATGACGGTTGGATGAAAAACAAGAAGTCTGCCATGATCTCCTGCAACGACGGTTTCCGCCCGGTGAGCTTTCTCATCGAGGCACTGGACGAGGACGCGGAATGATGAAAAAACTTTACGACAAAAGTGAACTGGCCTTTGCGCTGGTGTGGATCGGCGTTTACTGCGTGGGGATGTCCCTCTTTGATGAGATCTCCCGCAGGATCGGTGTGGAGAGCGCGGCCTCGGCGGTGTTTGGGGCGGCAGTCTGTCTCTATCTGTATTGTTGGCTCAAGAGGAACGGCAGACTGGTGCGCTATGGCTTGTGCAGACCGACGGCGCCTGCGCGGGCATTTCTGTTCTATATCCCGCTCATTGTCCTCACCGGGAAGAATCTCTGGGGCGGCGTGGCCATGCAGTATGATGCCGTGGGCACCGTGTGCTTTATCGTCAAGATGCTCTGCGTCGGATTTCTGGAGGAGCTGATCTTCCGCGGATTCCTGTTCCGCGCCATGTCCCGGGACAGCATCCGGTGGGCGGTGGTGGTCTCAAGCGTCACCTTCGGCCTGGGGCATATCCTCAATCTCTTAAACGGCAGCGGCATGGGCGTGGCGGAAAATCTGGTGCAGATTTTCTTCGCGGTGCTCATCGGCTTCTTGTACGTCATCCTCTTCTGGCGGGGCGGCTCTCTGTGGCCCTGCGTGATCTCCCACGGCGTATTCAATTCCCTGTCCGCGTTTTCCGCCGATGGAGAGGGCGTGATCCCCCTCGCCATCCTGTGCGTGCTCACCGTGGGGTATGCACTGGTGCTGCTGAAAACACTGCCAAAACGGCAGGAGGAGTGATAAGATAAAACCAACCCCCACGCGGAGCACCGTTTTCGGTTCTCCGCGGGGGGGTTATTTTATGCCCGGATCGGTACGGCGATCTGGGTGATGTAGTCTCCGCTGTTTTCGCCGCGGTTGGGCGGGCCTTCCAGATAGATCGAGCGGAACGGCCCCGTGGTCTCGATCCCGTTTTCCCGGATATATGCGGCCAGCGCCCGGATCGCGTCGGCGGTTCCTTCATAGGGGCCGCGGTAATAGATGCAAAGAGCGGGCGTTTCGCAGAATTCCATGCGTTCTGTCCCCGCAAAGCTCTCCTCTACCGGGATGCAGCACATGAGATCCAGCTCGTCCGGATCCTGCGTCATACGCATGGTGAACATCCGCGCGAGCATGGACATTTTCCCCGTGCGCGCCGCGGCAATATAGGTGTCCCGCAGGCAGTTCGCGGCCTCAGCAGTATCCCGGCATGGGTACTGACGGCAGAAACAGACCTGCTGGGGCAGAGTCGTTCTGTGAACCGTCAGGTCGCCGCGCTTTGCCGAGCGCACCTGGAGCATCTGGATATTCCGGTCCAGCGTGGCCCGCAGCTCATAAAGCCGCGCAAGATGCCGGTCCAGATTATCGGTATCGTAATAGTATTCCCGGACCTCCTTCAGGGAAAGGCCCAGCTCCTGCAGAGAGCGGATCGAGCGGATCTGCGTCATATTGTCCGCGGAATAATAGCGGTATCCACTCTCCTCGTCCTTCACCGCGGGGGTCAAAAGCCCCATTTCCTCAAATCCCAGGATCGCTTTCCGCGTGACGCCCAGGATTTTGGCCACTTCTCCGATCTGGAACAGTTCTTCATTGTGTTTTTTCATTGTGCTCTACCCCAAAAGAATACAATATCTTGCGTCTGGCCTATCGACTCGTCCCCCGGGGGACGACTTATAATCATACTATACCAGAATCACGCCCGTCCTGCAAGAGGAAACGGGCGGCTGCGCCGGAAAAGAGGGACGCGCCGGGCTTTTCCCGATGGATCCCGCCGGCAGTATCAAATAAGGAGTAGATGCAATGAAGAAACGAATTCTGAGCGTTATTGCAGCGTTCATTATGCTTTTAACGCTATTGCCCACGACAGCGATGGCAGCGGGCACGGACACCGCACGGGCGGTTTCCTGGGCGGTTGACTACGGCGTGACCAAGAGAACCGGCGGAACGACCTTCTCCCCCAAAAGCACCTGCACCCGTGCCGAGATCGTCACGTTCCTCTACCGCTATTTTGTGGAGCCTCTGACGGATACTTATGTTCCCGCGCCCGACCCGATCCCCGCGCCCTCTGTGGATGTGGGCGAGCTGGATCCCCTGCCGCCTGCGGACTACAAAAAGCATGCCGACTGGTACATTTCTCTGACGTCTGTGGGCGAAATGAGCAATGCCCGTCTGGTGGCGGAATCCGACTCCTTTGCGGCGGTCATTGCCGACTACAGAGCCCGTGACGCCTTTATCACTGACTCGATCTATATCCGCCGCGACGATATCAGGTATCAGATCATGGAGCGCGCCGAGACCGTCCGGCAGTACGACGAGGCCGTGAGCCAGAAGCAAAAGTATGGCTGGGAAATCCCCGATTACATTCTGGAAGACTATGAAGATCTGATCGCCAAATGGGGCGACCCCGAACCCCTGCGCGACAGATAAAAAAAGGACCAAACCGCCTCTGAAACCTATGGTTTCAGAGGCGGTTTGGTCCGAGTGACAGGATTCGAACCTGCGGCATCCTGCTCCCAAAGCCCAAAATCGTTGTGCTACTATGTGATAAGTAGTGATTTTGCGTGATATTGTGTAACTTTCAGAACTTTTGAAGGTATTTCGTGTGCCTTGTATCCACGTGTTTCTGTTTGTCTGTAGTATTCCTGTGGTATTAAAACCGCCCTGCTGCAAGAGTGAAATGCAGCAGGGCGTTCGTCATCTCTGGGAGTCCCCAGGTTGGTGGTATGGTAACTTAGGTTTGCCAGGAAGTCAACGTTTTTCTGCGGTGAACAGCGGACAAAATTTGGGCTGCTGTATCAAAGAATATCGGCTTTGTCCTCGGTACAAGACGATGGGAATCCTTCATGCGAAGGATTCCCATCTATGATTAGTGGCGGCTCTGAAGCAGTTTGCGAAGGCTCTGTGTTTCAACGATTCGATAATTCGCGAGCCACAGCTGTTTGTCCTTGCCTGCCATCTGAGGATTACTGGAAGTTTCAAAGGTGTTCTGAACTAGGCTGGTGCCGATTTCATTCCACATATCGATCGGATCAAACAGCCACGACACTTCTCCAGTAGTCTCATCATACTTCAGCAGACTGCGGAAGGCACCAAAAATCGGGTAGATATAGCCACTGGAAATTTGATACTTAGTAGGAGTAGCAAAGATAGCAGAGGGAACCGCTTTGTCCAGGCTTTCAATTCCACGCACATGTCCGAAGCGCGGTTTCACACCTTGAGCTTCTTTATACTCTTTGTACTTCTGAGGCAGTTCAATCTCGATGAGGTCGTACAGCTTGGCCAGCTTGGGAAGCTGCTTGGTAAGGGACTTATAGAACTGGGTATCGTAAGCAGCGCTATAGCGTTTGAATACCTGAGCTTTTCCAGAAAAACTCTGCACTGGTGCAGTGGAATCGTCAGGATAGCGCTCGATGTCAAAAGCGTATAAAAGACGGAGCAAAGCGGATACATGGATATCCTTATCCTCGTTGTCTTTGTACGCAATTCTGTCAGCAAACGGCTGCTCACTAATTGAGTTGCGAACATCCTCAAATTTCTCATCCAGGTTAAAAAGGGCGATGTCAGAAACCTGCATGGATGTATTGCGCGCGTCAGAAAGGCGAGTAATGTTTTGGACATTCGTGATGACTTCTACACGAACATATTTGTCCAAATCCGAAGGAATTTCGTCGCGACTCCTAATGATGGCGGTATATGTATGGCCACCATCCAGGATACCGTACAGATCCTGATCAAGTCCGTTATCCTGATCACCGATATCGATTGTAACGACAGAATTTGAAGGATCGAATGCCAGAGATTTAGCGGAAATAACAATTCCGCGGTTGTTGATGTAAAAATCAGTCTCTGGTTCTTTTACCGCTGCGATCAATCCCTTGCCAACATTGGTGTTCATTTTGGGTTTCCTGGGATTTACGTCCAAGGGAATCCCTTCCGGAAGATCTCGCATATTCACCAAGAGGTAGTAAATGGTTTCTAGCGTGCTTTCGTCCTTGTCTTCTTTGCTATAAGGGGAGGACATTGTGCGTACGGAGTGAACTTTGAATTGCAGTTTTTCTTTACTCATGTTTTATTTCTCCTTTGTTTTATCTACACGAAAGCATTTGCTTTGTGTGTGTCTATATGATAGAATAAAATTGGAAGAAATACAATGAACCATGGTGCATTTTGGAGGGATATAATGGCGGAACGAACTGGCTACGACGAAAAACTCGTGAGGATAGGAAATCTCTTAACAGAAAAACGGATGGCTCTTGGTAAGCGATATAGTAGTCGAGAGAAATTCATCGCTGAGCGAAGCCTTGAATTATATGAGGAGGAACCTTGGATTTCGTGCAGGCATTTAGCCAATATTGAAAATGGGAAAAACTGGATTAGTGTAGAAATGCTTATAAAACATGCCTACGCTTTGGAAGTAGATCCTGTAGAGCTTTTTCGCGAAATACTGAAGTTGTATAATGAATAATCCTGACAGTAAAAGCAAGCAGTTTTTTGGAATGAACAAGACTGCTTGCTTTTTACAATTAGGGCTTGATATACGCGCTACTTAAGTATATAATATACCTATACTTAAGTAATTGGAGGCGCGCTATGGATTTTTGTTATCGCTTTCCTGCAGTAAAAGGTTTACAGGCTGGTAAGCCCTATTATATCGCGATGATCCCTCTTCGCCTTTTAGGACGGCTGTTTGGCAATGATGATGAGTATGTGCCGCCAGAGTATCGTGCCCAGCGACGCCTTAACACGGCTCGTATTCCGGTGATTAAAGATTATATCCTGGACAACAGGGATTCCTATGTTTTTTCTGCGTTGGCTGCTGCGATCGACGGGGAACATGAGTTTGTTGCTTCCGATGGTTCCGGCGACCTTGGCATTTTAGAGGTTTCGATGGATGCTCGTTTTATGATCGTAGATGGACAGCATCGAAAAGCCTCCATTATTGAGGCGATTGGTGAAGATGAGTCGTTAAGTACAGAAACGATTTCTGTTGTTTTGTATGAAGATAAAGGACTGGAGCATAGTCAGCAGATGTTTACAGATTTGAACAAGCATGCTGTTAAGACATCCAATTCTATTGCTGAGCTCTATGACTCGCGCGATGCCTTAGCGGTAATAACTCGTCGAGTTATTGGTGATATTGAGTTCTTTAATCAATATACGGATAAGGAAAAAGATATTTTAGGCAAGTTTTCTTCCAATTTCTTTACGCTGAATACTTTCTATAAGGCCAACAAAAAGATCCTCAAACGTGCAGAATGTGATGACTCAACGGAGGAATTCCTGAAACGATACTGGAGCGCAATTGCTAAGCACATTGTTCCGTGGAACGAGCTATCCAACAAAGTTTTGAGTAAAGTTGATCTGCGGGAGCAGTACATTGTCACTCAGGCAATCATTATTCAGGCGTTAGGTGTTTTGGGCAACTATTATTTTATGCATTCCGAGGTTGATTTGGAGCAAAGCGTTTCTATAATTGCAAATGTTGATTGGCTAAGAAGTGCTGATTGCTGGAAAGACCGTGTGATTCGAGCTAATGGAAAGATTATCAATAGTACAGATGCAGCAAGACTGGCATGCAACGTTATAAAGATGGTAATCGGTATTCCGTTGGATAATGAAGATCAGTCATATGAAGACAAGTTTATCAAAGGGAAATAAGTATCATGTTTGATGAATTTAAGACAATAATTGAAGAAATGCGGCTCGTGTACAAGCACGATCAAAGACCATGGATGCTTGGATATAGCGGAGGAAAGGACTCTACTCTGCTGTGCCAACTCGTGTTTGAAATGCTTCGTACATTAATGCCCGAAGAACGCACAAAAAAGGTTTATGTTGTTACATCTGACACAATGGTCGAAAACCCTATTGTAAAAGACTACATGTATCGGATGAATCGTGCGATTAATGCCGCAAGTGAAGCTGAAAAACTTAACGTAGAAGCACATATGCTTCATCCCGAAACTAGACAGACTTTTTGGTCGCTAGTAATCGGATTAGGTTATCCTACACCTGAAGCCCCAGGCTTTAGGTGGTGCACAGAACGGCTAAAAATCAATCCCTCAAATAAGTTTACCTATGACACGATCAAAAAAGATGGCGAGATCGTAATCCTTTTGGGGGTCCGTAAAGCAGAAAGTGCAGCGAGATCCAAGAGTATTTCTGCCCATGAAATCGAAGGCAAGATTCTGTCTCCGCATGTTTCAATCCCTAAAGCATATGTATATAACCCGTTGACAGAAATCGACAACGCTGTTGTGTGGGAGTATCTGCTGAAAGACGACGCACAGAGTGCATGGGGGACAGATAATAAATACCTATTCAGTTTATATCAGGGCGAGCAGCTCGGTGAAGAGAAGAGTGTTGTTGGTGAAGTTGATAAGGATAAGATTCCTATCACTGGAAACTCTCGATTTGGCTGTTGGTGCTGTACCATGGTCAAAGAGGACAAGTCTTTGCAGAACTTTATTGACCACGGAGCAGAGAGATTGATCCCACTGCGAAGATTCCGAAATTGGTTGGTTGAGCTACGTGCAACACCGGAAGCTCGTGATTGGCGACGCAGAAACGGCTCCGTATACTTCAATGCTGAAGGTGAGTTCGGACGTGGTCCGTTTACTTTGCAGACCCGCAAAGAAATACTGCGTAAATTGCTACAGCTAGAGGACGAAACGGGCTATGAGTTAATCACAATGGATGAACTCAAAATGATCGACAAAATGTGGGAGGACGAGGGCGACCTGTCCAGACGCGCACTGGTCGATATTTACTATGAAGTCCGTCACACTCGGCTTCCATGGGATCAGTTCAAACATGCAAAGTATGATGAAGAAACTATAGCCATAATTAACGGACTGTGCCAAAAATATGATATTCCATTCGAACTTGTATCTAAGCTCTTAATCGGTGTGGATAACACAAAGTTCTATACTCGATCCGCTGTTAGCGCACGTGAAGTTGAGAAGATTATGAACCAGGGCTGGTTGCATTACAGCAATATCCAAGAAGGTCTTGAAGATGAGAATTGAACGAATTGAACTTTATAACTTTGGATCGTATGAAGACGTAAATTCTTTTGAGTTTATGTCGGATGATTCATCTAAGCGGATTGTTATTGTAGGTGGCAAAAACGGTGCCGGCAAGACAACCCTCTTTACTGCTATGCAGATTTGCCTTTATGGTCATGCATCCTTTGGGTTTAAGACCTCTGGTAAACGATATTTAAAAGAAATATATGATCTGATTAACAACCAGGCTCGATTGGATGAATCCAAAAGTGCTCATATTAAGATTTGTTTTTCTGAGAGCAGAATTGACACAGATTGCTACGAGGTTATTCGTGCATGGACATGGAGCAATAGCATTATCAATGAAACGTTCACGGTTACTCAAAATGGGGAATTGCTAGATGAAGAAGCATCTCTGAATTTTCAAAATTATTTGCTTCATCTTATTCCGCCAGAACTCCACAAGCTGTACTTCTTTGATGGCGAAAAAATTGCAGATTATTTCCTTGATGAGCAGCACAACAATGTAAAAGATGCACTACTTGTACTCAGTGGAAATGACACGTACGAAATTCTGTACAACAATGTCCGCCGCCTCCTTAGTGGCGTTGAATCTGACAATGAGTCTGTTGCTCAAAATTATGCAGATCAAAAAGATGCATTAGCAAAATATGCCCAGAAAGAAGATGCTCTGCTAAGTGAGCAACAAGAGATTGTTCTAGATGTTGAGCGACTCGAAGCTGATCTCAGAAGGGAAAACGAGGAGTATGCTTCGAGCGGCGGCGTAACACTGGAAGAATGGAAAGATTTGCAGCGTAGCCTAAAAGATGAAGAGGAACGTAGAGAACGGCTAAATTGGAATCTCAAAGGGATGGCTGCAGATATTCTGCCGTTCCTGATAGTGAAAGATTTGCTCATAGCAGTTCGCGAACAAATTAATACCGAGAAAGAATTGCAAGCGTATAGGGTGCTTCAGGATTCACTTAACACTGCACGATTTAAGCGGTGCGTGTCCAATGCGGTGAAAAAGACTAGCAGTCAAGATACTTCTACTGATGCCACCATTATCATGAATGCTATTCAAACCTTTTTCGAGAACCGTGAACTTGAATCTAAAGAACCAATTTTTAAGCTGTCAGAAGATGAAAGTGTTTCAATTCTAAATAAGATTACTTCTATTGAAGAGTTTAAAACTTCGGCAATTAGTAAGGATCGTCGTAGAATCGAGGAGTCTATTCAGCGTAGCGCTGAGTTGCGAGAGAAGTTACAGAAAAGCTCTATTGAGAATTTTGAAGGACATATTGAGCGAGTCGCAGAACTCACGGCATTGATTAAAAAAGCTAGAAGTCAGCAAGAGAAAAACGCTTCTGAGTTAGTAACTATACAAGAGGAAATTGCAACACTCAAGAAAGCCTTGGATGCAAGTCGAAAGGCTCTAGAAGCCGAACTGAAAAAGCAATCTGTTTCTGCATTGTCAGATCGAGTGCTTCTTCTAGTCGAAGAGCTCCAGGATCAGCAGTACAAAAGGTTGATTGCTGATGTTGAGCGTGATCTAAATCAAAAGTTTAAGGAACTGATCCGTAAAGATGATTTTGTGGATTATATTCACATTGATCGCGATTTCTCTTTACATCTTGTTCGGCATCAAGCGGTGGAGGTAGCTGCGCTAAAACTAACAGCCCGTAAGCATGGAGCTTCCGCATTAAAAGGCAGCTTGAAGAGTATTGGCTATCGAGCACTCATTGAGCAGCTAGGCACAACAGAGAATTCTCTCGGTTTTGTTTTAGCTGAGTACCCTGAAGATACGATTACACTACCCGTTGAACTGGATCACAGCCGCTTTTCTAACGGCGAAAAACAGGTTTTAGTGATGTCGTTGTATTGGGCCATTATGAATCAAAGCCATAATGAACTTCCGTTCATCATTGATACGCCGTTTGCGAGAATCGACACCGAACATCGTGCTAATATAACGGAAAAGTTCTTTAAAGAGCTTCAAGGTCAGCTTTTTGTACTTTCGACAAACGAGGAGTTGCGTTACGAGCATATCGCTTCCCTGGATCAGCAAATTGCAAATGTTTATATGCTTGAATATGGAGAGGATAAACGCACCCGCATTTCCGAAGGAAGTTATTTTGAGGTGGAATAATGGCATTTAAACTAAAAACGTCTCAACAGACCGAGGAGATCTTTAACCGCATTGAAGCAAGTGAACGGCTCCCTTGGCCCACTCTCATGCGCCTTGCGCTTTCTTTGTCAATCCGGCAAGGCTCGTTAATGGAACTTGAGCTATATTTAGATAATATGGGAAGGGAGCTAAATCGGCAAACGATTACCGGAGATGCAGATACTCTCTATAAATGTTTGATTGAGCTTCAAGAAGGGCGCCACATTTCAGATGAAGAATATTTTCCGACATACGTGAAGGCACACCTTGACCGAGGTGCGCGGCTGTTAGAGCAAGAAAAAAAGTATTCTAGAGATTTATTGGTACATTTGACGGAACTAAATAAAAGTATCTGAAAATACTCGTCTGAAATTTGAGAGATGGGTCGGTGGTCTCTAATGGAAATTCTTTTTAGTCATTCTAATTGCAATGGCGGCGGCTCTGTAAGTTTGCTGCTAGATTATTAATTTGTGAGATGAGAGAAAATGAAAATTTTAGACTACATGGAATCTGTGAATCTCCAGAAAAAAACAGAAATAGAACGAGCGACACTTTTGTGCTTCTATCACTATATGGAAAATGGAGAAACTCTGTTTTCCATTTCAAATGTGGCAGCCTGGATGGAGGAGTGCGGATTCAGTAGACCAAATACCTCTCGCCTGAAGGATCACCTTACCAAAGGGAAAGGTAAAGTGTTTCTTACCCCCAAAACCAAAAAGAATGTACTGGAATTTGTTCCTGCTGTATTGCAGACGCTAGAACGTGACTATGGAGCTTTATGGGTTGATACGGTGATCATTAAATCCCATGATGAACTGATCGAGGAAGTGAAGTTTTGTGGGAAACGCAATTATTTAGATCGCCTGATCCAGCAAATCAATTTCACTTACGGGAACAACTGCTATGATGCATGTGCTGTTCTGATGCGCAGACTTTTTGAGGTGCTTCTGGTGTTAGCTTATCAAAAAAACGGGATTGAAGCGGACATTGCCAAGCCGGACGGCAGCCACAAAATGCTGGAAGCTATTGTGAAAGATGCTGTTCAGAATAAGGCACTTGGAATTCCTGCGAGAATATCCAAGAACTTCGATGCATTTCGTGAAGTTGGCAACAATTCTGCTCACAGTATTACTTATACTGCGGGAAAACTCGATATTGACAATGTTGCTCGCGATTACCGTGTCATGATGGAAGATCTATATAACCGTGCAGGTTTGATGTAAGGAGGATTGCACAAATGAGCGAAGTCTTAAAGCTAAAATACAAAGTGGGTGGAATTGAATTTGAGGCAGAGGGCCCTGCCGAAGCTGTTGAACAGCAGCGCATCAATTTTATGAATGCGGTATTGCCTGCTGCTGTTGATGCAATGGTAAGGACACAGGCTGTTGTTGAGCGTCCGCCTTATATTGAATCTGTGACACAACCGGTGTTGCTTGAGGCTGGTATGCCAGATGAGTCTGGCGCAACGCCTTATCAACCAGAAAATGATTTTTCTCGCACAAGTCTCGCTTCCTTTTTGAAAAAATATGGAGTTCTTAGTGAGCAGGACTTTGTTCTGTTCTCTGCTTATTTTGATGAGAAGAAAAATGGAAAGAAATCTTTTTCGATTGATGATGTGAAGCATTATTATGCGGAAGCTCGGCGAGCGATGCCTAAAAATCCGAGCATGTCAACGTTTCGGCTTGCAGAAAAGGGCTGTATTATGGATGCGCCCAAGCCTGCAGATGTAAAAAGCGGGAATTACTATATGCTGACTAATGATGGCATTGCATATGTAGAATCTTATATTCCGAAAGGGGATTCTAGTGAAAAGAAAAAGCCCCGCTCTAAAGCAAAGAAAACTGCACCGAAGATTTCCGAAGTATATGCATCTATTAACGCCGATGATCTTAACACCAAAGATTATCCTGCCGTTAAATCCTTCTCAAGCGCCAAAGAACAGGTTATTATGGCGATGTATATTGTCACTAACGAAGGAAAAGGTGAATGGTTTACTGTCGAAGATGTGATTCATTTGCTTGTCAATGTTTTTGAAGTCCCTGCGGATAGTGACAAAGTAAATGGTGTATTTAAACGTAACAGGGGTATGTTTGCATCTGAGAAGGCTGCTGACAATACCAATGCACTTCGTAAAAAACTTCTCTCAGGCGCGAAAGATTTTGCGAAAAGTCTAATAGAAGCAATGAGTGCTAAGTAATGTGCCGTGGGGTTGTTTCACAACATGCGTAATGTTAAGGTGATAGATTAATGCCTCTTGAAATTGTTCGCAACGACATAACAAAAATGACCGTGGATGCCATTGTCAACGCTGCATAGGAATCCCTCTTAGGTGGTGGCGGTGTGGACGGCTGCATCCATCGTGCAGCGGGGCCGGAGTTGCTGGCCGAGTGCCGGACGTTGGGCGGTTGCAAGACCGGTGACACTAAAATCACCAGGGCATACCGACTGCCCTGCAAGTATGTGATACATACGGTCGGCCCTATATGGAACGGTGGTCAATACGGAGAAAAAGAAAAACTTGTTTCCTGCTATCGGACGAGCCTTGTGCTGGCGAAGGAACACAAGTGCGAAACGGTGGCCTTCCCGCTGATTTCCTCCGGCATCTTCGGCTATCCAAAGGACCAGGCACTGCGCGTGGCGGTTGATACCATCGGCGAGTTCCTCATGGAGAACGACATGATGGTCTATATTGTCATCTTCGACCGCGCCGCTTATCAGATCAGCGGCAAGCTGTTCGCCGATATTGCCGAGTACATCGACGACCACTATGTGGACGAGCACACCGACTCCCGCCGTGAGCGTCTGCGCAGGCTGAACCGTCTGGGAAAAAAGAGCATGGTCTGCGAGGATGCGGCTCCCGACTTTATGGCTGCGCCCTGCGCACCTATGGCCATGAGCATTGCCGGCGGCAGCTTGGACGATATGCTCGACGAGCTGGATGCAGGCTTCTCCGAAACTCTGCTGATGCTCATCGACCGCACTGGCAAAAAGGATTCCGAGATCTACAAAAAGGCTAACGTGGACCGCAAGCTGTTCTCCAAGATCCGCAACAACCCGGACTACAAGCCGTCCAAGGCCACAGCGATTGCCTTCGCCATTGCGCTGGAGTTGGACTTGGAGGAAACCAGGGACTTTATCGCCCGTGCTGGTTTTGCCCTGAGTCGCAGCAGTAAATTCGACGTCATCATCGAGTATTTCATCAAGCAGAAAAACTACGATGTCTTCGCCATCAACGAGGCGCTGTTTGCTTTTGACCAGAGCCTGCTGGGAGCGTAACGAATGAAGAAATACACTGTCGAAAAACGAAAAATCCCATCCACCGGACGGGATATCAAGATACTGATTTTCCGCCCAACTGTGGCGAAGAAAGAGCCGACCCGAACCCCGGGCGTTCTCTGGATACACGGCGGTGGTTACGCCACCGGCATGGCGGAGATGGCCTTTTTTTCCCGGCCACTGGCGCTGGTGAAAAAATACGGCGCGGTGGTGGTGTGCGTCAATTACCGCCTGTCCATCGAAGCATCATATCCCGCTGCACTGGAGGATTGCCATGCTGCTCTTTGCTGGATGAAGGAACATACCACCGAGCTTGGCATCAACGAC